>JANXAE010000084.1:0-7254 GCA_025062235.1 Bryobacteraceae bacterium
CCCGCAACAGGCTGAGATCCTGCGCAAGACGCAAGACCACTTCGGGCGGGATCTGGCGGATCACCTCGTTGGTCTTGCGATCCACGATGCGCACCACGGGACGGCGGGTCTCCCGGTCCACTGCGAAGGTCAGCTCCTGGTTCTGGCCGAACAGCTCGGCTGCATTCAGCGCCTTCACGGCCTGGATCAGCTCCCGGTGCTCGGAGAGCTTTTCGATCGGCAGCGGCGCCGCTCCTGATGCCAGCGGCTGTCCTACCGAGTGCAGCGAATCAATGTTCATGGCGCCTCCTTCGGCGTCCGCGCCAAAGCGGCGGCCAGACGCCGGGTGAGGTCTCACCCGTCCTCTCTTATCGGTCTCCGCCGTCGGGATTTCAGCCGAAAAGGAGGTTCAGCCGCGCTCCAGCAGCTCGCGGAAGCTGCCCCGTTGCCCCTCGATCTTCTTCTGTAGCAACATGAGGGCGTAGATGAGCTGCTCGGGCCTGGGCGGACAACCGGGTACGTACACGTCCACCGGGATGATCTGGTTGACGGGAATCAGCGCGTAGTTGTTATAGACGCCGGTGGAAGTGGCGCAGGCGCCCATGGAGATGACCCACTTGGGTTCTGGCATCTGCCTGTAGAGCTGCTGCACCACCGGGGCCATCTTGTTCGAGACGCGTCCCGCCACGATCATCAGATCGGACTGCCGCGGCGAACCGCGGAACACCTCCGCCCCGAACCTGGCCACGTCGAATCGCGACGCGCTCATGGACATCATCTCGATGGCGCAACAGGCCAGTCCGAACGTCATGGGCCAAATCGAGTTCTTCCGCGCCCAGTTGACCACCCGGTCCAGCTTCGTGGTCACGACCGCGCCGGCCAGAAACGAATAGTCGTCCCGGTCCCAGCGATCGAAAATCTCTTCCGGCGCACGCGCCCGAAGCCTGACCCACTCGTCTTGGGAGAGCCCGCCCTGCACATCTCCATTGTCGCACGCAGCGCCATTCTGCGTGCGGGCCGTCCGGCCGCGTACAATCGAGAAAGTACATGGGCGCGCCCATGCCGGATGCTTGCAGCGGCCGACCCGACTCCCTACTCCATGGCTGATACCTCGCCTCCCCGTTCCCAGCCGCCCCCTGACGAGCTCCTCGAGCGGGCCGCAGCCCTGTGGGGCATCCTGCCCGAATACGAAGACGTCCGCGGCGTGCGGCACCGCGCGTCACGCCGGACCCGGATTGCCATCCTGAAAGCCCTCGGGGTGCCGGCCGACGATTCGCAAGCGCTCGGAAAGGCCATCGAGAACCGATTGCTCGAGCAATGGCAGAAGCTCCTCCCGGAGACCCTGGTGGTGCTCGAGGGCTCCGAGCTGTTCTCTCTGCGGGTCGCGGACCACGAGCGCGAGGGCAAGCTCAGGATCGTCGTGCGACGAGAGGACGGTTGGCGACAGCAGCGCGAGGTGGCGCTGACCGATCTGCCGGAGACGGCCCGTGCGGAAGTCGCCGGCCGCACCTTCGTTGAACTGGCAGCGCCGCTTCCGCCGGACCTCCCGCTCGGCTATCACGAACTTTCGGTTTCGGTGCGTGCCGGGCGTCGGCGCCGCGCCGCGCGGGCGCGGCTCATGGTCTGTCCGCAGCGGGTCTATGAGCCCGCTCGCCTGGATGGCGGACGTCGAGCGGCCGGCCTGGCGATCAGCCTTTACGCCTTGCGCTCGGCGCGCAACTGGGGCTGCGGCGACTTTACCGATCTGCAGGCCCTGATTGACTGGCTGGCGGACGAAACCGGCGTCAGTTTCGTGGGCTTGAATCCAATGCACGCCATTGCCAATCGCCAGCCCTACAACACCAGCCCTTACCTGCCTTCCTCGGTCTATTACCGGAACCCACTCTACCTTGACGTGGAGCGCCTGGAGGATTTCCAGAAGTCCCCGCGCGCCCAGCGCTGGTTCCGGCGGCCGGAGGTGCAGCGGGAGATCCACGAGCTGCGCGCCGCCGAGCTCGTCGAATACGAACGGGTCTGGGCCCTGAAGCTGCACGCTCTCAAGCGCGCCTTTGCCTGGTTCCTGCGCAGCGAATGGCGGCGGGATTCCTCCAGCGCGCGGCAATTCCGCGCCTGGTGCCAGAGGGAGGGCGACCTGCTCGAGCGCTTCGCCGTCTACTGCGCGCTGGAGGAATGGATCCGGACCCGGCATCCCGGGGTCTGGGTCTGGCCGGACTGGCCCGTACAGTACCGCGATCCGCAATCGCCGGCCGTGCGCGAGTTCCGAAAGAAACACTGGCGCAGCGTTTTGTTTCATTGTTGGCTCCAATGGCAGACCGACCGCCAACTGGCCGCCGCCCACGAGCACGCCCTGCGCCGGGGCCTGGCATTGGGGCTCTACCACGATCTGGCCCTCGCGACCGACCGTTGCGGCGCCGATTTCTGGGCCTACCGCTCGCTGTTCGTCTCCGGCTGCCGCGTCGGCGCGCCGCCCGACGATTTCTCTCCCAACGGCCAGGACTGGTCCTTCCCGCCGGTGGATCCGGACCGCCTGCGCCGCGACGGCTACCGTTTTTTCCTGGAGGCCATCCGCAAGAACTGCACTCACGGCGGCGCCCTTCGCCTCGATCACGTCATGCGGCTGTTCCGCCTCTACTGGATCCCGGAAGGCCATACGGCTGTCGAAGGCGCATACTTGCGCCAGCCGCATGAGGAGCTGCTGCCCATCCTCGCCCTCGAGAGCGTGCGCAACCGCGTGGTGATCATCGGCGAGGATCTGGGCACGGTCTCGCCGGAGATCCGGTCCGAACTGGCCCGGTGGGGCCTGCTCGGCTACCGCGTGCCGTACTTCGAAAAGCACCCCGATGGCCGCTTCCGCCGCCCCGACCAGTACCCCGAGCAGAGCCTGGTCTGCTCGACCACGCACGATCTGCCCACTCTGGCGGGTTTCTGGTTGTGCCGCGACATCGAGGCGCGCCGCCGCGCGGGCCTCGTGGACGAGGAGACGGCGTGCCGCCAGCTCGCCGAGCGCCAGGCCGACAAGCAGCGTCTTCTCGAGCTGCTGCACGAACTCGGCCTGCTGCCTGCATGGTTCCCGCGGCGGGCAGAACTGGCGCCAGAGTGGGGAGGCGAACTCCACAACGCCATGGTTGGCTTGGTGAGCATTTCCGCCTCCCGCCTCATGGTCCTCACGATGGAGGACCTGTTCAAGGAGACCGACCAGCAGAACTTGCCCGCCTCCACCTGGCAATACCCGAACTGGCGTCGCAAGGCACGGCTGGCCCTGGAGGAGCTGGCCACGGCGCCGTTCGCCCGCGACTGCACGCGCATGTTCCGGGAATGGCTCGAACGGGCGGGCCGTGCCAGGCGACCCTGAGGCGCTGGCGCCAAGTCGGCACGACCTGACAAAATAACGGCGAATGCCCCAAGTTCTGGCGGAGCGGCTCTGGTCGGCGTGGACGCGGGCGGCGGCGCTGGTCTGGCGCCCCTTGGATACCTTGGTCGTTGCGTACTTGCTGGCGACCGGGCTGCTGATCGCCTGGAACCACAGCCGAGTCCCGGCCTCGGGTCCGCTGCTGGCTTTGCACGCGGCCGGCGTTGGCTTGGTCTTGCTGCTGGCTCGCAGCGAAGCCACCAAGCGTTCCGGCGCACTATGGTTCTGGCGGCACTGGTACCCGCTGGTGTACTTGCCAGCCTGTTACAAGGAGATGGCGCTGCTGATCCCGGCGATCCGCCGGACCGACTACGATGCCTTCCTGGCGCGCCTCGAGCTGGCCGTCTGGGGTGTCTATCCGACCGTGTGGCTGGAGCGGTTCCAGCAGCCGTGGCTGACCGAGTTGCTGCAATTCCTCTACACCTTGTTTTTTGCAGCCATCCTCGCGGTGGCGGGCTGGCTGTGGCGGAAGAACCGCCTCGAGGAGTTTCGGCTGTACGCTTTCGCGATTTCGCTGGGCTTCCTGGTTACGTACGTGGGCTACTTCGCGGTCCCGGTGCGGGGTCCGCGCTTCCTGCTGGCCGATCTGCACGCGGCCCCCCTGGAAGGCCTGTGGCTGTTCGGCCCGCTTCGCCGGGGCTTGGACTGGCTCGAGTCAGTCCACTACGATTGTTTCCCCAGCGGCCATGTGGCCATGAGCCTGATCGCTTGGTGGACCGCGCGCCGGCTTTCGCCCGCCTGGGGACACCTCTACGCTATCTACACAGCTCTGATGGTATTCTCTACAGTCTACCTCCGCTACCATTACACGGTGGACCTGCTGGCGGGCGCATTGCTCGCGGTGGCCGCGGTGGTCGCCGCACAGCAGGCTTGCGGCAGGCCGCGAAGGGGCTCTTAGTTGATCGCAATCGAGAGGGTCCGGAGCTGGCGGGCGAACCGCGAATTCATCGAGTTCCCTTATCGCCATTATCGCGGCGACCCCTGCTGGGTTGCGCCTTTGCGGCTCGAGCAGCGCGCACTGTTCGACGTGCGGCGTCACCCCTTCTACCGACAGGCAGAGATGGAGCGCTTCATCGCGGTCTCGGGAGGCCGCACGGTAGGTCGTATCGCGGCCATTCTCGATCACCGGTACATCCGTCACCAAGGAGAGACGGCTGGCTGGTTCGGCTTCTTCGAAGCCGAGCAGGATCCGGAGATCGTGGCGGCTCTGACCGGGGCGGCCTCCGAGTGGCTCGTGCGCCGGGGCATTCCTGTGATGCGCGGGCCGGCGAATCCCTCGGCCAATTACGAATGCGGTCTGTTGGTGGAGGGCTTCGACTCGCCGCCCTGCGTGATGATGCCTTACAATCCGCCCTATTACGGGCCTCTGCTCGAGCGCGCCGGGCTGCGCAAGGCCCGCGACCTGTACGCATACCACACAACGGCCAGCGAGATCGAGATGAAACGGGCCGAGTACCTGGCCGAGCGCGCCGCGCGCGAACATGGGGTGAGCGTGCGCCCGGTCCGCTTGAAAGACTTCCAGGCTGAGCTCGAACGGTTCTTTCAGATTTACAATGCAGCCTGGAGCCGCAACTGGGGGTTCGCGCCCATGAGCCGCGAGGAGATGGAGTATCTGGGCAGGCGGATGCGGCCCGTGCTGGATCCGAACCTGGCCTTGCTGGCCGAGATCGAAGGCAGGCCGGCCGGATGCGCCCTGGCCTTGCCCGACATCAACCAAGCCCTGCGGCACGCGCGCGGCCGTCTCCTGCCGCTCGGGGTGTTCAAGATGCTGTATCATATGCGGGCCATCCGGCGCATGCGCGTGCTGATCCTGGGCGTGCTGGAGGAATACCGGACGACGGGGGCGGCGGCCGCCCTCTACGCCGCGCTGTTCCGCAACGGGCGGCGCGCGGGCTACGAGGAAGGTGAATTCTCCTGGGTGCTCGAAGATAATGTGATGATGAACCGTTCGCTCGAGGCGCTTGGCGCCCGGCGCTACAAGACCTACCGCATTTACGAGTGGAAGGGGTGAAACGATGAGCTCGGACGCTGGCAGCGGAGCATCGAGCCAGGCGACGCTCGCCCGGCCCGACTTGTTCGAGAAATGCCGCAACTACGGGCGCATGGTAGGGGGCTACTTCATGCGGCCGCAGGACGCCAAAGCCTTGGGCCTGTACACCTATTTCGAGGTCTTCGGGCCGCGCGAAGGGCTGCCCCCGGGAGAGATCCGCTGGGGCGATCGCACCGTGCTGATGTTCGGCTCCAACGACTACCTGGACCTGATCAACCATCCCCGGGTCAAGGAAGCGGCCATCGAGGCCGTGCGGCGCTACGGCAGCGGTTGCAGCGGCTCGCGCCTGCTCAACGGAACGCTGGACTTGCACGTGCGCCTGGAAGCCGAGCTGGCCGCCTTCGTGGGCAAGCAGGCGGCCATGACGTTCGGCACGGGCTTCCAGACCAACTACGCGACCCTGAGTGGCTTGACGGAAAAAGGCGACGTGTTGGTCTGCGACCACAACCTCCACGCCAGTCTGGTCGAGGGCGCCTTGCGCTCCGGAGCCCGCAAGGTTCGCTTCCGCCATAACGACATGGACCACCTGGAGCGTTGCCTGAGAGCCTGTGCCCCCGACGAACGCATTCTCATCGTGAGCGAGAGCGTCTTCAGCATGGAAGGCGACGTGGCCGACTTGCGCAACACCGTGCGCCTGGCCAAACAGTACCATGCCCGCGTCTTCGTGGACGAGGCGCATGGCATCGGCGTTTTCGGCCCGACCGGGGCCGGCGTCGCCGAGCAGCAGGGCGTGCTGGCGGACGTGGATATCGTGATGGGCACCTTCAGCAAGTCCTTCGCCTCGGTGGGCGGCTTCATCGCGGCGGACCAGGACGTCATCGAGTATCTCCGCCACACTACCCGGGGCTTTGTCTTCTCGGCGGCGCTGCCGCCGGCATCGGTGGCCGCGGTGCTGGCCGCGCTCCAGATCATCCGCGAGGAGCCCGAACGCCGACACCGTCTGTTGCGCACGGCGCAGCGCCTGCGCAGCGAGCTCCGCGCACGCGGCTTCTGGGTTTACGACGGGGAAACCCCCATCGTGCCCGTGGTCATTCCCAACGAGCTCGATCTGTTCCGCGTGGTGCGCGGCCTGCTCGAAGAGGGCATCTACGTCAACCCCGTGCTCAAACCTGCCGCCTCGCAGAATCTGGTGCGCATCTCCTGCACCGCCGCGCACACGGACGAGCATGTGGAACGTCTGGTCGAGACGCTGGGGCGCGTCACGCAGCGTCTGAACATTGACCTGAGCGCACGGCCTTCGGCATGACGATACTCGGCATCGGCGGAATCCTGGGCGAAGCTGCGGCGGCGATTCTGAAGGACGGCGTGCTGGCCGGAGCCGTCGAGCAGCGCAAGCTCGTGCGGCGGTTGCGCCCCGGCGAACTGCCCGAGGAAGCGATCGCCTGCTGCCTTGCGATGGCGGGTCTCCGCGTACGGGACGTGGACTGCGTGGCCGTGGCGCGCCCGCTCGCGGCGGGTCCGGAAGCCGCCATGCACCTGGCGCTGCGCGCACGCTTCCCCGACAGCCGCATCATCGTCGTGGACCATCACCTCGCCCACGCCGCCTCGGCGTATTTCGCTTCCCCCTTCCCGGAGGCCGTCGTTCTGACGCTGGATGCGACCGGCGATTACCGCTGCGGCGCGCGCTGGATCGCCTCCGGCAACGGCCTCGCGCTCGACAAGGAGCTGTATTATCCGGATTCGCTGGGCGACCTCTACGGCCGCGTCACCGCGCTGCTCGGTTTCGAGGCCAGGGCCGACGAGCACAAGGTGCAGTGGCTGTCGGCCCGGGGCGACGACCGCTTCCGGCCGCTGTTCGCCGAAATCCTCGGTCTGG
>JANXAE010000084.1:7264-14083 GCA_025062235.1 Bryobacteraceae bacterium
CCAACGGCGACTGGCCGCGGCTGGACCGCTCCTACTTCGACAGCGAGCGCATCGGCCGCGGCGGCTTCAGCGCGCGGTTCTACCAGCGCCTGGGGCTGGCCGATGGCGCGCCCGTCCCCGAATCCCTGCGCGCCGCCGTGGCGGCTGGTTTGCAGCGCGCCGTCGAGCAGGCCGTGTTGCGCATGGCGGGCAGCGGGCGCAACCTGTGTCTGGCGGGCGGGCTGGCCCACAATGCGTTGCTGATCGCCGCGCTCGAACAGTCAGGCCGCTGGGAGAACGTGTTCGTACAGCCCGCGGCGGGCAATGCCGGCACCGCCCTGGGCGCTGCCTTTTACGCCTGGCACTGCGTCTACGGGCACGCGCAGCGCGCCGGCATCGGCAATCTCTGCCTCGGGCCCGAGTACGACGCCGAGCAGATCAAACAGGTGCTGGAAAACTGCAAACTGCGCTTCCGCTACCTGTTGACCGCCGACGAGCTGATCGAGACAGCCGTTCGCGAGCTGGGCGAAAACAAGATCATCGCCTGGATGCACGGGCGCATGGAGTTCGGCCCCCGCGCCCTGGGCAACCGCAGCATCCTGGCCTCGCCGCTCGACCCCTATTCCACGGAGAATCTCAACATCTACATCAAGCACCGCGAACCCTTCCGCAAGTTCGCCGCCTCGGTTCCTGCCGAGCTGGCGGGCGAGTATTTCGAGGTCGGCCCCAACGCACGCTTCCTGGCCACGGTGGGACGTGTGCGACCCGTGCACCGGAAAACGTTCGAGAGCGCCCTGCTCGACGAGGACCGCATCCGCGTCCACACCGTTCTCGAGAGCGACAACCCGCTGTACTGGCGCTTGCTGCACGCCGCCGGCAAGGCCACGGGGCTGCCCGTGCTTTACAACACTTCCTTCAACCTCTTCGGCGACCCGCTGGTCTGCACGCCGCGCGACGCGGTGCGCAGCTTCTACTCCTCGGGCATTGACTCGATGTTCGTGGGCCAGTTCTGGCTTCAGAAGTGAGGCGCGCCCCATCAGGAGGCGACGCGAGCGCGCGCGATCACCTCCCTCATGTATTCGGCGGCGAGCCGTGCGCAGGAATCCACGTACTCGATGCCTACCGTGCGCCCGTTGACCACCGGCAGCGGGTGGCAGAGCTCGTAGTTCATCCAGCCGCGGTAGCCGATCTCGAAAAGGGCGCGCACGAAGGCGGGGTAGTAGTCTTTCGCCGGGTCTTCGTAGCCCAAGCGTTCGTAGCGGCCCTCGGGCAGGCGCCGCAAGGCAGCGCGGCGGATGGGGCCGCCCGGATCGGGCCGCTCGTACTCGCCGCCGAAGTGGGACTGCACCTGAAGCTCGCCGGTATCGAGCACGGCCTGCCGCACGTAGGCGGGATCTTTGTCCTCGAGGATCGGCGCATCGAGGCAGGCCTTCAGGTGCGGCGAGCCCACTTCGCGGATCATTTGCAGCATCTGGCGATAATTGTTGATGAGCGGCTTGTGATTTTGCAGCGCCAGCGTCACGCCGTGCTCGCCCGCATAGCGTGCCGCCTCGACGAGGCACTCACGACACCACTCCCAGGCTTGCTCCTCGGGCACTCCCTCGTGCGCCGCATTCCAAATGCGCTGTGCCACGTCGTAACGTCCTCCCCCGTCCGGCGCCTTGGTGGCCCCCGGCCAGGCCAGGAAGACGCGCAACACGCGAGCGCCGAAATCCGCCGTCATGCGGATCATCTCGCGCACCCAGGCCAGTTGCGCCTCGCGGTGCTCGGGGATGGGACTGCTGAAGTCGTTGTTGGCCGCCACGCCCGCGATGGCGATGCCGCGGTCCGCCGCGTACTGCCGCAGCCTGCGGCAGCGCTCCCGCGTCCACAGCAACGGACAGCCGTGCGGGCGCTTGCCGTCAATCTCGATCCCCTGGTAGCCGAAGCTGCGCGCGCGCTCGACCAACTGCTCCAGAGTGAGCGCGTCTCCCCGGTACCACAAGCCGAGATACGTGATGCTGTACAGGCCGATCTTGATGTCCCCGGCAGGACGCTGGCCCCCCATCGCTGCCAGCGCGCTGCCGCCCAGAAGGTCCCGCCGCGTGATGGCGTCAGGCATGGCGCACCTCGATGCCTGCCATCATAGCTCGCGCGGCTGGGGCAGGGAGCCAACCCGGAGCAGGGGAATCAGCGGAACGTCAAGGTGAGCGGACGGCGACGACCGGCTGTGCAGGGATGGGGCGGCCTGTGGCGCGCACCGCTCGAACCCGCGTGCGCAAGGAGACGGGAGCGGCTGGTGCAGCGGCCTCCGGAGCCAACCGTGCGACGGACCCCTCCTTCCCCGGCGCCCCGCGGACCAGCAAGGCGGGCCGCGCGGCGTCCCGCACCTGATCGGCCGCGCCTTCCCACCAGCAAGCAGGAGGCCCTCGTGGCGCCCTTCCCCGTCCCTCGCCGGGCCAAAGTCCTTCGGGCTGCTGCCGTGCGACGCGGATCGCCGGCTCACCCAACCGAGCGAACCCTTCCAGCGCCATCCGCCTTCCATCCATTGCTCAGCAAACGGGGCCGGAGCCGATCGGCTGCTTTGCCCTTTCGCGCAGGGCTGGTGCGCCCGCGGACTGCAGGCTCCGCGGCAGCACTGTGGGTTCGCGATCCGTCTTCCCTTGCCTCGGTTTCGCCTGCGGGGCGGGAGCAGCGCGCCATTCGAGGAGCGCGCGCCAGTGCGCGGCCCGGTCGGGATCCCTTGTTCGCGCCGTGGTGCCCGTGCGGTTCGTCTCGCGCGACGGGCGCTGGGGAGGCAGCGCTGTCCGCCCCCGTGCTGTCGGCGCGGTCGCCGAGGGCTTGGAAGCCGAAGCTCTCGCTGCCGGAAATCGGGCCGTCGGCGCCGGCGTCGCGAGGCGGCGCGAGGCGATGGCGGGCGGGCGAAGATCGGAGCCTGAGCCGTGGCCTTTCTGCCGGAGCCGGGCGGAGTTCGGCCCTACAACGTGCGCGTGATTTTCGTGAGGCCGGCGGGGCGGTCCGGATCCATGCCCTTCTGCTCGGCCAGTGCGCAGGCGAACAGTTGCGCGGGGATGATGTAAGGGATCGGCGTAAAGAGGTCCGGCGGGGAAAATCGGCGGTTCCCCTTGTCGAGCTTGAGGCGTACGAGGCAACAAGCGCGCCCGTCCACCCCCCGGTTCGCGGCGTCCGTGATCACGAGCATCTCGGCCCTGCGCTTGGCGAGCTTGCTGATCAACTCCCGCATGGCGCGCCAAGTGGGGCCGGCTGGCGCGAACAGGAACACGGGGAAGGAACGCTCCACCATTGCGATGGGCCCGTGGAGGAAGTCGGCCGAGGAGAAACCTTCGGCCACGACGGCGCAGGTTTCCATCAGCTTCAGGCTGAATTCGAGCGCGTTCGCGTAGTTCAACCCGCGGCCCACCACGGCCACATCGTTCATGAACCGGTAACGGACCGCGAGCTGACGGATCTCTGGCTCGCTCTGGAGGGCCGCGGCGGCCAGGTCAGGCAGGCGGCGCAAATCGTCCGGGCTGATGCGAGCCCCGAGAGCCCACGCGAGCAGATAGAGCGCGGCCAACTGTCCCGTGTAGGTCTTGGTGGCCGCGATGCTGCGTTCGCGGCCGGCGTGGACGAGGATCACGTGTTCGGCAAGGCGCGCCATGGTGCTGCGCGCCTGGTTGGTGATGCCCACGGTGAGGGCGCCCAGCTCCCGCGCGCGCTCCAGTACGAAGTTGGTGTCCGTGGACTCTCCCGATTGCGAGACCGCAACGACCAAAGCACCGTCCAGCCGCGGGCGGGCTCCGTAGAGGGTGAACACCGAGGGTGCGGCGAGCGCACAGGGGAGGCCGGTGGCAATTTCCAGAAGATAGCGGCCGAAGTGGGCGGCATTGTCGGAGGTGCCGCGCGCCGCGAGCACGGCAAAGCGGGGCGGCTGCTTTTCGAAGAACCGTCGAAGCGCGTCCAGGTGCGGCAGTTCGCGCAACAGCGTCCGTTCGAGGGCCGCCGGCTGCTCGCGAATCTCCTCCAGCATCCGCGACATTGCCGCCTCCCAGCATAGCAGGCGGAATCCGCCTTCACGGTTCCGGCCGGTTGCGCAACACGGCGTCCGCGATGGCGACCACGGCCCTCATCTGCCGCACATCGTGCACGCGCACCAGGTGAGCGCCGCCGAGGATGGCCGCCGTGACCGCCGCCGCCGTCGCGAAGAGCGTTTCCTCCTCGGTCTTCTGCGCAAGGAAGGACTTGCGCGAAGGCCCCACCAGAATCGGCAGTTTCAAGCGCGCCATCTCGGGCAGGCGCGCGAGGATCTCCGAGTTCTGTTCGCCCCGCTTGCCGAAACCGATACCCGGGTCCACCACGATGCGCGAGCGGTCCACGCCGGCGCGCACCGCGCGGTGCACAGCCGCCTCCAAGTCGTGCAGGATGGCGGCCATGGGATCGGGCAGCGGCGGAAGCTTGGCCCAGGTTTCTGGCGTGCCGCGCATGTGATTCAGCACGAGCCCGGCGTCGTAGCGCGCAACCACACGCGCCAGTTGCGGGTCGAAAGTGAGGCCGCTGGGATCGTTGATGATCTCGGCGCCCAACTTTAGGGCGTGCTCGGCCACTCCGGATTTGTAAGTGTCCACCGAAATGGGCACGGTCAATTTACCGCGCAGGCGCTTGAGCACGGGGATCAGGCGCCGCTTCTCCTCGGCCTCCGAGATTCGGCTGGAGCCTGGGCGCGTGGACTCGGCGCCGATGTCAATGATATCGGCGCCTTCCTCTTCCATCTCGAGGGCGCGCGCGTAAGCGCGGTCGGGATCGAGATAACGTCCCCCGTCGGAGAAGGAATCGGGCGTGACATTGAGCACGCCCATGACGAGCGTACGCTCGCCCAGCGGGAACTCGCGCTGCTTGAGTTTCCAGAGCAGGCGTGGGCGCATAACCGCTAACCGAACTCGAAACCCGCGATGCCGTAGATCAGCTCATGGCTGTGGGTGACCGGCGGCCCTTGCCCGGTTCCGCGCCGCACCATGCGCACCAGCCTTCGCTGGGGCTCGAAGCCGAAGGCTCGCGCCAGCTCGACGGCGGCGCGGTTGGCCGGGAGCAAATCCCAGAAAACGGTTTCACCCGCGTGCCGGGCCAGGAAAGCCTCGAGCAGCCTCCGAGCGGCCAGCGGCGAGCGGCTGACGCAAGGACCGAAATAGAAAGCATTCGAGCCCGGCCGGCCCATGGCGTAGGCGCAACCCGGCAACGAGGCCGTCTCCCAACGGGCCAGCCGTGCGAGCACGGCGCGGCGGTCGGCCCCGAAGGCTTCGCGGTCGAGCTGCTCGTCCAGATCGAAAGGGAAAATCCCCTCCGGTTCGGCCGTCGGTGCGCGCGGTGCCACGGCCCATCGCTCGACGATGTCCTCGTCTTGGAAGCCCAGGCTGAGGTAAAGCGGGCGGCCCATGTCGGTGGCGTCCAGTTTGATCCACCGGATCTGCCGGGCGCGGAGCCAAGCCAGCGCATGTTCCATCAGTCGTCGGGCGAAGCCGCGGCCCCGATACTCGGGATCGGTCAAGACCATGCCGATCCAGGCCAGATCCTGCCCGTAGCAGATGACGGTGGTGGTGGAAACGAGCCGGCCCTCGAGCTCGAGCGCGAAGCAACCCTCCGGTTCGAGCTCGATCAGATTGAGCCAGTCCTCCTCGGTCTGGTTCCAGCCTGCGGCTTCCTTCAAGCGCATGGCCTGGGGGATATCGCCGGGGCGCAACGCCCGAATCAGCACGCCACCCGCTTCCATTTCCTGCCCACGCGAATCGTCAAACAGCCGCCTGCGGCGTCCGGATAGCGCAGGTCGGTGCAGCGCACGCCATTGATCTCCACCGCGCCGGCCTTGATCTTGCGGACGGCGTCGCTGACCGAATCAGCCAGTCCTACGCGGGCCAGTAGCTTGTCCAGGCGCACCAGGCCGCCCGAGCGCGCCTCCGGCGGCAGGGGGACGGTCTCCACATCCGAAGGCGCCTCTCCCTGACGCACCACACGGTTGAACTCCCCGGCGGCGCGGTCCGCTTCTTCGGGCGAGTGGAATTCAGACACGATCGTGCGCGCCAAGTCCATCTTGACCTGCATGGGATGCAGGTCGCCCCGTTCCACGCGCGCTCGCATGGCCAGGATTTCCTCCAGGCTCCGATCGGTCAGCAATTCCCAGTAGCGCCACATCAGCTCGTCGCTGATGGACATCAGCTTGGCGAACATCTGCTCGGGCGGCTCCGTGATCCCGACGTAGTTGCCCAGCGACTTGGACATCTTCTGGACGCCGTCCAGGCCTTCCAGCAGGGGCGTGGTGGCCACGATCTGGGGCGGCTGCCCGTAATCTTTCTGGATCTCGCGGCCCACCAGGAGGTTGAACTTCTGGTCCGTGCCGCCCAGCTCGACGTCGGCTCGCAGGGCGACCGAGTCGTAGGCCTGGGCGAGCGGGTACAGCAGCTCGTGCACGGAAATGGGCGTGCCTTCCCGGAACCGTTTGGCGAAATCGTCGCGCTCGAGCAGTCGCGCCACCGTGTAGCGGGCGCACAGGCGGATCATGTCCTCGAAAGTCAGCGCATCGAGCCACTCGCTGTTGAAACGGATCTCCGTTTTCTCGGGATCGAGGATCTTGAAGACCTGCTGGCGGTAGGTCTCGGCGTTGCGCTCGATCTCCTCGCGCGTCATCGGCGGACGGGTGACGTTGCGTCCGGTGGGATCGCCGATGCGGCCAGTGCCGTCGCCGATCAGGAAGATGACGTGGTGGCCGAGATCCTGGAAGTGCTTCATCTTGCGGAGCAGCACGGTATGGCCGAGGTGCAGGTCGGGCGCGGTCGGGTCGAAGCCGGCCTTGACCCGCAGCGGACGGCCCTC
>JANXAE010000085.1 GCA_025062235.1 Bryobacteraceae bacterium
CGGGAGAACGCCTCGCCCCACACGGTGCGCGCCTACGCAACGGACCTCCGCCAGTTCCTCGAATACCTCTCGCCCGAGGGCTTGGAGCCACCAGCGCCCGATCGGTTGGATGCGCTCGTGGTTCGCGAATGGCTGGGCCAGCTGTACCGCCGCAGGCTCAGCGCAGTCACCATGCGCCGCAAGCTGGCAGCCCTGCGGTCCTTCTGCGCTTTCCTGGTCGGGGAAGGACTGGCGGAGGCCAACGTCGCGCGGCTCGTGCGGGCACCCAAGGCGCCCGCGGCGCTGCCGCGGGTCATGGACCCGGAAAAGACCAATGCGCTCATTGATCGTGTGGGCCAGGGCGAATCCGAGCGGCCGTTTCCGGAGCGCGACCGGCTCATCTTCGAACTGCTTTACGGCTGCGGCCTGCGCGTCAGCGAACTGGTGGCGCTGGACGTGGCCGACGTGGATCGCCGCGAGCGATGGTTGCGCGTGAGGGGCAAAGGACGGAGGGAGCGCCAGGTGCCGTTCACCCGCAAGGCAGCCGAGGCCTTGGAGAAGTACCTGGCGGTGCGCAGGGCTCCGGCAGGCGAGCCGGCGCTGCTGGTCAACGCCCGGGGCGGCCGTTTGTCGGACCGCAGCGTGCGACGCATCGTGAAGTTCTACTCGACCCTGCTGGTCGGGGACCCGTCGTTGCACCCGCACAGCCTCCGGCATGCCTTCGCCACCCACCTGCTGGCCGACGGAGCGGACCTGCGCGCCATCCAAGAGCTGCTCGGCCACGCCCGCCTTTCCACCACGCAGAAGTACACGCAGGTCTCGCTCGCCGAGCTGCTGCGCGTCTACGACAAAGCGCACCCGAAAGCCTGAGGGCGTGCGACGGGCGCTAGACTGAGAAGGCTGAGGCCGATGGGCACAGGCTCGCAGCCCCCGCCTCTTCCCATCCACGACGCGTGGCGTCCCCGCGCCAGTCCGTGGCTTGTCGCCGCCTCCGTGGTGCTGGCCACGTTCATGCAGGTCCTGGACGTCACCGTGATCATGGTGGCGCTGCCGCATATTGCCGGGGGCATGGCCGCCACCAGCGCCGAAGCCACCTGGACGCTGACGAGCTATCTGGTCGCCAACGGCATCGTGATTCCCATGAGCGGGTGGCTCGCGCTGCGCTTTGGGCGCAGGCGGCTGGTCATGTTCTGCACGGCGGTTTTCACCTTCGCCTCCATGGTCTGCGGCTTGGCGCCGAACCTGACCGTGCTGGTTCTGGCGCGCATCTTGCAGGGGGCAGGCAGCGGCGCGATGGTGCCGGCCGCACAGGCCGTATTGCTCGAGAGTTTCCCACTCGAGCGGCGCGGGATGGCGATGGGCCTTTTTGGTCTGGTCGTCGTGCTGGCGCCCATCGTGGGCCCCACGCTGGGAGGATGGTTGACGGATGCGTTCTCCTGGCGCTGGACCTTCTACATCAACCTGCCCGTGGGCTTGCTAGCTCTGCACCTGATGGCGCGCTACTTGGAGGACCCGCCCTGGATTTGCAGGCGGCAGGCCGCGCGTTTGGACGCGGCCGGGCTGAGTTCTCTGGTCCTTTGGATCGGACCGCTACAGATCGTGCTCGACAAGGGACAGCAGGCGGACTGGTTCGCCAGCCGCTGGGTCGCGGCGTTGGCGGTGGTCTCGCTGGCCGCGGCCATGACGTTCGTGGTTCACGAGCTGCGCGCCCTCCCGCCGATGGTGGACCTGCGCGTTTTCCGCGACCGCAACTTCGCGACGGGCACGGTGGCCGTGGCCGTGCTGAGCTGGGTCCTGTTGGCTTCCGGCGCGATGTTGCCGCAGTTCCTCCAGATCCTGCTGGGATACACGGCGGAGCTGAGCGGTTGGGCGAGCAGCCCGCGGGGTTTGGGCGTGTTGCTGGTCACCCCCGTTGCGGGCTATCTGACTTCCCGGTGGGATGCGCGGAAGCTGGCCGCCCTGGGGTTTCTACTGATGGCAGCGGGCAACTACATGCTGGGCCAAGTCAACCTACAGATCGCCATGGAAAGCATCGTGGCCGCCAACCTAGTGCAGGGCATGGGCATGGGCTTCATTTTCGCACCGCTGACTACCCTGGCCATGGCCACGCTGCGCAACGAGCAGATGGGCAACGCTAGCGGCCTTTTCAACTTGGTGCGCAACGTGGCGGGCGGGATCGGAATCTCGGCCACCACGACCTACATCTTGCGCAGTGCGCAGCGTCGCCAGCTCACGTTGGTCGCGCACCTGACGCCCTACGATGCCGTCTACCAGCAGAGAATGGCGCGGATGAAGGCCGCCTTGAGCGCGTTGGTGGGAGCCCCGCAGGCCGAATCGCGGGCTCACGCCGCCGTGTATGGGCTGGTGCTCCAGCAGGCGCACCTGGCAGCTTACGTGGAGGCTTGGCGCCGGCTGGCGCTGGGCGCCCTGCTGGGTTTGCCGGCGCTCGCCGCCATGCAACGCGTGCTGGGCCGCGGGGGAATCGCCGGCCCGGGCGAATGAGCGGCGTCAGAATTCCAGGCGCAGCTTCAGCATGATCTGCCGCGGCCCTTGTTGGAGCGGGCTCGCGTCGGTGGCTCGCGAAGAGGCTGTGAAGCGGCCCGCGTTCGGTTCGCTGAGGTTGTTCTGGGGAATGGTGAAGTGGGGAGTGTTGGTCACGTTGGAAATGTGCGCGGTGAAGACCATTCGGAGGCTCTCGCCGAGGGGGATCTGCTTGGCGAGGCTGGCGTGCACGACGTGCACCGGGTAGCCTTCGAGCACGTTCAACCCGCACGTGCCATAGCGGCCCGCGCCGGCAGGCGGGATGGCGAAGGCAGCCGGATTGAACCAGAGATTCCTGTTGCGCGCCCCGGCGTCGGGATTGCCCACGCAGTCGGGAAGCAGGGTCACGTAGCCCGGGCTGGCGTTGGCCGGGTCAGGGCCTGTGAACCACGGCGAATAGTATTGCCCCGTGGCGAAGGTGGCGATGGCATTCAGCGTCCAGTTGCCCACGCCGAGATTCAGCCAGCGTCCGGCCTTGCCCAGCAGCTTCCTGCCGCGGCCGACGGGCAGGGGCCAGGAGGCCGTTGTCACCGAATACAGCCGCCGCGTAGCTCCGTCGCGAGACCACTGGTTGGTCACGTTGTAAGGATCCAGCGTGTTGAGGTAATTGGCCAGGTTGTTGACCCAGCTCAGGCTGGATTCGAGCACCAGGGATCCCTGCCGGTAACGCGCGCGCGTTACCACCCCAACGAACAACAAGCACCCCTCCGTGCGATACCGGAAAGCGCTGGCGAACTGCGGGTACGGCTTCCGCTCGGTACGGAATGGCACGGTGCTGGCGGGCGGCTTGTTGACGTCCAGCATGTAGTTCATGTGCGCCCCGCGGGCCCCCACGTAGGAGGCCCCGAGCGTCGCGGGCCCGAAGGCGCGCTCCAAAGTCAAGCTGAAATGGCGCAGGACGCCTTCCTCCGTCTGCATGGGTACGGCCGTGACGCTCTGCGCCGGGAAGGGCACTGTGAGCGGGTTGGTCGGGAAAGGCCGCGGAAACGATAGCGCGGGCAGCGTGGCCGGAATCCAGTTGGTGTAGGTCTCCTTCAGCCAGAAGGGATTCGTGCTGGGCAACCTTCCGTTCTCGCCGTAACCCAGATTCTCGGTGAATTCGCCGTAGCCGGCCCGCAGGGCAGTGTTTTGCGTGAGACGGAAGGCAAGACCGAGGCGCGGCCGGACATTGTCCCGCTTGGGCTTCGGCACCACGTCGCCCACCGCGATTTCTATGGATTTCGGATAGTAAAGGCTCACCAGCGTATAGGTGCCGGGCGCGACGATGACCTTGCCGGAAACGGGATCCCAGTTGGCCATCTTGCGGTCTTTGTAAACCGGGGTGCCGTAGTAGTCCCAGCGCACACCGTAATCCAAGGTCAGGCGCGAGTGCAGCCGGAAAGAATCGGCGAGATAGAGGCCGACCTGGTTCTGCCGGATCCGGCGGTTGACCAGCGCAGTCTGCCTCGTGCTGGTCGCCGGGTAGCCGAGCAGGAAGTCGGCGTAGGGCAGGCCGGTGTAAGCCCCGCTGAAAGTGAAAGCGCCGTAGACGGCGAGCGGCACCTCGCCGTTCTGCCAGAAGTAGCCGGTGTAGTCTATGCCGCCTCTGATCGAGTGGCGGCCGCGCATCCAGGCGATGGAATCGCGGAAGGTGAAGAAGCCGTCGTAGTGCGCAACGTCTTTCTTGGCTCCGCCGCCGTGCGCCATTTCGAGCGAACTCAAGCCGGGGACGATCGCGTTGGGGAAACCCATCGCCTCGAAGCCCTGCGGGTTGACGCCCTGGAGGTTCAGCGTGGTGACCACCGAGTTGCCGCGCGGCGGGTCCACGTCTGCCTCGCTTTCCCCCTGCTTGATCCGCAGCCGGGTGCGGGCCAGAGTCAGGTGGTTGACCAGGTTGCCGCGAAATGCGTGGACGTCGTGGAAGGTCAGGCTGCGGTAGCGCCATGTGCGGGTGGCGTCCAGCCGGCGTCCGACGCTGCCGGGCACCACCGCGGCGGTCTGGTTCTGAAGCCAGCGTAGGTAGAGTTGGTGCTGCGAAGTGAGACGCTGGTCCCAGCGCCCCAGCGGCCAGTTGCCGTTGTATGCATCCGGGCCGAAACGGTGCACCCAAGTGTAGTTGTTGGGCGGCGACTGGCCCGCATTGGGAAGGGGGTAGTAGTTGAGGACGTAGTTCCGCGAGACCGTGTTGATGCGCGTGATGGGAATCAGATTTCGCGGGAAGGGCTGGCCGGTTCGCGGATCGCGCACGACGACGACCCTGCCGCCCGGCGCGGCTTCCGGATCCAGATACAATCCGAGGTCACCGTCACGCATCTTCACGGTGGGCACGGAGGCATAGAAGCTCTGTTGGTAGAGCAGCCTCTGCCACATCCCTCCCCCGTAAAGCCATGTCCAGTCGGGCACCAGATCCCATCCCAGCTCCCCGCCAGCCTCGCGCATCCGGTAGTTGGCGTCCTGCGTGTCGAAGAACGAACGGGCGTTGAAGGGGGGCGAGGTGTGCTTGTAGAACATCATCCCGTGCATGGCCTCGCCGCCGCGCTTGGAGACCATGGCCAGGCTGGCCGGGAGAGCGGAAGCGACATCGTAATTGGCCAGTCGCACTTCCACGGACTCGGTCACCAGTGGGTTCAAGGCCTGATTGGTGACGTTGTCGGGCACCCCGTCCACAGCCCAACTCTGCTTGCGCCTCGCCGATACGCCGCCGAGGACCGCCCCGCCGGGCACGCCCTGCACGCCCGGCGCCGCGGCCAGCAGAGGCCAGAGCGTGGGGTGACGGTCGGCTTGCGGAGCGTCGTTCCACCGGGATCCGTATTCGACCACGCTCCCGGAGTGTCCGCCGTAAAAGCGCAGCGGGGGATTAACGGCTCGCACGCGGTTGGTCTGCTGCGGATCGCCGGGGGTCAGCCGCGCGTCGAAGCGGCGGACCTCGCCCGCCTCGACGCGGATGCCATCGGCCTCGAAGGCCTGGTAGCCTGGTTCCTCGATCAGGATGTAGTACAGGCCCGGCCTCAGGTAGGGCGCCTCGTACCGGCCTGCCGCATCGGTCACGCAGCGGCGCACCACCACGTTGGTCAGGACGTCCGCCACGTATACGGTCATGCCCTCCAGCGGCTTGCCCTCCGCGTCCTGCACGATGCCCCAGAGAACGCCCATGTCCGACTGGGGGTAGGCAGCGATCGCCAGCAGGAGGATCAGCCGCACGATCGCGACGGTTCGCCGGAACATCCAACCTCGCATTGCACGATTGCTCAGGGGCGGTTCACGGGCCGGTGGTGGACCGGGGATCGCGTCGAGAAATCCCTGCCGGCTCCGGGCGCCAAACATCCAATATATACGCAGCGCCGGAGCCGACGCCGGGTTGACCCGGGATCGGGCGCCTTGGCATCCTGAGCTTAGCGGACCCCATGAGGCCAACACGAAGCGGCAGCATCCTCTGGCCATGCACATGCACCCTCCTGTTAAGCGCCTTGGCGTGGGCGCAGCAGCCCGCGCAGGAGCCCGTGCCGCAGGAGCCGGGGCCCCCAGAAGAACCAGCCGCCGCCATGCGCTTGGAGCGCTTCGCTTTCGGCCTGCGCTTGCGTACGCTTCCTTTCGAGCGCCTCAGCGTCATGCGCGAGGGGATGGCGATGCAAACCACCTTTTCGGGGACCACAGCTTACGATTTCAACGCCAATACGACCTCGAAATCCCCCGTCATGGGTGGGGGTTTGGCTTTCGAGTTCCGCCTGGCCAAGCGGGTCCGTCTGAGCAGCGAGCTGTTGTTCCATCGGCTCCGTTACGAATCCTCCACCGCGACCTATTGGGGCAAGGACGACCCGGCCACGGGCAACGATGACCGCACCCAGTCCAGCGTGAGGGAGCAGACCAAGGCCCGGTTGTGGGACTTGCCCGTGCTGGTGCACTACCGCGGCCTTCGCTCCTCCGGGCCGCTCTCCCATGTCTGGGTAGGCGCCGGAGTCGCCGGGCGGACCATCTCCACGATCCGCACCAAGGCCGAGATCAAGAAGCCCGACGGCAGCAGCTCGGTGCAATACAACGCCACCGCGCCGGCGCGCCGCACTCTGGCCGGAATCGTGGTGGCGTTGGGTCTCCGCTTCGTGGACGACATGAACATCAAGGTGATGCCGGAGATCCGTTTCACGCGATGGAGCGGCTCGACCTTCTCCTCCTTCACCACTCGTTCGCCCAGGAGCCAGCTCGAATTCGGCGTGAGCTTCCTTCGTTGAGGGGATGCGGCCTTATGCCGGCATCAGCCGATTTTATGTTGACTGGCTGTTGCATTTGTACCGCTTGTCGGCTATCATGAAGGTCACATGAGGGCGCCGAGGAACTCGACACCGCAGAAAGGCGCCCTCGTACTGTCTCCGCTGGCCCTCACCTTCGCCATCATCATTATTAGCGTCGGGGTCATCGTAGCTGGCCCCGCCTGAAACGGCTCGCGGAGCAGTCGGCAGGCCGTCGGGCGGGGCGAAGGAGCCCAGCACGATGGCCTTTTTTGTTTGGCAATAGTTTACTGGCAAGGAGCAACTTTCGAGCCATGCCGAACCTGATGAGTGGCGCGCGCATGCTGGTCGAGTGCCTCGTGCGCGAGGGTGTGGAGTGCATTTTCGGTTATCCGGGAGGGGTCACCCTGCCGGTGTACGACGTCTTCTACGACCATCCCATCCGTCACGTGCTGGTGCGGCACGAGGAGAACGCTGCTTTCGCGGCTTCCGGGTACGCCCGCGCCACCGGACGCGTGGGAGTCTGCTGTGCTACCTCGGGACCGGGCTCCACCAATTTGGTCACTGGCCTGGTGGATGCGCTGATGGATTCGGTCCCGTTGGTCGCCCTCACCGGCCAGGTCAGCACCAAGGCCATCGGTAGCGACGCCTTTCAGGAAGCCGACACGTTCGGGATCACGCGTTCCTGCACCAAGCACAACTACCTGGTCAAGAACCTGAAGGACCTGCCTGCCATCGTGCACGAAGCCTTCTACATCGCCTCCACCGGGCGCCCCGGGCCGGTCCTGATCGATCTACCCAAGGACATTTTGCAAGGCCAGGGGCACTATGCGCCCGTATCGAGCATCCACCTGCCCGGCTACAAGGTGGTCACCGAAGGACACACCGGCCAGATCCGCCGCGCGGCGCAGATGATCTGGGAAGCGGAGCGGCCTTTGGTGTACGCGGGCGGGGGCATCGTCAGCTCCGGGGCGCACGAGGAGTTGCGCGAGCTGGTGGAGCTGCTGGACGCGCCGGCCGTGCTGACCCTGATGGGGCTGGGGTGCCTGCCGGGCGATCACCCGAATTTCCTCTCCATGCCCGGCATGCACGGCTCCTATGCGGCCAACATGAGCATGACGCACGCCGACCTGCTCATCGCGCTGGGCGTACGCTTCGACGATCGCGTCACCGGCCGTCTATCGGCCTTCGCGCCGCATGCGAAGGTGATCCACGTGGACATTGATCCCGTCGAGATCGGCAAGAACCGCGCCGCGGACCTGCCCATCGTGGGCGACGCCAAGCGCGTGCTACGCAAGCTGCTCCGGATCCTGCACGAGACTGTAGCCGAGCGCGAACGCAAGGCGGCGGCACGCCAGGCATGGTGGCGGCAGATCCGTGCTTGGCAAAAGGAGCATCCCTTGCTGCCTGCCTTTTCCGACCGCGAGATCAAGCCGCAGCATCTCATGGTTGAGATCGATCGCCTCACCCGGGGCGAAGCCATCATCACCGCTGACGTCGGCCAGCATCAGATGTGGGCGGCCCAGTTCATTCGCTTCAAGCGTCCGAGGCACTGGCTGTGCTCGGGTGGGCTCGGTGCGATGGGTTTCGGCCTGCCGGCGGCCATGGGTGCGCAGTTCGCTTGTCCCGACAAACTGGTGGTGGCGATCGTAGGCGACGGCGGCTTTCAGATGTCCATACCCGAGCTGGCCACGATCGTGGCCAACCGGCTGCCGGTCAAGGTGGTCATTTGCAACAACGGCTACCTCGGCATGGTGCGGCAGTGGCAGAACCTCTTCTTCAACAACCGGCTCTGTGCGGTGGCCATGGAAGGCTTCCCCGATGTGGAGAAACTGGGCGCCGCCTACGGCATTCCCGCGCGGATCGTCCAGCGGCCCAGCGAGCTGGCCACCGCGCTCGAAACGGCGCTGGCCGAACCCGGTCCTTATATCCTCGATGTTCGGGTCTCACCCGAGGAGAACGTCTATCCGATGGTGCCCGCGGGTGCCGCGCTCAACGAAATGGTCCTGGGCCCGCCACAACCCGTGCCGGTTCCCAAGTAGGGGGCTGCCATGTTGCAAGTGATCTCGCTGCTGGTGGAGAACAAGCCCGGCGCGCTGATGCGTATCACCGGCGTGCTCAGCGCCCGTGGCTACAACATCGAGAGCTTGACTGTGGCGCGCACGCTGGATCCCACGCTTTCCCGCATGACGATCGTGGTGGATGTGGATCCCGCCTTGCGCCGGCAGGTCATCAAGCAGATGAACCGCCTGGTCAACGTGCTCCAGGCGAGCGACCTGACCGAGGAGCGGGCGGTGGCCCGCGAGATGGTGCTGCTGCGGGTGCGCGCGCCGCTGGAAAGCCGCACCGCGATCCTCAAGGAGGCCGAGATCTTTTCGGCCCGCGTGGTGGACTCCTCGGTCGAGGGGTTCGTGCTCGAGGCCTCCGGTGATCCCGAGAAGCTCGACGAGTTCATTGACGTCATGCGCGCTTACGGCGAGATCGAAGTGACCCGCTCCGGCATCGTGGCGGTCTCGCTGGAATCCCGGCGCTTGCGTCTTTCGCCGCCCGTTCCCACCCGGGCCGAGCGCGAGGATGCCGGATCGCGCCTGATGGACGTGCCGAGTTCTTGATCCCATTTCTGGAGCAGACATGGCCAAGCGCTACTACGAACAAGACGGTGATCCCAAGTATCTGGAGGGCATGACCGTGGCCGTGATCGGCTACGGCAGCCAGGGCCATGCCCACGCCCTCAACCTGCGAGATTCCGGCGTCCGCGTGCTGGTGGCCGAGAAAGCAGGCTCGCCCAACTGGCAGAAGGCCGAGGCGGCCGGCTTTCAGGTGATGCCTGCCTACGAGGCGGCCCGCCTCGGCGACATCATCGTGATCCTCGTCGCCGACATGCACCAGCCCGCGCTGTACCGCGACGAGATTGCGCCCCAGCTCAAGGCCGGCAAGACGCTGATGTTCGCCCACGGCTTCAACATCCACTACGGCCAGATCGTGCCCCCGGCCGACGTGGACGTATCCATGATCGCGCCCAAGGCGCCGGGCCACCGCGTGCGCGAACTCTTCAAGGAGGGCGTCGGCGTACCGGCTCTGGTGGCCGTGCACCAGAATCCCTCCGGGCTGGCGCTCCCCCGCGCCCTCGCTTACGCGCGCGCCCTCGGCTGCCTGAAGGCCGGCGTCATCGAGACGACCTTCAAGGAGGAAACCGAAAGCGACCTGTTTGGGGAGCAAGCGGTGCTGTGCGGCGGCGTCAGCGAGCTCATCCGCGCAGGGTTCGAGACTCTCGTCGAAGCCGGTTACGCCCCCGAGATCGCCTATTTCGAGTGTTTGCACGAGCTGAAGCTGATCGTGGACCTCATCCAGGAAGGCGGCCTCAGCTACATGCGTTTCTCGGTCTCCGACACCGCCGAGTACGGCGACTACACACGCGGGCCGCGCATCATAGACCAGCACGTGCGCGAGCAGATGCGCAAGATCCTGGCCGAAGTGCAGTCGGGCCAGTTCGCCCGCGAGTGGATCGAAGAGTACACCAACAACGGCTTGAAGAATTTCCTGGCCATGCGCGAGGCGGCTCGCAACCAGCCTATCGAGATCGTGGGCCGCGAGCTGCGCCGCATGATGCCCTTCCTCAAGAAGGAGAAGGAAGCCGGCGTGCCGGTAGACCAGCCGGTCTCGTCCGGCGCCTGATCCGGACGGCGGGCCGGGGGCCCGCCGCAGCCTCGTATCGGGACAGCCCATGAGGATCTACACCTTCGACACTACGTTGCGCGACGGCACGCAAGGAGAAGCCATCTCCTTCACCGTGGAAGACAAGCTCATGATCGCCCAGAAGCTCGACGAGCTGGGGATTGACTACATCGAGGGCGGCTGGCCAGGGTCGAACCCGCGCGACAAGGAGTTCTTCGTGCGTGCCCGCGAGCTGCGGTTGCACCACGCCCGACTCACCGCCTTCGGCTCCACGCGCTTCGCCAGGAACCGCGTCGACCGCGACCCCAACGTCCGCGCCCTACTCGAAGCTGGAACCCCGGCCGTGGCCATTTTCGGCAAGACCTGGGATTTCCATGCGCGGCGCGCTCTGGGCATTACCGAGGAGGAGAACCTCAAGCTGATTTCCGAGACGGTTCGCTACCTGAAGGAGCACGGCCGGGAGGTGATCTTCGACGCCGAGCACTTCTTCGACGGGTACAAAGCCAATCCCGGCTTCGCCCTGCGCTGCCTGGAGGCGGCCAAGGCCGCCGGCGCGGACGTCCTCGTGCTGTGCGATACCAACGGGGGCACGTTGACCTCCCAGGTGGCCGAGATCGTGGCCGAGGTGCGTCGCCGTTTCGATGGTACGCTCGGCATCCATTGCCACAACGACGCCGATCTGGCCGTGGCCAACACGCTCGCCGCCGTCGAGCAAGGCTGCACTCATGTGCAGGGCACCATCAACGGCTACGGCGAACGTTGCGGCAACGCCAACCTGTGTTCGGTGATCGCCAACCTCGAGCTCAAGATGGGCCACACCACGATCGGGCGGGAGAAGCTGACCAACCTCACCTCCGTGGCCCGCTTCGTGGCGGAGCTGGCCAACCTGCCCTTGCGGGCCGATCAGCCCTACGTGGGTCGCAGCGCCTTCGCCCACAAGGGAGGAGTGCACGTCAGCGCGGTGCTCAAGGATGCCGCCACTTACGAGCACGTTCCGCCGGCGCTGGTCGGCAACCGGCAGCGGGTCTTGCTGTCGGATCTCTCCGGGCGAGGCAACATCTTCTACAAGCTCAAGCAGCACGGCCTGGCCGACCGGCTCTCCGAAGAGGCGCGCCGCGAGCTGTTGGAGCGGATCAAGCACCTCGAGTACCGGGGCTACGAGCTGGAGGCGGCCGAGGGCACCTTCGAGCTGCTGGTGCGCGAAGCCCTGCACCCCGGTCTGCGTTTCTTCGAGCTGGTCAGCTTCGAGGTCACCACTCGCATGGAGGACGACAAGCACTCGCGCACGCATGCCACCGTCACGGTCAGAACACGCGATGGCGTGCATTCGGCTACCGCGCAGGGCCATGGTCCCGTGAACGCGCTGGATCTGTGCCTGCGGCAGTGCCTTGCCTCCGTTTACCCCTCCATCGCCAACGTGCGACTCACCGATTACAAGGTGCGCGTTCTCGACTCCAAGAAAGGAACCGCAGCGCGAGTGCGCGTGCTCATCGAGTGGTCAGACCACCGCCGCAGCTGGACCACCGTGGGCGTCTCTGACAACATCATCGAGGCGAGCTGGCGAGCGCTGGTGGACGCCATCCGCCTGGAGCTGATGCGCTTGAGCGAGCAGGACGAAACCATCGAGAAGGTCGTCGAGGACTACTGCTGGGGAGTCTAGAGCAAGGCCGGCGCGGCCCTTGGACGGGAGCGCGCCGGCCCGCAACCTCGAGCCTCAGATGCGGGCGCCCCCAAAGCCCAGGCCACGCGCGCCCCTCCCGAAGCCGAGCCCGAGGCCGCAGCCGCGCGGGCACACCTTGTCCAGCTTGTCACGCTGTTCCTGCGTCAGCAGACCGCGCAAGCTCGCCATGGTTTGCGCTTGCGCGGCGATCCGCTCGGCGTGCAGCTTGCCCAGCTCGCTGGCGATCGCCTGGATCGCTTGCGCCCCCTCGTTGGCGCGCACAGCCTCCTGGAGCTTGGTCCGCAATTCCAGCTCCTTCTGCGCCAGAGTCCGGAGCCTGGTCGCTAGCGCTTCCCAAGCGGTTTTGAACTGGGCCTTCTGGCCTTCGCTGAGATTCAGGTAGGTGGCCAGGAACTCCAGCCGCCTCTGGAGCCGCTCTTCGGCTGTCGCCGGCGCTCCCGCCCCCGCACCCCTGCCGCGGCCCCACTGAGCGACTGCCGGCGCCGCCAGCATCACGCCAGCAGCAAGGATCGTGAACAACCGCCTCTTCATCTCCGATCTACCTCCTTTCAGTAGTGACGCCTTGCGCCCCTTTTTGTTTCACGTCGGTTGCCAAGCCAGAACCCCCGAAAAAACAAATACTTGGCTGCGAAGCTGCCCCGGTTACGCGCAAGCTTTGCCGCACTTGGGGCCCAAAGTGCGCACCGTTTGCACGGCGTTTGCCAGCAGCCGCATTGTATATTCGTAGCTTCCGCCGTGCGGTACTTCTTTAGCCTGCGCTTTCCCGAGGTCACCCGCATCCTGCTGGTCGAGAGCGGCTCGCGCCATCTGATCGAGCAGCTCGTTCCCATCCTGCGCCAGTACTGGCCGGATGCCGAATTCGGGTTGGTGACTTGCTTCTCGGGAGTGCCGGCTTCGCTGGCCGCCGACAGCCGTACTGCGGTGTTCCAGATCGCCGAGTATCAGGGGCGCGCCGGACGGCGCAGGCTATACCGCGAACTGACCCGGCGCGGCTACCAGATCATGGGCATCCTCTGCTCAGGCGAACCGATCATGACCAAGTGGAAGTGGGCGTTGGTGGCGAACGTACCGGCCAAAGTATTCGTTGTCAACGAGAATTGCGACTTTTTCTGGCTGGACCGGACGCAGATCCGCACCATGGCCCGTTTCCTGGCCTATCGGTTCGGCATGGGCGGGGCACAGGCCGCGCCAGCGCTGTTCCGCTTGCTGCTGTTTCCGCTCACTCTCGTGTACCTGCTCGCCTACGCCGCCTTCGTGCACATACGGCGGGGCCTGCGGCTCGCCTTGCGGAGGCCCGCTGGTGGCTGACCGGGTGACCCCGCGCTGCGGGTCGACCGGTGGGTGCGCCTGCTTCAGCGCCCGCTGCGGCTCCGCCGGGGCTGGGCGCGGAAACTCAGCTCAGTAACGTCCCGGTCCACGATCTTGACCCGGTGGATGCCGGGACTGATGTCATAGTCTCGGTGTCGCACGATGACCGTGTATTCCCCCGGCGGTAGCCCTTCGATCCGGAAGCAGTTGTCCTGGGTGGTGGCGCTCAGCGAGATGGGGCCCGAGGCCCGCACCGTCGCCGTGCGGCGCGCGAGGTTCAGTACGCATCCATGGATTGCATAGCGGCGGGGACCAGGCTGCGTGGGAAAGCCTGCACGCGGCCCCTGCTTTCCCCTCTGCGCGGTCAGCTTTCCGTTGTCGCGATGCTTTCGCAATCGGCCGCAGGCGCCCGGTCCAATAGGCAACGGCGCCAGGCACGCGTTCAGCACGAGGCC
>JANXAE010000086.1 GCA_025062235.1 Bryobacteraceae bacterium
CGGCGGCTCCGGGGCCCTTCGTCTTCCTCGTGCTCGGCGACAGCGGCACTGGAAGCGCGGCCCAGCACGAGCTGGCGCGCCGGATCAACGCCGAAGAAGACGTCTCCCTGGTGCTGCATGTGGGCGACATCTCGCAGGACGACGGTTCGCTGGACCGTCTGGAAGCGCATTACCTGGCGGTCTACGCTCCTTTGATGAGCCGCGTGCCCTTCTTCCCGGCTCTCGGCAACCACGACTACGGGACCGATCTGGCGGCGCCCTGCCTCTCGGTCCACGTGCTGCCGCCCTCGCGTGTGCCACCTCCGGATACCGGACGCTACTACTCCTTCGATTGGGGAGAAGCCCACTTCGTCTCGCTGGACACGAACCTGCTGGTGCAGGCCGACGCCACCGAGCGCATGCTCGCCTGGCTCGAGCGGGACCTGGGCTCGACCTCGCGCTTCTGGCGGATCGTCTACTTCCATCACCCGCCCTATCCCTCCGGGCACCATCTCGAGGATCCCATCAGCGCGAAAGTCCGCGAGCGCCTGCTGCCGATTTTCGACCGGCACCGCGTCCAGGTGGTCTTCAGCGGGCACGAACACAACTACCAGCGAAGCAAGCCGCTCCGCGACGGTGCGGTCGTTCCGGCCGGGCGCGGATCCCTGTACTTCATTAGCGGCGGCGGCGGCGCGCACCTCTATCCGGTGGGGTCCCGGCCCGAGCTGGCCTTCGGCGTGGAGGCGCATCACTACTTGCGAGTGGAAGTGGGTTCCTGGCGGATGCAAGTCTCTGCGATCACAGCCGAGGGGCGCGTGCTGGATCGGATCGAGATTGCACCCGAGCCGGAGCTTGCAGCCGGCGGCGTGGTCAATGCAGGTTCGTTCGCACCGCGGCTGGCGCCCGGCTCGCTGATCAGCCTGTTCGGGGTGAACCTGGCTCCGGACCAGCGGCGTGCGGCCGGCTTGCCGCTGCCGGCCGAGCTCGCAGGCACCGGTGTGTTCTGGAACCAGCACGCTTTGCCGCTGCTGTTCGTTTCGCCGCATCAGATCAATGCCCAGTTGCCCTATGGGGCGGAAGGCAGGGGGATTGTCCGCGTGCGAACCCCGAACGGCTGGGCGGAGGCGGCCGCGATATTGGAACCGGCGGCCCCCGCGATCGTGCGGGTCGCACAGGGTGATGCGCTGCTTCCGGCAGTCATCCGCCATGGCACGGGCGAGCTGGTCAGTGCGCATTCGCCCGCCCTGCCCGGCGACACACTGATCATTTACGCCATAGGCCTCGGGGCAGTGAACGCACCGGTGAACGCGGGGCATGCTCCGCCGGGTCCCGTGACCGTTCTGCACCGGACCGAGGTCCAGTTGGGCTCGCAGCTTTTGAGCCCCTCCTTCGCAGGCTTGACCCCCGGCTACCCCGGTCTTTACCAAATCCACGTGGAGACGCCGCGAAGCCTCGCGCCGGGCGCGTACCCGCTGAAGGTGATCACGGCGGGCATCGCGAGCGAGGCCGTAACCGTCATCATCGGGCGGCAGGTGCTTGCCGGGGAGCTGGAGGCGAATGCCCCCTGAAGCCGCCACCTAGCGCAGGGGCCTGCTTGAAGCCATCCGGTTCCGGACCGTACCCTGAAGGTATGGTGGCGTTGCGAGCGCTCCCCGCACTGATCGTCGCGTGCTCGTCGCTGGCCATCGGCCAGGAGATTGATCATCCGGATCCGAAACGCCGCGCCCGCGCCGCGCGCGAGCTCGGACGGCAGGGTTTCGAAGCCCTCCCGCGCCTGGAGCGCCTGCTTTCCGATCATGCGCTCGAGGTGCGAATCGAGGCGGTGAAGGCGATCGTGGAGATCGGCGGGCCCCGCAGCCTCGACCCGCTCATCCGAGCCACCGAGGACAACGATCCGGAGATCCAGATCCGCGCCACCGACGGCCTGGTGAACTTTTACCTGCCCGGCTACGTGCGCACGGGGCTGAGCGCGACGTTGCGCCGCGTAGGCACGGCGCTGACCGGCCGCTTCACGGACACCAGTGACCAGGTGATCGAGCCCTGGGTCCAGGTCCGACCCGACGTCATCCGCGCCTTGGGGAGGCTGGCGCGTGCCGGGGCCAGCGTGGAGGCGCGGGCCAACGCAGCGCGCGCGATCGGCATCCTGCGCGGCGCGGAGGCCATCCCGGACCTGCTCCAGGCCGTCCGTTCCAAGGAGGATCGCGTCATCTACGAGTGTCTGATCGCCTTCCAGAAGATTCGCGATCCGAAGGTCGGGCCTGAGATCGCCTTCCTGTTGCGCGATCTGAACGAGCGGGTGCAGATCGCCGTCATCGAGACGACAGGGTTGTTGCGCAACCGCCAGGCGCTTCCGCAGCTCCGCGAGCTGCTCGAGAGCGCGCGCAGCGAAAGGGTGCGACGCGCCACGCTCACTGCGATGGCCATGATGCCGGACGAGCGCGATCGCCCGCTGTTCACGCGGCACCTTGCCGACCGGGACGACGGCATGCGGGCGGCGGCTGCCGAAGGGCTCGGCCGGCTTCGCAACGCGGCCGACCTCGCCGCACTGGAGAAGGCTTTCAACGAGGACCGGAAGATGCCCGCCCGCCTGGGAGCGGCCTTCGCGCTGGTGCTGCTCGGCAAGACGGAGATGAGCGAATTCAGTCCCCTCCAGTACCTCGTCAACACACTGAATTCCGCGGCATGGAAGGGCGTGGCGCGCGCATACCTGATCGAGCTGGCCCGGGAGGCGCCCGTCCGCAGGGCTCTGGAAAAGGCCCTGGCCGGCGGCACGCGGAGCGAGAAGGTCGAGCTGGCGCGCATCCTCGCCCAGAGCGGGGACCGCGAGACGCTGCCTTACTTGGAACACCTCACCCGGGATCCCGACGCCCAAGTCCAGCAGGAAGCTTTCAGCGCCGTGCGGACCTTGAAAGCGCGGTTCCCTTGAGGCGGGTGCTGGCTACTTCGACTTGCGCTGCTTGGAAGAGCTCGCGCGGACCTGGTAACGCTTCTGTTTGCTTTCCTGGAAGGCCTTGTGGTCGTGCCGCGCCACCACGTCCTTCAAGTAGGCGTCCACGTCTTCGCCCTTGGGCAGCACCGCCATCACCGTGAAATGCTCGTTGCAGACGGGGCAGAAGGGCCGGAAGCGTTTGACGTTGGGGATACCCATCGCTGTTCCTCTTCATGATAGCATGACGCCGCAGGCGGCCCTCCCTCAGGGATGCTTTTCGCGGGGCCAGCAGAATACGGCGGGCTCACCGGGATCTCCGGGCCGCCACGCCTTGCGGTTCAACCGCACTTCCAGGGTCCAGTCGGCTACCGCCTGCGAATAGGGGAAGCAGCGCACCTCGACCGGGCGGTCCGTCTTCGCCGCGAACTCGACCAGCGCTTCGGTGGGAGCAGCCCGCTCGCGATACTGCCGCTGTTTGCGCGTCCACAGGTACCCGCAGTTGTGAGCCAGCATGAGCAAGGCCAGCGCCCCGGGCGCCCAGCGCCGCCAGGCCGCCAGCCTCGGGCGCACGGCGAGGAAGCCGGCTGCCACCAGCCAGCTCGAACCGACGCTTGCCAAATAGGTGTGCCGGCTGGGCACGTGCGGCATGTAGGTCAGGAAGCTGTAGGGAAGGAACGTGATCAGGATCCACGCGGCGCCGGCCGCGAGCAGGAAACGCCAGCGTCTTCGTCGGAGCCAAAGCACGGCCGCCAGCGCGAGAAGGCCCCAGAACCACAGCAGCCGGCGCGTGCTGTTGGCCAGCGTCCACCAGAAGGGCGCGCTCAGCGAGAACGTGCCGTCACTGAAGTGCAGATGTCCGCTGCGGGCCTCGAAGATGGCCAGCGTGTAGGCCGCCGCCACGGTCGCGAAGGGAGCCATGGCGAACAGCGCCGCCCAGCGGCGCTGCCTCGCAAACCAGATTGCCACGACCTGCAAGCCGAGCACGGCGACGGCGGACTCTTTCGAGTAGAGGGCCAGCAGGAACGACCCGAGCGCCGCTGCGTACCAGGTCCAGCCGCCGGTCTCGAGCCACCGGACCCAGGCCAGAACGCAAAGCAGCACGAAGGTGAAGACCAAAAGTTCGGGCAACGCCGCGTACCAGATGACGGCCTCCTGGTGGCCCTCGTAGATGGCGAAGAACGCCGCTGCGGGCAGCGCAACGCGCCAGCCTACGACGCGCCACCTCCCCAGGGCCGACACCAGCCACGTATTGAGCACGTGCAGCAGCAGGCTGCTCAGGCGGTAGGCCAGGGGCTCCAGGCCGAAGGCGCGCTCGGTCCAGTACGTCATGAGCAGCGAGGTCGCGCGCGAGCGGTACAGCGCGTCGGCGGCCAGCGCGGGCCATGCCGAGACCGGCCCCCATTCGCGGGCAAGGCGAATCTGCACGTAATCGTCGGAGATGAACGGCAGCGACAGCGAGGGCAGGTAGGCAAGCACGCACAGCGCCGCCAGCGCGCCGAGCCACAGCGCCCGCGCCCGCGACCTGCTGCACTTTCCCGGTGCGCTCGACCTTTTCACCCCACGAGCTGAAAGCACCAGAGGCGATCCGGCTTACCTGCGCAATAGAAAGACGGCGACCTCAGCCAGCAGGTTGGCCAGCAGGCGCCCGCTGTAGCGGCCGGAAAGAAAGATCTCGCGCTCCACGGTCCAACCCTGCTCCCGCGCCAGCGTCTGGAAATCCTTGACGGTCAGGAAATGGATGTTGGGCGAATCGTACCACTGATAAGGAAAGCAACGCGTCACCGGCGCCCTGCCCCGCAACAGCAGCGACAGTCGCACCGACCAGTGGCCATAGTTGGGAAAGGCCACGATGGCGTGTCGGCCCACGCGCAGCATTTCGCGCAGCACGTGCAGCGGCCTGCGCGTCTCCTGCAAGGTCTGGCTGAGGATGACGTAATCGAAGGACCCGTCCGGGTAGTCCGTCAATCCCTGGTCAATGTCGCCGTGATAGACCGAGACGCCGCGCGCGATGGCCCGCTGCACCTTGCGCGCGTCAATCTCGATGCCGCGCGCCTCGACGGCCTTGTTCTCGGCCAGCCAGGCCAGCAGCTCGCCGTCGCCGCACCCCAGATCGAGCACGCGCGAGCCCGGCTCGATCCATTCGCTGATGATGGCGTAATCGCTGCGCCCCAGGATCTCGCGGACGAAACCGCGCCGCCGGGTGTCGCCCGAGTCGCTCATGAGGAGCTCACCATCCGGTAGGTGGAGGCCAGGAAGCCGCGAATGATTTCGCTCTGCTCGGCGATGTCCACCAGGAAGGCATCATGCCCGTAATTCGACGGGATCTCGCAGTAGGCCACGTCGCGGTTGAGCGCCCGCAGGGCGTTGACGATCTCGAGCGACTGGTAGCTGGGATAGAGCCAGTCCGAGGTGAAGCTGATGACCAGGAAGCGCGCCTTCACGTTGCGGAAGGCCTCGGCGAGCGACCCGGTCCCGTTGGTGAGGTCGAAGTAGTCCATCGCCTTGGTCAGATACAGATACGAGTTGGCGTCGAAGCGGTTGACGAACTGGCTGCCGCGGTATCGCAGGTAACTTTCCACCTCGAAATCCACCGAAAAATCGAAACCGAATTCCTCCTTCTGGCGAAGCCTGCGGCCGAACTTGACGCGCATGGATTCGTCGCTCATGAAGGTGATGTGTCCGATCATGCGCGCCACCGCCAGGCCGCGGGCCGGGGGCTGCCTGTCGTAGTAGTCGCCGCCGTTCCAGTCGGGATCGGCCATGATGGCCTGTCGGCCCACCTCGTTGAAGGCGATCTGCTGCGCGCTGCTGCGGGCGGTCGTGGCGATGGGGATCGCCGAGACGACCATCTCCGGGTAGGCCACCGCCCACTCGAGCGCCTGCATTCCTCCCATCGAGCCGCCGCACACCGAAAGCAGGCGCTCGATCCCCAAATGGTCCACCAGCTTCTTTTGCAGCCGGACCATGTCGCTGATGGTGATCACCGGGAAGGAGAGGCCATAGGGACGGCCGGTGGCGGGGTTGATCGAGGAGGGTCCGGTGGTGCCCCGGCACCCGCCGAGCACGTTCGAGCAGATGACGAAGTAGCGCTCGGTATCGAACGCCTTTCCGGGGCCGATCATGTTGTCCCACCAACCCGGTTTCCCGTCCGTGCGCGAGAGCCCGGCCGCATGGGCATCCCCCGAGAAGGCGTGCAGAATCAGAATGGCGTTCGTCCGCGATTCGTTCAGCCTGCCATAGGTCTCGTAAGCGACGTCAACGGGCGAGAGCGTAGCGCCGCAGTCCAGCGAGAGGGAATCGAAACGGACGTACTGAGTGTCAACGATCACGGCCTGCCGTCTGCACCTGCCATCTTAACAGAGCGCCGCGCGCGTGCCTGTCCGACGTTCAGCTCAGGCCACAGGCGCCAGGCGTCGGACAGGGACCGCCTGCGGGGCACATGGGCGCCCCTGCGGAACCGGCCGTCGAGCTGCGGTGCGTCGCGAAGAGGGAAAGCTCGGTCGCAAGCTTCGCGCCGCCGCATGCGGGACAGACCAGCGCCGAGCGATCCTCGCTGCGGCGAATCAGGCGTTCGAAGCGCTCTCCGCAATCCTCGCAACGGTACTCGTAGATGGGCATCGAGCCCTACTCCGCCATCAACAACGCTATTTTATCAATGGCTGCCCGGACCTCGGCCGCCGGCGCTAGCGCGTTGTTGGCCAGGATGGCAAAGGCCAGAGTTCCCCGCGACGATTCCGCATAGCCGGAAAGCGCGTTGGAAAGGCTGAGCGTACCCGTCTTGGCCCGAATCCTGCGTGCGGACGCTGCCCCGCTGAATCGCGAGCCGAGCGTGCCATCCTCGCCACCGATGGGTAGCAACGACAGGAAGGCCTCCCGGTAGGGGCTGCGGTACATGTAGTCGAGCAGGCGTACGATGGCCGCGGGCGTGACCAGGTTCAGGCGCGACAGACCCGAGCCGTCGAGGAAACGGTACTCGCCTCTCGGTACCCCGACCTCGTCGAGAAAGGCCGCCATTTCGATGAGGCCCGCCTCGCGGCTCCCTTCGCCGCGCAGGACGCGCCCCACCTCGCGCAGCACGATCTCGGCGTGCAGGTTCTGGCTCACCTTGTCAATCACACGCAACACTTCGATGAGCGGGGGCGACTCGCGGCGTGCGAGCTCGACTCCCCCGGGCTGGCCCATGGGCCATGCCTGGTTGGTGTAACGGTGGCGAGCCAGCGCCTGGCCACGCACCGCGACTCCGCGGCGCCGCAGCGCATCCAGCAGGGCCCGCGCCGCGTACAACGCAGGGTCGTGCATGGCCACCGCCAGCTCCCTGCTCTCCCCGGGCGCCATCGCGCCCCAAAGCCGCAAATGCCAGGAGCCGGGCAGTCGCTCGACCCAGATCCGCCCGCCGCCACGCTCCACCTTCAGGCGGCAATCCACGAAGTAGTAAGGCAACTGTGGGGAGAGGGTCAGCGAAACCGGCGTCGCCTCCGCGCCTGCCTTCAACCGGAGCCGGATCACATTGTCGGCCACGCTGAGCGCACTGACCGGCGCGCCATATTCCCAGACCGCATCGTCCAGCGCCCAGCCATCGGGATACGGCTCCCACGGATACGCGGTATCGTCGCCGACGACGTCACCCTCCAGCCGGCGCAGTCCCGCCGCGTAGAGCTCCGCGGCCAGTTCCTCGATCCCGGCCAGCGGATCTCCGGTCGGCGGACCCTTGACGTAGGGGTACGTGCGGTTGGAGAGCGTGGGATCACCGCCGCCGGCGAGCACCAAGTCGCCGCGCACGCGCCCCTCCGGGTCCGGTCGCTGCTCGGCCAGCACGCGCGTGCGGAAACGGTAGTCGGGGCCGAGCCTCACCAGCGCCAGCGCGGTCGTGAACAGCTTGGTATTGGAGGCTGGCACGAAGTAGCCATCTGGGCGCACTTCAGCCAGGACTTCGCGGCGCTCGAGGTCGAGGACTTGGATCCCCCAGAAGGCACGCCGCGCCGTCGAGGCCGACAGGATGGCTTGCACGCGCTCGGCCAGAGCCTGGGCTCCCACTGCTGCGGCGTCCCAGAACAGCAGCAAGGCGAGGCCCCACCTCATGCCTTGCCGAGTATAACGGAACCGGGCGCGGCCTTGGGTCTCAGCCCAGCCTGGGCGGGACTTCCGTCAGCGGGCCCATCCACTGGAGCTCCCGCTCGATGTCGCGGTGCAGCCGATAGTTGCGCCGCACGCTGGCGATGGCCTCGCCGCGGATGGCGATCTTGGCCAGATCGTACTGGCCCAGGCCCACCTGCCAGCAATACAGCAAGTAGCCCATCCAATTGGCGTCAATGCCCATCACCTCGACGCCGACGCGGTCCGCCGCGATGAAATCTGTCGAGGCAATGGCGATGCGGTGGGGAACCGGCGTACCCGAGGAGGGACCGTTGCCTTCCATGCCCTCGAAGCCGTCGAGAACCGCCAGGCCCCAGTAGGGAGCCATCTTCTGCGCGGTCAGCATCATGTTGTAGTGGGTCTGGCGCACGCCGCCGTGGTATTTGCGCTTGTCGTTCCAACGCGGCGTTTCCTTGGGCCGGTTGCGCAGCGGCGCCCCCAACGTCATGTTCTTCACCGACAGCGTCGCGATCACAGTGTTGTGGGTCTTCAGGATGCCGGCCGAGATGATGAAGGCGTCGGGATCGAGCAACCGGGCCGCGAGCCGCACGGGCTGCACGTGCAGGTCGGGGCTGAGCAGAGGGATAACCTCGTACTTGGCCTCCTCGTTCAGATCCACGAGACTGACCTTGAGGGAGCGGAACTCGCGCGCCACCTCGGGGTACTTGAAGTTGTGATAGCCCTCCATGGTCTCGCCCGCCGAGGATTCGGCGATCACCACCGGGCCTTTGGTGCGCCTTGCCAGATAATCCAGAATGCCGCGCAGCGTATCGGCGTGCGTGGAAGCGAGCTGATTGACGGTGGAGACGTTGTTCGGCTTGATGACGACGTACTTCTTGCGCTTGAGCAGCGGGCGGATCTGATCGTCAATGGCCTCGAGCGCGTCATGGATCAGCTTGCGGCGCTCTTGGCCCCGCACCAGCGAAACTACGGCAAGCCGTTCGCAGGGATAGACGAGCTGGGGCTCATAGCGGGCCGGCGCCTGCTGTGCGAAAGCCACCGGCCCGGCCAGCGGCGCCGCCGCCGTCCATCCCAGAAACCCGCGTCGCGAAATTCGCTCGGCCATGCCTGCAGCCTCCCTCGAGCCGGCCGTGCCGCCACCCGTAGCTATAATTGGAAATTCGAATCCAAATTATAGCGGACTTCGGCCCGCTGGGCGGGACGAAGCCGCGAAGGGGAGACAGCCATGATCAGCGGCAGCACGCGCCGCAAGTTCCTTGCCGCCGGCCTCGCCGCGCCCGCCGCGGGGCTGGCCGGCCGATCCATGAATGCCGTTGCCGGCACCCAGGGAACCGCCACCCCGAAGGTCGAGTTGCGCTACCGGACCTTGGGCCGCACGGGCTTCAAGGTCACCACCGTGGGGTTCGGCTGCATGATCACTTCCGATCCCAGCGTGATCGAGCGGGCCGTCGAGGCAGGCATCAACTACTTCGACACCGCCCGCGGTTACCAGGGCGGCAACAACGAGCGCATGCTCGGCGCTGCGCTGAAAAGCCGCCGCAAGCAGGTCTACATTTCCACCAAGACGCACGGTTCGAGCAAACAGGCGGCGCTTTCCGATCTGGAGACGAGCCTGCGCGAGTTGGGCACCGACTACGTGGACATCTGGTATCTCCACGGGGTAGGAGATCCCGGACGCTTCACGGCGGAGATTTTGGACGCGCTCGATACGGCGAAGCAACAGGGCAAGGCGCGCTTCGTGGGCCTGAGCACCCACTCCAATCAGGCCGCAGTGATCGAGGCGGCCATCCAGACCGGCAAGATTGACGTCGTGCTGGTGGCCTACAACTTCACGATGTTCAAGACGCTGGAGCCGGCGCTGGAAGCGGCGGCCAAGGCCGGGCTGGGCGTCGTCGCCATGAAGACGATGGCCGGCGGGTTCCGCAAGGCGCGGCCGGGCAGCGAGCTGCACGGGAAGTTGAGCCGCGAAGGCGCCATGCTGGCTGCGCTGAAATGGGTGCTGCGCAATCCCAACGTGCACACCACGATCCCCAGCATGACCGACATGGAGCAGCTCGAAGAGAACCTGCGCGCCATGGCCGAGCCCTTCACCGAGGCCGACGAGAAACTCCTGGCGCAGCGTCTGCGCGAGATCGGCCCGCTGTACTGCCGCGGTTGCAACCGCTGCGCGGGTCAGTGTCCGCAAGGTCTTCCCGTGCCGGAGGTCCTCCGGTGCCTGATGTATGCCGACAGTTACGGCGAGTTCGCCCTGGCGCGGGAGCAGTTCCTCGCCCTGCCTGCCTCCGTGCGCCAGGTGCGCTGCGACCAGTGCAGGGCTTGTGCGGTGCGTTGCCCCAACGGCGTACGGGTGGCCGAGCGCATGGTACGCGCACAGGAGTGGCTGGCGTGAAGGCGACGAGGTGGCTTGCGGCTCTGGCATGGCTGGCTGCCGGGGCGGCCCTTCCTGCGCAGAAACCTGATTGTGGCTTGGTTCCCGGTTGGAGGCAGCACGGGCCCTTCCGCACCTACGATCCGGAAAACCTCTACGAGTACATGAACGGGAACGCCGAAGGCTACCTGCTGTACCGCTTCGTGCGCATGCAGGGGGTGACCTGCAAGTCGGGCGAGGACACGATCGTCTTCGACGTCTCCGAGCTGGCGGATCCCGAGTGGGCCTATGGCATGTTCACGGCCAACCGGGATCCCCAGCAGCCCATTGAACCTATCGGGATGGGCGGGCAGGTCCTGCCGCGCAAGGCGACCTTTGCCAAGGACCGGTATTACGTGGAGTTCTCCGCCGAGCCGGACAAGGACCACAGTGCGGTGCTGCGCGCCTTCGCGCGCGCGATGGCCGAACGCATCCCGGGACGCACCGAGCCGCCGGAAATCCTGAAATGGTTTCCGAGCGAGGGCCTCGTTGCAGGCTCGATCCGCCTCGTCCCGGAAAGCGTGCTGGGATTGCGACTGCTGCGCTATGGATATGCCGCCGAGTACGAATCGGGCAAGGCCTTCCTGGCGGCGGAGGATTCGCCGGAGGCCGCTGCGGGCCTGATGAAGAAACTGCGTGAACGTTTCGGGCAGACCGCCGAGGTGCAGGTGGCCGACGAGGCGTTCGAGGGTGCGGACCGTTATCTCGGGCGCCTTTGCTTTTTCCGCAAGGGCCGCTATCTGGGCGGGTGGGCGAATCTGAAGGAGGGCGCCGACGCCGTGACGATGGCCCGTGCGCTCGCAGCGCGGCTGCCCTGAGCCTCAAGCGGGAAGCGCGGGACGGAAGTGGGTGCGGCGCACCCGCTGCCCGCGCGTCGCCTCCAGGAGCTCGCGGATGGGGCGGCCGTCCACGGGGTGGCGAAGCTCCGGCGCCAGATCGGCCAAGGGGGCGAGCACGAAGCGGCGCTCCGTCATGCGCGGGTGCGGGACAGTGAGTTCCGGCGAGCGGATGATCGCATCGCCGTAGAGCAACAGGTCAATGTCCATGGGCCGCGGACCCTTGGGAGCGAGTCGTCTGCGCCCCAGCTCCAGCTCGATCCGGCGGATGCGCATCAGCAGGACGCGCGGCAGCAGGTCGGTCTCGGCCTCCACGACCAGGTTCAGGAACCACGGTTGCGTGCGACGGCCCAGCGGCTCGGTCTCGTAGACCGGCGAGACACGCAATGGCCGGATCCCGGCAGCCGCCAGGCGGGCCAGCGCGCCTTCCAGCAGCCGCTCGCGATTTCCCAGGTTCGAGCCGAGCGAAAGGTAGATCCGCTTCACGCCGTCAGAACAGGGTTCTCTGTGCGCCGTTGCGCCAGCGCGGGGTGATGCCGAAGTAGCGGAAGGCATTCTCGGTGGCCACCCGCCCGCGCGGCGTGCGGTCGAGGAAACCAAGCTGGATGAGGTACGGCTCGTAGACCTCCTCGATCGTGTCCGGCTCCTCGTCAATCGAGGCCGCGATCGTATTCAGTCCTACGGGACCGCCCGAGTACTTCTCGAGGATGGTGAGCATGATCTTCTGATCAATCTCGTCCAGGCCGAAGCGGTCCACCTCGAGCAGGTCCAGGGCAGTGCGCGCGACCTCTTCGTCAATGACCCCCGCGGCGCGCACCTGCGCATAGTCGCGCACGCGGCGCAGCAGGCGGTTGGCGATGCGCGGGGTGCCGCGGCTGCGCCGCGCGATTTCGGCGGCGCCCGCTTCGTCAATCGCCACCCCCAGCAGCCGCGCCGAGCGCAGCACGATCTGGGTGAGCTCCCCGACGGTGTAGTGGTTCAGGCGCAGCAGCAACCCGAAACGCCCGCGCAGCGGCCCGCTGATGAGGCCCTGACGAGTCGTGGCGCCCACCGCGGTGAAACGCGGGATGGGCAGCGAATGGGTGCGCGCGCCGGGGCCCGAGCCGATGACGATGTCCACGCGGAAGTCTTCGAGCGCAGCGTAGAGCATCTCTTCGAGGTCGGGCAGCAGGCGATGGATCTCGTCAATGAAGAAGACTTGTCGCGGGCGGATATGGCTGAGGATGCCGGTCAGATCGAGTTTCTTTTGCAGGATCGGGCCGGCCGTCTGCTCGAAAGGGACGCCCAGCTCGGCGGCGATGATGCCCGCCAGGGTCGTCTTGCCCAGCCCCGGAGGGCCGCACAAAAGGACGTGGTCCATCGCTTCGCCGCGCTGGCGCGCCGCTTCGATCGCGATGCCGAGGACTTCCTTGAGCCGGCTCTGACCGACGAATTCCTCCAGCCGCCGCGGGCGCAGGCTGGCTTCGAACTGGCGTTCGTCCTCGCGCGCGGCCGCGGAAATGACGCCCCGATCGCGCATCCTCTAACAAGCGTAACGCAATCCCGAGGCCGTTTCACCGCAAGAGCTCGAGTGCGTGCCGGAACAGCGGCTCGAACTCCTCGGCGGTCCCGGAAGCCCGCGCCTTGCGGACAGCGGTCTCCGCAGCGGCGGCCGTGCATCCCAGGTTGATCAAGGCCGAGACCACGTCCTGCTCGACGGGGCTCAGCGCGGCGGCCGGCGCAGCCTCGCAGGTCGCTCCCGGCGCCGGCGGCAGCTTCTCGCGGAGTTCGAGCACGATCCGCTCCGCCGTTTTCCTGCCCACACCCGGAATGCGCAAGAGCCGCTCGACGGCCCCTGCCCGGATCGAGGCGTACAGCTCGGCGACCGGCAGACCCGACAACACCGTGATGGCGAGCCGCGGCCCGATGCCGCTGACCGTGATGAGGCGCTCGAACAGCATCTTTTCCTCCTCGGAGGCGAAGCCATACAGGGCCAGCGTGTCTTCGCGCACATGCGTGTGGATCCTCAAGCGCACCTCGACGCCGGGTTCGGGGAGCGCCGAG
>JANXAE010000087.1:0-5866 GCA_025062235.1 Bryobacteraceae bacterium
GTTGGCGCCCAGAACGCGCGCGGGAGCGATGCTGCCCGCCAGGCCCGTCGCCATGCGCCCGATGAAGCTGCGTCGCGAGTCCATCTTGTCCATCCTTTTCGCGTCGAGTGCGCTTTCCATCTTAGCACCGGGATCTCCAGCCGGCCGACGAGGGCATTCCCGTGGGGAACGCAGGAATTTTCCCTCTGCTTCCAATCGCTTGAGCGCGCCGGGTGCCTCGTCGCCGAGGCGCGCATGCCATCGTGCGGGCAGAAAAGCTCTCGCGGGAGTCCCTGGAGGACGCAAGCCGGTGGCCACCGGCCCGAAGGCCGCATCGCTTCCTGCCATGCATGCTCGCCGGCGGCGCTACGATAGGAAGCGCCCGTGGACACGATCGCCGGCGTTCATCCCGTCCTCGAAGCCCTGCGCGCGGGACGTCCGCTCGACCGCATTCTCATCGCCCGTGGCGCATCGCATTTTCGTGTGCGCGAGATCCTGGCCGCGGCGCGCGAACGCGGAATACCGGTTCGCTTCGAGCCGCGCGAAGCGCTGGATCGCGCGGCGAGCGGCGCGCCGCACCAAGGCGTCGTCGCAGTGGGCGCCGCGCACCGTTACGCCGATCTGGAAGAGATCGTCGAGGGCGCCGAGCTGCTGGTTGCGCTCGACGGGGTGGAGGACCCGCACAATCTGGGCGCGATCGTCCGTACCGCTCACGCCGCGGGCGCTTCAGGAGTCATCGTGCCCGCGCGCCGTGCCGCCGGCCTCACCGAGACGGCGGCCAAAGCGGCTTCGGGGGCTCTCGAATACCTGCCCGTGGCGCGCGTGACGAACCTGAACCGCGCCTTGGACCAGCTCAAGCAGCGTGGCTTCCGAGTGTACGGGCTCGATGAGCGCGGTTCCGAGGTGTACTGTCGCATCGAATGGCGCCAGCCCGCGGTGATCGTGCTCGGCGGGGAGGGACGCGGCCTGCGCCAGCACACCCGTGCGCGTTGCGACTCTCTGGTGCGCATTCCGGTCGTCGGGCCTATCGCTTCGCTCAACGTTTCGGTAGCCGCCGGCATCGTGCTGTTCGAATGGAAGCGGCAGCGCGACGAGCAGCGCTAGCCGGCCGCACGCGGGCGGGCGGTTCGCATCCAGCGTTGCACTTCATCCCATGACCGCAGGCCTTCGGTGGCGCCCAGCTCGGCAACCGTCAGCGCGGCGGCGGCGTTGGCAAAGCGCGCGGCCTCTTCCCAGCGAAGGCCGCGGGCAAGGGCGGCCAGGAAGGCGCCGGCGAAGCAATCGCCCGCGCCGGTGGTGTCGGCCACGGGTACCTCGAAAGCCGGCACGCGCACCAACCTGCCGTCATGCCAGAGGGCGCAACCCTCCGCCCCGAGCTTGAAGACGATCGTTCGCGCCCCGCGCGCCGTGAAGGCTCGCGCCGCTTCGGGGAGATCCGCCGTGCCGGTCAGAGCGAGAGTTTCCTCGCGATTCACGAAGACGAGGTCGCTCCAGGGCAGAGCGGGTTCCAGATCGCGCATCCAACGGTCGTGCTGGTCCCAGCCGGTATCGAGCGAGGTGCGAAGACCGGCCTGGCGAGCCCAGCGCAGCATCGCCGGCCCGTGGCGACGCAGGCCGGGGATGGCGAACAGGTTGGCCAGATGCACATGACCGATTCCCCGGACCAACGGACCGGCCAGCTCGGGCGGTTCGCGGAAGGCTTCCAGGCTGACGCCCGGTGCGTGCAGCAGGAAGCGGTCTCCCTGCTCGTTCACCAAGGAAACGGTCGTGGCCGTGGGGGCGTTCACGCGGCGCACGAAGTCCGTCTCGACGCCTGCGCGCGAAAGTCTCTCGAGCAGGGCAGCCCCGGCCGCGTCCGTCCCGACCCATCCCAGCAGGCGCACGGGCGTCCCCAGCACAGCGAGCGCGTAGGCGGTGTTGGCGCCGTTGCCGCCCATGGTGTGCCGTATCGAATCCACCCAGGAAGTGGTGTTCCAGCGGAGCTCGGTAACTGGCCGAACGAGCACGTCGAAGACGATGTTGCCGAGGCAGAGCACGCCCCTCATGACCGTGTGTCCCCCCGCAGAACCGCCGCCCTCACATGCTGCCAGCCGCGAGCGACTCGAGGAACGGGCGGCCCAAGGGCCACGTTCCCAGCACCCGATTGCCCCGCTGCTCGAAGACCCCGGCGGTCAGCACGCCGCTCAAATCGCGCGGGTTGGGCCGCTTGTTCTCGCGCGCGATCAGTTCGCGCAGCGCCTCGGTGAGTCCCCGCAACTGGCGGAGAACCGCTCCAGCCTGCTCCGCGCTGCTACAGCTGACTTCCAACCTCAACTCCAGACGATCACCCGCCGGGTACAGCGCGAAAACCAGACGTTCGGTCTCGGCCAAAGCCTCGGCGAACAGCCGCGTACCGGCGGGCAATTCGCGGGCCGAGGCCAGCCGGCGCGAGGGGATCGCAGCCCAGACCGGCGCCTGCGGAATCCAGGCGAACTGCACCCCGCGGCCTCGCAACTGCAAGCGCTCGGCAGCCGAGGAATCTCGGCTCACGGCCAGCGCCATCACGTCGGGCCGCAACGGGAAATACGAAATGCGCCGCTCGGGGAGGCTCCCCGCGACCCGGCAGAAGCTGTTGTAGCAGGATCCGCCGTTCCGCTCGACGAAGCGGCGCAGCGCCTCCCAGTCGAAGCGGCCGCGGAGGAGGAAGAAATTGCCCTCGGGATGGAAACCGACCAGCGCCTGTCGGAGATCCTGGCGGGCGTCGAAGCCCGTCTGCTCGACGAAGGCGCGGTACTCGGGTTCTTCGCCGAGCCGGGAGAGCGCCAGCCATTCGAGCACGCCCATGCGCCGCAGACCCTCGACGTCGAGATAGAGCAGGATGGCTCCCTCGTGGGGCAAGCGGGCGGCCCAGTCCTCGAGGGAACGCCCGTGCGACCTCATCCGCGCCACCGCGAACACGGCCAGGGAACAGGCCAGCGCCACCAGCAGGATCACCAGGCCAGGCGGGATGCGCCGCTGCACACTGCCAGCTTACAACGTTCCGCCGTGCGGGAGCCCCTCGCTCAGACCGCTACCGCCTCGAGGCGCTCGCGCTTCCACAACTCGATGTAGGGCTGCAATTGCCGCATCATCTGCTCGAAGCCCGCGAAGGTCAGCGATTGGGCGCCGTCACTGACGGCCTTCTCCGGCGCCGGATGGACCTCGACCATCAGACCATCGGCGCCGATGGCGACGGCGGCCCGGGCCAGCGGCGGCACCAGATGGCGGCGGCCGGTGGCGTGGCTGGGGTCCACGATCACAGGCAAATGGGTCAGCTCGCCGAGCACCGCCACCGCCGTGATGTCGCAGGTGTTGCGCGTAGCCGTCTCGAAGGTCCGGATGCCGCGCTCGCACAGGATCACGTTGGGGTTGCCATGGGCCACGATGTATTCGGCTGACATCAGCAGTTCGTGGATGGTCGAGCTCATCCCCCGCTTGAGGAGCACGGGCTTGCCGCAGCGGCCCGCCGCCTTGAGCAGCGAGTAGTTCTGCATGTTGCGGGCGCCGATCTGCAACACATCGGCGTACTCGGCCACCAGCTCGACGTCTCCTTCGCTGAGCACCTCGGTGACGATGTCCAGCCCGGTGGCTTCCTTGGCCTTGCGCAACAACCGCAAACCCTCCCGCTCGAGCCCCTGAAACTCGTACGGCGAGGTCCGAGGCTTGTAGGCGCCCCCGCGCAACAGCCGTGCCCCGGCCCGCGCCACCGCTTCGGCCGTCTGCAAGATCTGGCCCTCGGACTCCACCGCGCACGGTCCGGCGATGACCACGAACTCGTCGCCCCCGATCTCCACACCGTTGACCCGGATCACGCTCTTCTCCCGCCGGAACTCGCGGCTGACGAACTTGTATGGCGCCGAGATGCGGACCGCTGCCTCCACGCAGGGCATGGCTTGCAGAGACTCCAAACAGGCGGTGACATCCCCGATGCCGATGGCCCCGATGACGACGCGCTCTTCGCCCTGGATGGTGTGGACCCTGTAGCCGAACTCCCGGATGCGGCTACAGACGGCTTCGATGTCCTCCTTGGTGGCGTTGCGTTTCATGGAGACGATCATTTCCAGCCTCCTCGGGGCCCCGAACGGTCCCCGGTATGCAAGCCTCGCGACCAAATAAAAAACCCACTCTTGCGAGTGGGTTGGCTTGTCTGATCTGGCTACCGACGGTCCGCCAACGCCACTCTAGCCGCGGCGGCTAAAGCGCCAAAATCGGAACCAGAAATTGGCGCCGGCGAGAACCATCGGGAAGCCCTTAGTATAGCCCTGACCGGCCCCGGCGGGCAAGAAGAAAGTGAAAGTGGAATCGGTCGCGCTACCCCCCGAATCGGGCGTCTCCGGAAAAAGCCCCGGCACTAAAGTTTCCAGCCGAAAGCCCGATTTGTGCTCTGGGGAAACCCGCCGTGCCAGAGCCGGCAACTGAAACCACCCCCAAAGACCTGCCAGCGCTCTCGAAGATCCCGGCCTTCCCGCCCATCGTGCTCAGGATCTTCGACCTGCTGGCGAGCGAGGAGGTGGAGGTCCGGCGGCTGGTCGAGCTGCTCACAGCGGACCCGGCCTTCTCGGCGCAAATCCTCAGGCTGGCCAACTCGCCCCTATTCGGCTTCCACTCGCGGATCGAAAGCCTCCAGCATGCGTTGGTGATCCTGGGCCTGAAACGAATCCGCAGCCTCGCGATGACCGTGGCCGCCGCGAACTACATGCAGGCCGCCATGAAGGTCCAGGAGCTGTACCGCTGCTGGCGTCACACGCTGGCCTGCGCCCTGCTGAGCGAAGAGCTGGCCCGCCTGACCTCGCAACCCGAAGACGTGGCCTACACGGCCGGACTGCTTCACGACCTGGGAAGGCTCGGCCTTCTGGTCGCACACTCCGCCGAATATGCGCAACTTCTCAAACACGCCACCCAGAACGGCCTGGAAATGCTCGAGCTCGAGCGCAAGTTCTTCGGCCTCGATCACTGCGAGGCCGGACGGATGCTTGCCGAACGCTGGAACCTGCCCGAGGACCTGCGCATCGTTGCCGGCCGCCACCACGACCCGCCGGGCGGGCCCGTACGAGACCTGGCGGGCCTGGTCTACGTCGCCTGCCAGCTCGCCGATTCCTTGGGCTTCTGGGCCGTGCCACCTCTGAAGCCGTTGGCGCTCTCCGAGGCTCGGGAGATGCTCCCCGAGGACGCTGGCGCCCGCTTGGGCCCCGACCCGGAGCAACTGCGCGGCGCCGTCGAACGCCGCATCCGCGCCCACGAACTGGTCGCCAGCCAGCAGGACTCTGCCGAACGGCCGCCGCACGACCTCAGCCAGCACAGCACACCGAAACCCGACGAAGCCTTCGACCTGCGGCAGGTTGTCGCCGCGGCCACACCCGCCCGCTCCTTCGGGCGCGATCTGACCGTCGTTGTGCTCACCGGATTGATCTTTTCGGTTGTCTTCATCGTGATGTTCTACTTGGTGTACCGTTGAGCGCCAGCGGCGTGCGGTCAAGCCCGTGCCGGCCTCCGACGGGTCGTCCCAGCCAGGCCCGCCGAGGAAAGGGCGGGCGTCTTCGGGACCCAATTCGAGGCGACGTCGGCAGCGAGCGGATCGCCGAGCGCACCCCAGCCACCCCAAATTGGAGTCCGCTGCAGGAAGGCGAGTCAGCGCGACACCCGGGCAACCGCTCCGATGGTTGGTGGCGGACTGCGCTTGGCGGCCGGGATCTCGTTGAGCTTGACCGGCGGCGGACCGCCAGCCCTCACGGATGGCAACGGGCTGCTCAGGCAGCTACGAACGGGAATACCCTCAAAGCCCCGGCGGTGGCTTGGATTCCAAGAGCGGGACAAAGCAGGAACTGCGATGGCAGCCGCCGCAAGGCATTCAACGTACCCTGACGGGAGA
>JANXAE010000087.1:5876-13231 GCA_025062235.1 Bryobacteraceae bacterium
AGAGCCCCCTCGGCGGGAGGGGCGGCCCTGTACGTTTCGGCCCCCTGCTGACGATCCTTCGAGTTCGCGGAGATGGGCCCGAGGGCCAGTGCAAGCCGGGCCGGCCCATGGGCCAACTTTCCGCGGCCGGTCTCGCCGGGCGCAAGCGTGGCGGCTGCACGCCTGAGCGCGAGCAGCGTGCCTGGCGCTGAGAAGGATCGCCGCCGGGCCGCACATAATGCTTGTAGCGGGCTCGACATGGCCCTATTCCGCACGCGCAGCGCGGCCGTCTACGGCATCGAAGCCCACCCGATCGAGGTGGAGGTTGACCTGTATCCCTCTGGTAGCGCCCGCGACTTCGTCACCGTGGGCATGCCCGACACTGCCGTGCGCGAGAGCCGCGAGCGGATCAAGTCGGCCCTGGCCAATTCCGGTTTCGGTTACCCCAACAAGGCGGTCACCATCAATCTGGCACCCGCGAACCTTCGCAAGGAAGGCGCGGGCTTCGACTTGCCCATGGCCGCAGGCATTCTCGGGGCGATGGGTACGCTGCCGCGGATGGACGACTGGCTCCTGGTCGGCGAGCTTTCGCTCGACGGAGCCGTGCGGCCCGTGCGCGGCGCGCTCTCCATCGCCATCTGCGCCCGGCGCGAGGCAGTACCCCGGGTGATCGTCCCTGCGGAGAACGCGACGGAGGCGGCGGTAGTCGAAGGCGTGCGCGTCTATGCCGTGCGGCACCTGGCCGATGTGGTGCGGCTGGCGTCCAACCCGGACGCCACGGACCCGGTGAGCCCAACGCCGCCCGCCTTGGTCCCAAGCAACGAGGCCGCAGCCGACTTCGCCGAGGTGCGGGGCCAGACGGCCGCCAAGCGCGCTCTGGAAGTTGCGGCGGCGGGCATGCACAACGTGCTCATGATCGGCCCGCCCGGCTCTGGCAAGACCATGCTGGCCAAGCGACTGGCCGGAATCCTGCCCCCGCTCACCTTCGCAGAGGCCCTCGAAACCACTCAGATCCACAGCGTCGCGGGAACGCTGCCACCCGGCGCGGGCCTGCTCACCGAGCGGCCGTTCCGCGCCCCGCATCACACGGTCTCCGACGCCGGCATGATCGGCGGGGGGATCGGCATCCCCCGACCCGGGGAGGTCAGCCTGGCGCACAACGGCGTGCTGTTCCTGGACGAATTCCCCGAGTTTCCCCGCCACGTGCTCGAGTTGCTGCGTCAGCCGCTCGAGGACGGCGCCGTGCGCATCGCGCGTTCGAACATGAGCCTGGAGTTCCCTTCCCGCTTCATGCTGGTTGCGGCCATGAATCCCTGTCCGTGCGGTTTCCACGGCGACGCCACGCGCGAGTGCCGGTGCACGCCGGGCATCATCCAGCGTTACTTGAGCAAGCTCAGTGGGCCGCTGCTCGACCGCATTGACCTGCACGTCGAGGTCCCAGTGGTGCCGTACAGGGAGCTGCGCCGCGGTAGCGACGGCGGTGCGTCCTCGGCCGAAATTCGCGCCCGCGTCGTGCAAGCCCGCGCCAGGCAACAGCAGCGCGGCTGCTACAATTCCCAGCTTCCGCCGAAGTTGCTCCGCCAAGTCTGCCGACTGGACGAGGCCGGCGAGAGAACGCTCGAGCTGGCAATGAAGAGGCTAGGCCTCTCGGCGCGCGCTCACGACCGCATCCTCAAAGTAGCGCGGACGATCGCGGACCTCGACGATTCCGAGGCCGTCAGCGCAAAGCACGTGGCCGAAGCCGTACAGTACCGGAGCCTCGACCGCAGCTACTGGAGTTGAAGAGGACGGCCGTAGCGAGGCACGATCGGCCTCCGGCGCGAGGGCACGAGCCGCTGGCCAGCCCGTTCTGATAACATCCCTGAGCATGTCCGGTGCCCGCAGCAGGCGGCTTCGCGGCGGAGCCGCCGTTGGCAGGGGGGCGAGCCATGGCATTCAACACGGCCATCTTCTATGACATCGAGAACCTGCTGAAGGGCTACAGCTTCTCTCCCGAGACCGCTGCCAATCTGTCGCTCAGCGACATCCTGGCCGCCATCAAGGCAGCCGGATGCGTCGGTCAGATCGCCCTGCAACGCGCCTACGCGAATTGGAGCGACCCTCGCCTTGCCATCATGCGCGGCGAAATCAACGAGCTCGGAATCGATCCGATCCAGGTATTCGGCTTCGGGCGGGAAGCGAAGAAGAATGCCGCCGACATCCAACTGGCCATTGACGCCGTTGACCTCGCCCACAACAGGCCGGGCTTGGAGATCTTTGTGATTGTCTCCGGAGACGGCGGATTCTCGGCCCTCGCGAAGAAGCTCCACGAATATGGGAAGACAGTCGTGGGTTGTGCGTACCGCAGCTCCGCCAGCCGTATCTTCCAGGCGGTCTGCGACCACTTCGTCTGGTTGGCGGATCCCGAAGCCGACGAGCTTGCGGACGCGCGTCCCTACCCTGGTCTTCCTTCCCGGATGACGGGCGTGACCGATTCGCGCAACGTGCGACTGGCGGCAAGGATTCAGCCGCTCGAAGGCGATTGGGACCGGGATCTCTTGGTCCGGAAAGCGCGGGAGGTGCTGGAATGGTACCAGCAAGACCCCACCGCCCGCAGCGACCTGAACGGACCAGGCATTGTTCTGTCGGTGGTCCAGGAGGCTTTGCGTTACGCGGCGGGGCCTTCGGCGAACCTCCGCCTGGGATTCCCCAAGTTCGTGGAATTCCTCCAGCACGTGTGCGGAGGAACGCCGCTGTGCGTGGTGCGCCGGACCGACTCGCAGCCAGTCCTCGCCTTTCGTGCCCAGGCCCGGAGACTGGGCGAAATCCTGCCCGACCTTCCCGCACGGGAAATCCACAGCCCGGAGGTTTACCGTGCCCTACTGAGTGCCGGAGCGCCCATCGTACGCCTTCCGCCGGCCAGCGAAGTCCTCGCTGTGGCACGGTGGATCGCCGAACACCCACCCTCTGAGCAGCCGGTCGGCGCCCTGATCGAAGAAACGACGGCCGGGCTTCAAGGTACGGTGGCTAGCGAAGCCGTCAAATTGGTGGTCCTCGCCTTGATCGCATCCGGCGCCTTCCAGCGCAAACCCGACGGCGTCCCGCTGGCCGACCAGACTTTGACTCTGCGCAGCGAAGCCTCGACAGCCGAGCACTTGTTCGTCCGCCTCAGAAACCTGGCCCACCAGAAATTGACTGCCGCCCTGGGCGAGTGCCGTGCGGAAGTGCTCGACCAGATCCTGCCCCACGCCCCCTGAAACCGTGGTGCGCCGTACCGCCCGAGATCCGGTAGAAACCCCGCCTGGGCGCGGATGCCGATCCGCCCGCTGAAACCAAGGTGGGGCCAAGCCCCGCAAGGAACGGTTCACCGCGCATCAGCGGCCACGCAAGCTGAACCTTCCGGGCTACCGTCCGGCCGGTTCGCGCGCCGACGACCCCGTGCCCGAACTCGCAACCACCCAGAGCCGTACGACTCCCGCGCGCTGGACGGCGAACACCTGGTCGAAGCCGTACAATACCGAGTTCGTCACCTGCGGACGCGGGAACCAATCCCGACCCGAGGGCCGATGCAGCGACAGCCCTCCAAGCGGCGGCAGCGACAGGGTTCCTTCGCAGCGATTCCTGCTGCGCCGGGCACCTACGCCCTCGTTCTGCACCTCTCGCGCCCGCTCGCAATTTCGGTCGGGGCCCTGGGACGGATCCGGCTCACCCCGGGTTATTACGCTTACGTAGGCAGCGCGCTCGGCCCCGGCGGCCTGCGAGCCAGACTGGGAAGGCACCTCCGAGGCCCGCGGACCGCCCGGTGGCACGTGGATTATCTGCGCGCACGTGTGCGACCCGTGGGTGTCTGGCTGCGAGAGGGTGCCGAGCGGCAGGAGCACCTCTGGGCTCGGGTTCTTGCGCAGTTGGCGGACGGGATCGTCCCGCGGTTCGGAGCCTCGGATTGCGATTGCCCCACGCACCTGCTCCGCTTCGACCGGTGGCCCAGCCTGGCCCGGTTCCGGGCAAAGCTCGGTCGCTGGGTTCGGAGAGATTCGGACTCGAAAATAGAGGTGCTCTGTTGCCAGATCCGCACCATTAGTTTATAGTTTCGATAGAGAACAATGCGAACGAACCGGACCTTGGAAAAGCTTCGACGTGGAGAGGCGGTTTTCGGCTGCGCGATCCAGTGGTACCGATCGCCCCCCGTCGTCAAGACCTTGGCTGCAGCAGGCTTCGATTATGTTTTCATTGACCTCGAACACGGCGGCTTCGACCTCGAAACCGTGCAGGACATGGTCGAGGCCGCGGTGGCTGCCAGTATCACGCCCTTGGTGAGGGTGGGCGAGTTGCTTTACTCGCTGGTGGCCCGCGCCCTGGACGTGGGCGCGCAGGGCATCGTGCTGCCTCGCGTAGACGATCCGGGCTTGCTGCGCCAGGCCCTGCGCTGGATGAAGTTCCCGCCGGAGGGCTGCCGCGGCTTCGGTGTGTTGCCGCCGCTCGTGGATTTCGCGGCCGAGCCGATGGCCGCGATCATGGACCACCTGAACCGGCATACCATGTCGGTGGTGCAGTTCGAAAGCCTGACTGCGCTCGAGCGCGCCGAGGAGTTGCTGGCGATCGAAGGCGTGGACGTCGCCATGGTGGGCCCGGCCGATCTTTCGGTCTCGCTGGGTTTGCCCGGGCAATTCTCGCATCCCGAGCTGGTGGAGGCGATCCGTCGCTTCATCCGGCAGTGCGAGCGAGCCGGAGTGGCGCCGGGCATTCACTGCCGCGATCCGGAACAGGCGCGATTCTGGGTCGAACAAGGCATGCGCTTCGTAGGCGCGGGTGGCGAGCACCGGTTGCTGCTCGAGCGTGCCCGCGAGGTCGTCACCCAGCTGCACGGCCTTCTGAAGCGGGCGCCGGCGCCCGCGCGCAGCGCTCAGTGAGCCCTCGTCGGGGCGCAGGGGGACGCCCATGGGAACGAACCTTCGCTGGTTGGATGCGCTTACGACGGCCCTCTACATGGCGGCCGTCATCGCAATCGGGCTGAAATTTTCGCGCCGGCAAACCTCGACCGAGGCGTACTTCGTCGCGCGCCGCTCGGTGCCAGCCTGGGCGATGGGCATCTCGCTGTTCGCGACGCTGATCAGCAGCGTGACCTTCGTGGCCTATCCGGGTTCGGCGTACGCCGGCGACTGGTCGCTGCTGGTTCCGGGCTTCATGGTGGTGCTGGTGCTCGCGCTGGTCGGCTCCGTCATCATCCCGTTCTACCGGCGAGCGGTGGGCATGAGCGCTTACGAATACTTCGGCCGCCGCTTCGGCCGCCTGGCCCGCGTGTATTCGGCCGTGGCTTTTTCGCTCGGCCATTTCTCCAAGATGGGCTTCGTCTTCTATCTGCTGGCGCTCACCATAGACCGCATGACGGGATGGGGCGTCGAGTGGTTGATCGTGCTGGTGGGCGTGGTGACGGTTTTCTACACGCTGGTCGGCGGCCTCGAGGCGGTGATCTGGAACGACGTCTTGCAAGGCCTGATCCTCTGGTTAGGTATCTTCGTGTGCCTGGGCTTTCTGCTTTTCCTGCCGCCGGGAGGCCCCGCGGCCGTGCTGGGGCTGGCCTGGGATGAGGGCAAGATCAGCCTCGGCGATCCCGCGCCGGATCTGTCGCGCCCGACGATACTCGTGCTGGCGATCTACGGTTTTTTCTGGTACCTGCAAAAGTACGGGGCGGACCAGACGGTCGTGCAGCGCTATCTGGTGGCGCGCAACGACCGCCAGGCGCTGCGCGGGGTCGCCTTGGGTGCGGTGCTTTGCGTGCCCGTTTGGACGCTGTTCATGCTGATCGGAAGCTGCACCTGGGCCTTCTACAAGCTGACCGGCGAGGCCCTGCCCGCCACCGTGACCAAGGCCGACCAGGTCTTTCCGCACTTCCTGGCCACGCACATCCCGCCGGGGCTGGCAGGCGTCTTCGTGGCCTCCCTGCTGGCGGCCGCGATGTCCACGCTCTCGAGCGACCTGAATTGCCTGGCCGTCGTGGGCGTCGAGGATTTCTACCGCGTGTTGCGTCCGCAAGCGGGCGACCGTCAACGGTTGCGCGTCGGCCGCTGGATCGTCGGCATCTGCGGCGCTGTCGCCGTCGCCATGGCGCTGCTGCTATCGCGCACCCAAGGCTCCGCCCTCTCTCTGTGGTTTACGATCTCGGCCATCGTCGCCGTGGGCTTGGCGGGCCTGTTCCTGCTCGCCTTCCTGAGCACCCGCGCCCACGCGCGCGGCGCCTGGGTGGGCATCGCCGCTACGATCCTGTTCACCGCCTGGGCCACGCTCACCTACGGCGAGGAGCGCATGCTCGATCTGGGTCGGTGGAACTACCCATGGCACGAATACACGATCGGCGCCGCTGGCCACCTGGTGCTGCTGGCGGTGGGCTACCTGGCCAGCCTGCTCATCCCGCCCGCCGCGCCTCCGGATGAATCGCTGCGGCGAATGACCTTTTGGGGCTGGCTCGAGCAGCGCAGGGCCGGACGGGCTCTCGAGGGTGCCGCTGCGCGAACCTAGGCACGGCTGGCGACAGCCCAAGCCAGGGCGATTCCTGGCGCGGACAAAGTTCCGACGGAGTAGGCACATCGCAACCAACGCAAACCGCCGCCTCGCAGGGGAAGCCGTGCGGATGCTGCCCGCCGCGGCGCGGCCGCACGGGCAGCCATCCCCTACGAATGCCCTGCCACGCAGGCGAGAGCACGGGTGGGATCCAGCGTCGAAGGTCCCGCTTCCCTGCAGCGCCGCCAGGCCAGCCGCCCTTGCTGTCCCGGCAACCGCGGTCGAGCAATCCTCCACCCGTTCGATCCGGAGCGGATCGTTGGCCTTGGCGGGCGAGTCCACAGCGGCGGAAGGGTACCACACGAGGAGGTGACAGTTCCGGGAGGCGGGGATTAGAGATGGAAGAAATCACCAGCAAAAGAAAAAAGCTCTTGACAACTTCTCTTTAGATTGCTAATTCCAAAAGTGGAGCGCTACCGCCTCCGCGAGGTCCCCATGCTGGCAAATCCATTTCCGTTCCGTGCCGCCCTTGCGCTCGGGCTCGCTCTGGCTGCACCGCTCGCCGCCCAGCGCACTACCGCCAACATCTACGGCGTGGTCGAGGATCCCACGGGCGCCCTTGTGCCCAGGGCCAGGGTCACTGCGACGAACGAGGCCACCGGTTACCAGCAGACGGCCGAGTCCGACGAACGTGGCGAGTTCACGCTGAGCTTCCTTCCCACCGGACGCTACCAGCTCCGCGTCGAAGCCACAGGCTTCAAGAGCTTCGTCGAGAGCGGCATCACGCTCGAGGCAGGACAGCAGATCCGATACGTCGTCCGGCTCGAGCTGGGCGCGCCCACCGAGACCGTCACCGTCCGTGCCGAGGCGCCGCTCGTCGAAAACGCGAGCACGGCGAG
>JANXAE010000088.1:0-10381 GCA_025062235.1 Bryobacteraceae bacterium
AACCTTGCGCAGATAACCCGGATCTTCCGGCCGGTGGCCGTACTCCGGGGAAATGAAGCCCCGGTAGCCCACCTTCACCAAGGCTGCCATGACTTCCTTCCAGTCCACGTCGCCTTCCAGCAGCTCTACGAAGCGCCCTTGCTCGGCGCGCGTGGAAAGCTTGTAGTCCTTGGCGTGCACCCGCTTGATCCGCGCGCCGAGGGTGAGAATCCAGTCCTGCGGATAGCCGTACTGCAAGATGTTGCCGATATCGAAGTAGGCACCCACCCATACGCTTTGGAACTGGTCCACGAACGTGCGCATTTCGAGCGGGCTGACGAGGAAGCGGTTCCAGACGTTCTCCGGCAGCAGGCAAACGCGGGCCTTCTCGGCCTCGGGAACCACCTTCTTCAACTCCGCGCTTACCCTGTCCCAGGTGTCCTGGTAGCCGAACTGGAACTTGGGCCCGGTCCCCAGCCGTCCAGGAACGATGAGCAGCGCACCGCATTCCATCCAGGAGGCCAGCGTCAAGGCCCGCCGCAATGCCTCGACGCCGCGCGCCCGAACGGCCGGATCGGGGTGATTCAGCGGATTCGGGGAAAGCGGCGCCGAGACCCAGAGGCTGATGATCTCGATGCCGCTCTTGCGGGCCGCCTCGGCCAGCCGTCGCGCCTGGTCGCGGTCCGTGTCGAGTGGCAGCAGGTCCCCGAGCGGAATCTCGAGGCCTTCGAAACCCGCATTGCGCGCTTGCCGGAACTGCTCTTCGAGCGGCATGTTTTTCGGGAAGATGATCGCGCAGATTCCTTTGCGGAAACGCGCCGGGGCCTGGATCGCCGCTGCCAGCCCCGTCCTGGCGAATTCTCTTCTGGTCATGGCAAGGCGATTCTATCAGCAAGTCGCAAGCCGCGGGTGCGGCGCGCCGCGCTGGCGGCCCCGCGAGCGCCGCTCGGCCCGAGAATCCACAGCTCCTCCCCGGATTTGAAACGAGGCCGCGAGCGGGTCTTGCCGGCCATGACGAGCGGTCCGGTCCGCCCGCAACCGCGCAAGCCCCGCTCCCTGTTTCTGGCGCGCGCTGCGGCTCCGGGTACGTTCGCCGCGCGGGTTCCGCGGCTGTCGGACGCGAGGGCGGAAGCGATGGTTCCGCTCGGCCCGACTCGTGAGCCTACGGCAGGATCTGGGGACGGATCACGGCCACGCCCAGCGGGCGCATGGCCTCGACCAGTTCGCCGAACATCTTCTCGCCCCGATAGGAACCGACGATGGCGCCGCCGGAACCCGCGAAGTTCGAGCTGGCCCCTACGCGCCGCGCGGTTTCGATCATCTGTAGGTTCCCCTCGGAGATGCGGTAGATCTGGGCGCGCAGGTCGAAGTTCAGGTTGATGAGTGCGTCGAGCGTGTCGTAATCCCGTTCCAGCAGGGCCTGACGGCCGCGCTCGGCGAACCCGGCCCAAGTCGCCATGGCCTCGACCACCTGCGGATCGCCTTGCCGCCATCGCTCGCGCACGTTGCTGTGGAAGACCTCGGTCCCCTCGCTCAGGCTGGTGCGGTAGGCCACATACATGTCAGGCAGCAACGCGGGGTCCAGGCGCTCGTAGTGTCCGTAACCTCTGCCTTCCATCAGCTCGCGCGAAAAATCCATATATACGAGTCCTTCATAAACTTGGATTACCCGGTCCTGGGGCCCGGCTGGGACCCCCAGCTCGAGCGTTTCGGTCTTCCAGACCAGGTCCGCCTGCCAGTGCAAGGGAATCTGGACTCCGTAATAAAGGCAGAGGGCGCGCAGGCCCGCGGTAATGATGGCGCTCGATCCGCCAAGACCCAATCGCATGGGAATGTTGCTGTCGTATTCGATCGTGAAGTTACGATGGGGCAGGCGAATGCCCTGGTCGCGACAGTACTCCATGAAGCGCACGATGAGCGCTTGAAGCAAACGGATGCCGCCATAGTAACCGCGCCAGCGTGTGGTCTCGTAGAGATCGTCGAGGCTCTCGAAAACCGGGGTATCGGCCTTGGAAGGCCGGATCTCCAGCCTCGCGCTGGGGTACAACAGCACCCGGGCCCGGAAATTGCGGATCACGAAAGAAATGGTCTTGCCGTAATACCCATCGCTGGGATTGCCCAGCAGGCCTGCGCGGGCATAGGCGTAGGTCTCGATCATCGCATGACTCTGGCATACTTATACCATATGCGGGCCGTTTTGCAGCGGGTCCGCGAGGCCCGCGTGGAAGTGGACGGCACGGTGACAGGCGCCATCGGCAGGGGACTGCTGGTGCTCGTGGGAATCGCCCGTGAGGACACCCAGCGCGATGCCGACTACCTCGCGGAGAAAATCGCCGGGTTGCGTATCTTTCCCGACCAGGAGGGAAAAATGAACCGGAGCGTGCAGGAAGTTGGCGGCGCGGTGCTGGTTGTCTCGCAATTTACCCTCTACGGAGACACGCGCAAGGGTCGTCGTCCCAGCTTCGATCGCGCCGCGCCGCCCGAACAGGCACGGGCGCTTTACGAGTACTTTGTCCAGGCGCTGCGCGCCCGCGGCCTTGCCGTGGAAACCGGAGTTTTTCAGGCCATGATGCAAGTTCACCTCGTCAATGACGGACCGGTTACCATTCTTTGCGAATCTCCCCCCACTGAGGCGTGGCAGGGTCGCAACTCGCCGCTCGTTTGATAGCCGGAAGCCTCCACTTGCCAGATTAATTTTTTCTCGGAAACTTTACTCGACTAAGTTTTCTTGTGCTATCGTGGAAGTAGGTGTACGTCATGCCAAGAACCTCGAACGAAGTCGCCAATCGCGAGCTCTTAGCTGCCGCTCTGGAGGGCCTCCAGCTCCAGAGGCAAAGGATCGAGGAACAGATCCGCAGGGTGCGTGAACTGTTGGGAGTCCGGCGCGGTCGTCCTCCCGCCATCAAGTCGGTGGCCAAACTCGCCGCCCCGCCCAAGCGGCGGACTCTGAGCGCCGAGGCGCGCAAGCGGATCTCCCTGGCCCAGAAGAAGCGTTGGGCTGAGTATCGCAAGAAGGCGGCCGCAGCAAGCAGTTGAGAGGATCGGTCTGTGGCGAGGAGCGCTGCGCCGCGCTCAGCGCTCTCGCCGACCCGACGTGTGCGGAGTCCAGCCGTAGCGGTGTACCAGCTCCGAGACGCGGCCCTCGGCAACGATTTTCCCGCGATGCAGGAACACTGCCCGGTCAGCGATGGCCGCGGCGAAGTCCGCATCGTGGGTCACGATCAGTTTCGCTTGGGGCAGCGCGCCGAGGAGCGTGATCAACTCCCGACGGGCTGGCGGGTCGAGGTAAGTGGTGGGTTCGTCGAGCACCAGAATCTCGGGCTGGGAGGCAAGGACCGCAGCCAGAGCTGCTCTCCGCTTCTCTCCTGCGCTCAAGTGATAGGGGGGCCGGGACGCTGCGCCTTCCAGACCCACTTGGGCCAGCGCCGCGCGTGCTCTCCGCTCGGCCTCCGCCGGGTCCATTCCCCGACACAGCAGAGCGAAGGCCACGTCTTCGAGAACCGTGGGCATGAAGAGCTGCTCGTCCGGGTCCTGGAAGAGCAACCCCACCCGGCGGCGGATTTCCTCCAAGTTCCCCTTCTCGATGCGCAGCCCGCAGACGATGATTTCGCCCTCGCCCCGCAGCAGACCGTTCAAATGAAGGACGAAAGTTGTCTTCCCTGATCCGTTGGGCCCGAGTACCGCGACGGTCTCCCCGGGGTACAGCTCGAAACTCAGGCCGTCGAGCGCGAGCGTCCCGTCCTCGTAACGGTAGCGCAGGTTGCGCACCCGGATGAGCGGCTCCGCAGCCATCCTAACCCGCGTGCGCCAGCACGACGCGTACGGCGGCACACAGCGTCAGGGCCACGGCGAGAAAAAGCCAATCGCCCGGCCTCATCCGCGCGGCACGCAGCCACAGGACTTGTCCCCGGTAGCCCCGCGCCAGCATGGCGCGATGGATCGCCTCGGCCCGGGCCAGGGAACGCGCAAACAGCACGGCCAACGCCCCTCCCGCAGCTTTCCAGAGGCTGGGACACCTGCGGAGGCCGGCCCGATCCAGCCCGCGGCTCCGCACCGCCAGCCGCATATGCTGCGCCTGCTCGGAGAGAACGAACAGGTAGCGGTAAAGAAAGTGCAGGACCACCACCAGGAACCTGGGGACTCCGAGCGATTCCATGGCCCGCAGCAGCCCAGCCATAGGCGTCGTGCCCATCACCACCAGCACCGCCACGGCCGAAAGGTAGCTCCGCACCAGCAGGTCACCCGCCCGCAGCGCGGCTCCGCCCAACAGCAAACCGGCCGCCAGGAACAGCCCGATGGGCAGGACCAAAGCGGCCCGCAGGGCCACCGCTCCCGCGGGGAGCTTGCCGAGGACCACGCCCGCTGCCGCCAGCGCTCCGAAGCCGGCCGCAGCGGGCAACGCCAAGGGCGGTGCCGTACCCAGTGCGATCAGGTAGCCGAGCAGCGCGACCAGCTTGACCCGCGCGTCCCGCTTCTGCAACCACCCGGGACGGCGCCCCCATTCGTCCAGCACAACGTGGTGCAATTCACGCGCTCCTGCGCCGACGCAGCGCCCGCGCCAGCGCCACTCCCGCGCCGTAGGTCAGGGCCAAACCCAGCAGGCCCGCAGTCGCCTGGCTCCACCAAGAGCCGGGTGCCCAAGAGAGCCGGTATTCGGCGAGCGGCGTCGTCAGAAGCGCCCGGGCACGCTCCGCGATGCCCACCCGGTCGGCCAGCGAATCCAGGACGTCGGGTGCTTCCGAGGCGACTGCGACTATGCCGCCCGCCAGCAGCACGGCTAGCACGCCGAGCACCGCCTGGCTGCGGCGAACCTGCGCCCGCTCCAGTGCCGAGGGCTGCAAGGCCCTGAGCGCCCGCACTACGGCCAGAGTGAGCAGCCCTTCGAGCAGGCCGCTGGCCGTCAGCAAGACTGCGGAAGACCACAGCAGCGCGGCCGGTATTCGCACACCGGAAAGGACCAGCTCCGCCATCGCCATCGCTCCGCTCGCCACCACGGAGAGGAACCCTCCCGCCAGGATCGCGAACCAACGCAGGCGCCCGCGGCTCCACAGCGCGTAGGGCAGGTATCCCGCGGCTATCCCTGCCACCGCCATGTTCAACACGTTCGCCCCCAGCGCCAGCACGCCCCCGTCTTGAAAGACCAGTGCCTGGACCACCAGGATCGCCGTCATGGTCACCATCGCAGGCGCCAGCCCGAGCGTCACCGCCAGCAACATGCCTCCCAGCAAATGGCTGCTTGTCCCGAAACCGAGCGGGAAATTCACCATCTGCGCGGCGAAGACGAACGCACCCGTGACGCCCAGCAGCGCGAAGCGGGATTCTTCGAGCTCACGTTGCGCCTTTCGCGCCGCCACTGCTACCGCGACCGCGCTCAACGTGGCCGTGCCCGCAAGAATCAGCGGGTGCAGGAAGCCGTCGGGAATGTGCATGGAACGAACAGCGTAGCACGAACGGAAGCTCCGTCACACCCCTCGGGAGTCGCGCCGCTGGCCAACTCGCTTGCGCGCCCGGGCCGCCGTTCGCTTCAGCCACCCGACCGCACCCCGCGCCCAGCGAAAATGCTCGCTCAGGACCACGAGTCCTCCCAGCGCGATCAGCAGGCCCGGGCCAGGTACCCCCGGAAGCGAAAGGAGCAAACCTGCCGCCAACATTGCGAAGCCCAGCGCGATGCGAAGCACACGGCGGAGCACGTCCTCTTGGCATTGTAGCAACCCCTCGAGCTCCTGCCGCACTCGAACTTCGGTACCGTAACCGGGCCGTCCGGGTAACGGGTTGACCGCGGCGGGCTCCCGCCCCTACCCTGAATTAGCCGGGGATGATGGACCAGCGCAAGAGCCGGCGTTACCAGATCCAGTTGCCCCTCCGCGTCCTGCGCCGCGGCACCGCGCCGTTCTTTGCACAGGGGCAAACCTGCAACCTCAGCTCGCACGGCGTGCTCTTCACCAGCGACCGGGCCATGGCGGTTGGCGAACGGATCGAGTTCGTCATCCGCTGGCCATGCGCCGGCTCCCGGGACGAACCCATGGATCTGTATTGTCTCGGCAAGGTGCTTCGGGTCACTTCCGGACCCGATCCGGGCAGCTTCTCCATCGCCGCTACGCTGGACCGCCATGCCTTCGTGCGCCTGAGGGAGTGACGCGGGCACCAGTGCCTGTCTTATACTAGAGAGAAGAAAAGGCGAAACTGCATGCCCACCAATCTCAGCTTCGACTTCCCGGAGCTACCCGGGTCCGAAACCGGCCTTGCCCGCCGCACCGGCTTGGACGCATCGCTCGAGCACTTCCGCAGGCTCGCCGCACGGGAATCGTCGCCGGTCCGCGCCATCCATCGGCAACCGGCCCGTCCCGGCGAGTACGCGGACTTCCCCGAAGGCCTCGACCCCCGGTTGCGTCGGGCGCTGGCCGCTCAGGGCATCGAGCGCCTTTACTCGCACCAGGCCGAGGCCTTCCGCCTGCTTGCCGCAGGCCGCAATCTCGTAGTTGTCACGCCCACGGCCAGCGGGAAGACCCTCTGCTACAACCTTGCCGTGCTCAACGACCTCGTTGCCGACCCCGCGCTGCGCGCCGTCTACCTGTTCCCCACCAAGGCCCTGGCCGAGGACCAGCTTCACGAGCTTCAGACCCTGGTGGATGCCATCGGCGCAGACGTGCGCGCCTTCACCTACGATGGCGATACGCCCCAGGACGCGCGACGGGCCATCCGCGAGCGGGCCAACGTTGTCCTCACCAACCCGGACATGCTTCACACCGGCATCCTCCCGCACCACACCCGTTGGGCGAAGTTCTTCGAGAAGCTCCGTTACTTTGTCATTGACGAGTTGCACACCTACCGGGGCGTCTACGGCAGCCACCTGGCCAACCTCCTCCGAAGGCTCAAACGCATCTGCGCCTTCTACGGGTCCTCGCCCCAGTTCGTCTGTTGCTCGGCAACCATCGCCAACCCGCGCGAACTGGCCGAGCGGTTGCTCGAAGAGCCAGTGGAAGTGCTCGATCGCAACGGTGCGCCTTCAGGCGAGAAGTACTTCATCTTCTACAACCCGCCGGTGGTCAACCGCCAGTTGGGCATCCGCCGCAGTTACCTCGCCGAAGCCCGCCGCGTGGCGATGGAATTCCTCGAGCGAGGCCTGCAAACGCTGGTGTTCGCCAACAACCGACTCGCCACGGAAGTCCTGGTGACCTACCTCAAGGACGCATGCGCGCGCCTGCCCATGCCCCCGGGCGCCGTGCGGGGCTACCGCGGAGGCTACCTGCCGCGCGAGCGACGTCAGATCGAACGGGGCCTGCGCGATGGTCACATCCGCTGCGTGGCGGCCACGAACGCTCTCGAGCTGGGTATTGACATCGGCTCGCTGGACGCCGTGGTGATGGCGGGCTACCCGGGCACCATCGCCTCCACGTGGCAGCGCGCCGGGCGCGCCGGCCGTCGCCAGTCGGCTTCCGTCGCCGTGCTGGTCGCCTCCAGCGCCCCGCTCGACCAGTACATCGTCGAGCACCCCGAGTACTTCTTCTCCCAGTCGCCCGAACACGCCTGGGTCAACCCGGACAACCTCGAAATCCTCGTCAACCACCTCAAGTGCGCCGCTTTCGAACTGCCCTTGCGCGAGGGAGAAAAGTTCGGCCCGCACGCCGTCGAGCCGCTCTGCCGCTTCCTCGAAGAGCTCCGCCTGCTGCACCATTCCGGGGACGCCTGGCACTGGACATCGGACACTTACCCGGCCGACGCCATCAGCCTGCGCTCCATCACCAGCGACAACTTCGTAGTGGTGGACGTCACCGGTGAACCGGAGGTCATTGCCCAGGTGGACTTCCCTTCGGCACTGACCGCGTTGCACGAGAAAGCCATTTACTTGCACGAGGCCCGCCAGTATCAAGTCGAGCGCTTCGATTACGAGGGGCGCAAGGCGTACGTACGCCGCGTGGAGTGCGACTACTTCACCGACGCCATTGACTACACCCAGGTCAAGGTGCTCGAGGAACTGGAGTCCGCCCCTCTGGGCCAGGCGCACGTCGTCCACGGCGACGTGCGCGTGAACCGCCAGATCGTCGGCTTCAAGAAAGTCCGCTTCTACACCATGGAGAACGTGGGCTCGGGCAACCTCTCCATGCCCGAACAGGAAATGCACACCACTGCCTTCTGGCTGCACTTCCCGCGGGCCTTCCTCGAGCGGTTGTCCGGCTTGACGCCCACGGAAATCCAGAGCGGCGTCGCCGGACTGGCCAATGTCTTGCGGACCGTAGCCGCCTTCCTGTTGATGTCGGATCCACGGGATCTCGGCGTCGCCGTGAGCGAGAAGGCCGGAGCCGGGATCCAGACGTTCGAGCCCCTGCTTTTCCTGTACGACGCCTATCCGGGCGGGGTCGGACTGAGTCCGCACCTGTTCCGCATGGTGCCCGCATTGCTGCGCCACGCCGCCGATCTTCTCGCCGGCTGCCAGTGCGACGCGGGATGTCCGAGCTGCGTCGGGCCTGTGGGCGAGGTGGGCGAGGGCGGCAAGCAGGCTGCGCTGCGCATCCTCTCGGAGCTGATGCGGGAGGCCCCCGCGCCGCCTCTGGGCGTCCCCGCGGTTTGACAGCGGGCCCTCCGCCAATGGATAGTGGCGAATGGCGCACGCCGCAGGCCCGTGCGCTCTCCAGCGCCCACGTCGGGCGGCGGCGACCCTTGTCGGCAGGGAGGAGAGCCAATGGCGGCGGACTTGCTCGACTTGGCGCAACCCGGCGCACTGGAAATGCTCGAGCGCGAACATCCCGTCCGGTTGCGCAGGCAAGCGGACTCCTCGGTCTACCTCGATCTGCGCAGCCTGCCCCTGAAGCCGATCGAGGGAGTGGACGAACATCGCATCGTCCGGCTGGCGCGCATCGTGCGGGGGCTGGCTTTCACTGCCGTGGATGCGGCCAGTTCGGGCCATCCCGGCGGCTCGTCGTCCAAGGTGGAGGCCGCGCTCACACTGCTGGTCTCGGGCCTGCTTGCATTCGACGCGTGGGAACCCAAGCATCCCGGACGCGATCGCGTCGTCTGGTCGGCCGGGCACTGCACGCCCCTGTTCCACGCCCTGGTCGCCCTTGTCTACGAGTGCTTGCGGCGCAAGGGCGAAAGCCTTGGGCGGGAGACCGACTCCGCTGTCACCTACCCGGAAGATCTGCTTCGCTTCCGCCGCCTGGGTGGCCCCAGCGGTCACGTCGAGTCCTACTCCGCGTTGGCCGACGCCTGTACCGGCTCCTCCGGCCACGGCTTTTCCGCCGCTCTCGGCCTGGCCGTCCTGCATCGGTCCTGCGGCTTGCCCACTCGCGTCTTCGTCCTCGCCGGAGACGCCGAAACCGAAGAGGGAATGAGCTACGAGGCGCGCAATCTCGCCTCGAACCTCGGCATCGAGAACCTCACCGTCCTGCTCGACTACAACCGCTTCGGCATTGACGGGCCCATCGCCGAGGTCCTTCCTTTCCCTTACCTGAACCACTGGATCGGTCTCGGCTGGAACGTCATCGAAGCCGACGGCCACAACCCCCGCGAGCTGGCTTGGGCCATCCGCCTCGCCGTCGCCGGGTTCGGCAACCGCAGGCCAACCGTCGTGCTGTGCCACACCATCAAGGGCAAGCATTACGGTCGCCTCGAGGGCACCGCCGACTCTCACGGTACGCCGCTGCCCCATGCCGAGTACGTGCATCTGATGCGCGCGCTCGGCTTCCCGCTCGAAGACCGGGACCCGCCCGCGAGAGCCCTGGAAATCGTTCTCGCCCAACTGGAGCCGGCCGACGTGGACTACCTGGTGCAGCGCCTGCAAACCGCGCGCTCGCGCGTGCAGCCCGAGCCGCACTTGGTCCGCGTCTTGAAAACGGCCCTCGGCGAAGAAGAGCCGGCGGACTACCGCAGCCTGCGCAGGCCCGATCCTTTGCCACCCGAGCTGGTTTTCCCCGAAGGCGAAAACGTTCCCACCCGGCGAGCCACGGAAGCCTGGTTCGCCTGGGTGATGCAGCGCTGCCCGTTCTTCTGGGTGGGAGCGGGCGATCTGGCCAAGTCCATCCTGACCGGAAAGGCCGAGCAGGTGCGCGGGTTGCTCAGCCGCGACAACCCGCTCGGCCGCGGCATCCGCTTCGGCATCGCGGAGCAGAACATGGCGATGATGTCGGTCTCGATGGCGAGCGATACGCTGCCGGGAGGCTACCGCCCCATGACCGCCTTCGCCAGCTACGGCGTCTTCTCGGTCCTGATGGCGAATCCCGTGCGCATGGCCCTCATCCACAACGACGTCAATCCGTGCTCGCGCGCATTCTTCATCCTGCTCGCCGCCCACGACGGCCCGGAAACGGGCGAGGACGGCCCCACCCATCACGGCCTCTTCTGGATGTCGTTGTTCTCGGCCTATCCCGGCATCAAGGTCTACAAACCCCTGGACGCCAACGAAGCG
>JANXAE010000088.1:10405-13168 GCA_025062235.1 Bryobacteraceae bacterium
TTTCATGCCGCCAGCCGCGGCGAACCCGTGGCCTTCTCCGTCGTGCGCCCGCCGGTTCCCGTCTTCCGGCGCGGCAACGGCGTGCCCCCGGCCAGAGCGTCCGTGCAGGGCGCCTACGTCTTCAAGGACTACGCCCACAACGGCAAGCGCAAGGTGGCGCTGGCTGTCTGCGGCGGCCAGATGATGGCGAACGTGCTGGCCGCCCTGCCGGAACTCCAGGACAAGGCCGACTTCAAAGTCATCGCGGTCACGTCGCCGCAGCTGTTCGAAGAACTGCGGCGCCACGATCCCGAACGCGCCGCACGCATCCTCTCCGACGAGGACCGTGCGCGCCTGATGGCCTTCCACAGCGGCTGGAGCGGCTTCCTCTATCCCTTCCTGCTGCCGCCGGACTGGCGCCGGCGCGTCTTCGGCATTGACCGTTTCCAGCGCTCCGGCACTCCGGCAGAGATCTACGCCGCCGCGGGGTTCGATCCCGTGGGGATCCGCGACAAGATCCATGCGTTCCTGAAGGCCTGAGGCCGACCACCTTTCCACGACGACACACCGCGGAACACGACCCGTGTGCCATTTTGGTCCTGCGCTGGGCCCGTGCGCGTGCCTGCCGGGCGCGCACGCCGCTCGGGCGACGGCGCAAGCCCTTGCTCCGGCTAGAGGTTTTGCCTACTGCCCTTCTCGGGTGTTCGCCCGGTAGGAATCGCCGCATCCCTGGAGGCACGCTTGCTTATGTGTCTGCCCGAACGGCGATGTCGAGAGCAAGCACACTGCGGAACGCCATGAACGGGAACAACGCGGCGGCTCGCTCCCCGCAGGCGCGACCGATATTCGAGCACGCCGAGCGGGACCGCATCATTCTCGAGCACCTGCCATTGGTGCGCGCCATCGCCTTGCGCGTGCACGAGAGCCTGCCCGTGCATGTGGACCTGGACGATCTGGTGCACGCCGGCATCCTCGGCCTCTTCGATGCGGTCGCCAAGTACAATCCGGAAAAGAAGGTCGCGTTTTCCAGCTACGCCAAGCATCGCATCAAAGGGGCCATCCTCGACAGCCTGCGCCAACTGGACTGGGCTTCGCGGGATATGCGCCGGCGCCACAAGAAGCTCGAAGCAGTGACGCGGGATCTCGCCGCCATTCTCCACCGCAACCCGACCGAGGCCGAGGTGGCCGAACGCATGGGTGTGGACTTGGATCGCTGGCGCCAGATGCTGGCCGACTTGCAGCACATCGGCCTGGTCTCGATGGGTTCGCGCCGCCAGGGGGACGAGCTGCCGCCCCCCGACGTGCCCGCGCGGCCCGACACCCAGCCTGACCAGATTTGCGCACGCGCGGAGTTGCGCGAGGCGCTCGCCCGCGCCATGCAGACCCTTCCGGAACGCTACCGCAAGGTCGTGGTGCTTTATTACGGCAACGACCTCACCATGAAGGAAATCGGCGGCATGTTGGGCATCAACGAGAGCCGGGTCTCGCAGATCCACAAATCGGCCCTCGCGCGCATGGCTGTGGCGCTGGAGTCCGCCGGCCTCACCGCCAGCCACTTCATGATCGCCTGAGCGAGCGGCGCGTGACGGATTCCTGCCCCGCGGTGACGCGAGCTCGTCACCGCAGCCGAACTCAGGCGGCCGCGCCGCCGCTGACGTTCTGGCCGCCCTCGAGGATGCGGTCCATCCGGCGACTCAGGTCCTTGAGATACTCGGCATCGCCGCCCGGCAACTCCAGCGTCGCGGGCCCCTTGTAGCCGATCTCGGCCAGCGCCCGATGGACCGCCGGCCAGTTGACGTCGCCCTCGCCCAGATTGACGAATTCCGCCACTCGCTTGCGGAAACGGAAGTCCTTGAAATGCACGCGAACGATCCGGTGGCCGAGCGTGCGGATCCAGTCCTCGGGGAAACCGAACAGCACGACGTTGCCCACGTCGAAGTAGGCCCGCACCCAAGGGCTCTGGAATTCGTCCACGTAGCGCGCGAATTCCAGCGGACTGAGCAAGAACCGGTTCCAGACGTTCTCTACCGCGATGACGATCTTGTGCTTCTCGGCCAGCGGCAGCAGGCGCCGGATCTGCCGCTGCGACCGCTCCCAGGCCTCCCGGTAGCCGGTCTCGGCGTTCACCACCGCAGGCACCAGCAGCACGACATCGGCGCCCCAGACCCGTGCGTTCTCGAAGCTGGTTTCCATGCCTTTGATGCTCCGCTCCACCACCGCCGGATCGGCCGAGGAGAGCGGGTACTTCCAGTGGGCCTGGTTCATCACCGAGTGGATGCGCAGCCCGGCTGCCTCCGCCGCCTTCCCGATCTCGGCCGCCTCGGCCGGGTCCTCGATCGTTCCCACCTCCAGTTCCTCGAAGCCCGCCTCCCGCGCCAGCTTGCACCGCTCGGCATAGCTCAGGTTCTTGGGTAGCATCCCCATGAGAATTCCCTTGCGTACGGGAAGCCTCCCGGCCGCAAGCGCGGGTGCGGCGGCCGACAACGCCAGGAAATCTCTTCGTCTCATCGCTGTCTCCTCAGCTCAAGCCAGGGTCAGACCCATCCCCAGCGCAAGATTCTGGATGTATCGTTTGCCCTCTTCGTACTCCTCGGGCCCCTTCAGGTGCTCCAGCATCAGGGGCGCTTCCCTCGGCAATCGCGCCAGCTCCGTCAAATAGGTTCTGTAGTCGAGCTGCCCTCGCCCCGGGACGACCTCCACGAAGTGCACGTTCATTTCGACGACCCAGTCGAGATCCTTTGCGTGACAGGAAACGACCCACGGACCCAGCCGGCGGAAGCACTC
>JANXAE010000089.1 GCA_025062235.1 Bryobacteraceae bacterium
GGGGATGACAATCACCGAGGCCGCTGTCAGCGGTTCGGTGGTGTCGAGCACTCCCTGAGCGTTAGGCATCCAGCCGACCAGCTTTTCGCCTGTAGCTTTGTGTACGAGGTTGCCGTTGGCGTCGAGGTCGAAGTTGCCGTCGCGCCGTCGCACCAGAACCGAGAAACGGTCCGTTTCAGCGTCGCGGAAGACCAGATAGTCGCGATCGCCCTCCATTTCGAGCAACGCTTCTTCGAGCGTCATCGGCTTGCGGCCGGCATGGTTGTCCACCACGCGGTAGACGCGCGGAGCGGGCCTCTGCGGACCCTCTTCCGGGAACTCTTCCTGTCCGGCAGCCCCGCCTTCCAGCTCGGGCCACTCCTCCCTGGGGGTGCGCTTCAGGTCGCGCCACTTCTCGCGCAGTTTCTGCACCTGTTTCTCGAGCTTCTCGATGGCCTGGTGAATGGCCGTGAAGTCGTCGGCGCCCGAGCCGACCCCGACGAGGTCGTGGTCGTGGAAGCGGACGGTGATCTCGGCCTGGTGGACGTAACGCTCGGTGCGCAGGATGACGTGGGCCTCGCGCTCGCCCAGCTTCATGTCGAGCATCCGCGCCAGGCGCGCGAACTTCGCCTCGAGCTTGCGCTGCTGCGCCGGGGTCAGTTCTTCGGTTCTGCCTGTGTAGTGGATCTTCATCTTCCTCTTCCCCCAGTCCGATGGCCGGGCGCCGCCCGCCGGCGCTCAGTCGCGTCGCCGCCGGTGATGCGTGGACGGGATTTTCATGTCTTCCCGGTACTTGGCGACAGTCCGGCGCGTCACATAGATCCCCTTGGCTTTGAGCATGGCCGCGATCTGCTCGTCGGTGAGCGGGTTGGCGGGATCCTCCTCCTCGATCATCTTCTTCACCATCCGCTTGAGCGTGATCAGGGGGATCGCCGCGCCGGACGGTCCCTGCACGGGTTCGGAGAAAAAGTAACGCAGTTCGAAGACGCCGTGCGGGGTGTGGACGTACTTGTTGGCTACCGCCCGGCTCACCGTCGAGGCGTGCACGCCAATTTCCTCGGCGACATCCTTGATCATCATCGGGCGCAGATGATCCAGCCCTCGATCGAGGAAGTCGCGCTGCCGGCGCACGATCGCCTCGCAAACCCGCAGAATGGTCTGTTTGCGCTGCTCGATGTTCTTGATCAACTGGAGGGCGGAGGCGAAGCGCTCCTTGATGTAGTTGCGCACTTGCCGGTCGGGCTCCTGCGCGCGATCGAGCAGACGGCGGTACTGCGAACTCAGCCTGAGCTGCGGCACGTCGTCGTCGTTCAGCTCGATGACGTAGTCGTCGCCTTCCTTGGTGATGAAGACGTCCGGCTCGACCTGACGCGCGCCGGGACCGGAATAACGCAACCCGGGGCGCGGGTCCAGGCTGCGGATCACGCGCAACGCGATTTCGATGTGTTCGAGGGGCCGCCGAAGCACCCGCGCCAGTTCCTTGACCTGCTTCTTCTCCAGCAGATGCAGGTGCCCGGCGACGATCTGCCAGGCCACTCCTCCCTCCGCGTTGCGGCTCTTCAACTGCAACAGCAGGCACTCGCGCAGATCGCGAGCGCCCACGCCAGCGGGATCGAGCGACTGCACGACCCGCAAGGCCTCCTCGACGTGCGCGAGCTGGTGCCCGCCGCTGGCCGCGATCTCTTCGAGCGAAGCCGTCAAATACCCGTTCTCATCCAAGTTGCCGATGATGGAATCGGCCGCGTCGTGGACCGCCTCCTCCAGCGGCATCATGCTGAGCTGGGCCCGCAAGTGATCCGCCAGCGTGACCGGCTGCGAGAGGAAGTTCTCCAGAGAAGGTCTTTCGGTGGCTTCCGAGGCCGGGGCGCGGTAACCCGGATCGAGGTACTCTTCGAAGAACGAGCCGAAATCAATTTCTTCGAAGGGATCCGGCTTGGGCGGCTCGGCCGGCCGCTCCTCAAGAGCCGATTCCGCAGACAGTTCCCCCTCCTCCGCCAGCAGTTCCTCCGGAGCCTCTTCGGGCGTGTCCGTGGCCTCGAGCACCGCCTTGTCGCTCGGTTCCACCCGCTCGTCCTCGGCCTCGAGCAGCGCCTGGAGCTCCTCCGGGCTGATTTCTTCCCCGCCCTCCTCGCTAGCCTCCTCGAGCACCGGATTCTCCGCCAGCTCCTGCTGGATCAGATCCTTGAGCTCCAGCCGGTTCAGCTGGAGGACCGCCACCATCTGCATCAGGCGCGGCGTCAAAATCTGCTTCTGCGCGACCTTCAGTTGCAGCCTTGGCGACAGCAGGCTCATCTGGCTTCATAATAACATCGGCCGCCGCCGGTGGTACCCGCAGGCAAATCCCCGAGTTTCCACAGCCCCAGGGCCCTCCCGGGAGCCTACCGTTTCCGAGACTGCGGCGGGGCCTCATATACTAGAGAGGCCATGACGCGAAGACTGCTGCTACGGACCCTGGCTGGCTTTCCCATCGCCTCCCCCAGCGGAGTCGCCGCCGAGGCCGCGGCGCGCAAAGGCCGCATCAAGCAGGCCGCCACACGGGGCTGTTTCGGTAAAGGGATGAGTCTCGAAGATATCTGCCGCGAAGCGGCGAGGCTTGGCTTGAAAGGGCTCGATCTGATCCCTCCCGAACAATGGCCGACTCTTAAAAAGTACGGCCTCGTTCCCACCATGGCGCCCCCTGCGGGACACACCCTCACCGACGGCATCAACCGGCGGGAAGCGCACGACAAGATCGAGCCCGCCTTCCGCGAAATGATCGACCGCGCGGCCCAATTCGGGGCACCGAACGTCATCGTCCTCTCGGGCAACCGGAGGGGCATGAGCGACGAGGAGGGGATCGAGAACTGCGTCGCCTTCCTGAACCGCGTCAAGGCGCAGGCCGAGGACAAGGGTGTGACGATTTGCCTCGAGTTACTTAACAGCAAGGTCAATCACCCCGATTACCAGTGCGACCGCACCGCCTGGGGAGTCGAAGTCGTCCGGCGCGTGAACTCGCCCCGCGTGAAGCTGCTTTACGACATCTATCACATGCAGATCATGGAGGGCGATATCATCCGCACGATCCGCAACAACATCCAGTGGATCGGACACTTCCATACCGCCGGCAACCCCGGCCGCAACGAGCCCGACGAAAGCCAGGAACTCAATTACCGCGCCATCGCGCAGGCCATCGCCGAGCTGAATTTCCAGGGCTACGTGGCCCACGAGTATTCGCCCCGCAAGGATCCCATCCAATCGCTTCAAAGGGTCATCGAAATCTTCGACGTCTGACCTTTGCTTGAGGCCAACATCGAAGCAGGTCGAGGCAGCGCCATGGAACCGCAAGGCGGACAAACCCAACCTTCGGGCGAGAGCCGTATGAAAGGTGCGGTCCTCAGCGTTGGGGGCTCCGAGCAACCGATCATCAAGGCCTTGACGTGGCACCCGGCCGAGTTCGTGCTGTTCGTGGTCTCCGAACAATCGGTAGCCCAAGTCAAGGACAAGATCTTGCCGGCGCTCGACTACCAGCCCCAATACGAACTGCTGCGGGTCAACGCGCCCGATGACCTGGGCACCTGCTACGAGCAGTGTCGCAAAGGGATTCGCGATTGGCTCGAGCGGAGGGGCTTGTCCGGCGACGACGTGTATTTCGATAACACGGGCGGAACCAAGCCCATGAGTTCGGCGCTCGCGATGGCGGCCATGGAATGGATCCGCAGATACCACTACGTCTCCGGCCAGCGGGACAAGGGGGAGCTGGGCGTCGTCATCTCGGGCACCGAGCGTCCCATCGAAGGCGTCAACCCATGGATCGAGATGGGCTTGCGGCAACGACAGCTGGCGCAGCGCTTTTACGAGCTGGGCTACGCAGAACAGGCGGCGGCGCTGCTCGACGAGGCCGCACGGCACTCCGAACGACAAAGAGGCACGATCAAGGCATACGCGGCGTTGTGCCGGCTGCTGGGAAAGCTGGATCGGCTGAAGTTCGACACCCTGTTGCACGATCTCGGCCCGTGGAAGCAGGCGCTGGAAGTGGCTTTCGAGCACGCCGAAAACCGGGAAGCGCTGGCATGGTTGCGCGGCCTGCACGACTACTTCAAGAATCTGCAAGAGGAATCCAAAAAGAAAGAACAGCATCCGAACTGCTTGCGCGAGCTGCTGGCCTCGGCACGGCGGCGCGCGCGTCAGATGCTCTACGACGAGGCGGTAGCGCGCCTGTACCGGGCGGTCGAGCTTTACGGGCAGGACCGTCTGTACCGGGCCTTCGGGGCTCGGCTGGGAAAAGTAAGGCCGACGAATCTGTCTCCGGAACTGGCGCAGGCCTTCCGGCAGAAATTCCCGCAAGCCTGGGACGAGCAGGAGGGCTGCTACAAGTTGGGCTTGAAGAACCTGTTCGCGGCGCTCGCGCTCAGTCCCTGCGAGGAGGACAAGGCGCTGGCCAAGGCTTACGAGAAGCTCCACCCGCCGCTCCAAAAACGAAACGAGTCCTGGCTAGCCCATGGCACCCGGCCGGCTACGTCGGAGGATTTCCAAGAGTTTTGGAGTGCGGTGCTCGAGGTCCTGGGCATTGGCGAGGATACGCTGCCCGAGTGGCCGCGGCTGAGTTTCGTGGATTGATCAGAAGCTCGGAGAGCCCAGGGCAACGATGTCGTCCACGCGCAGCGTCTCCCGCGTCACGAAGGGCTCTCCGTAGCGGACGCCGATGAGGTTGCCGTAGTAACGAGCGATCCCGGCCAAACGTTCGCGGATCTCCTCCGGATCGGGGAACAATTCCGAAGCCTCTTCGCGACGCCCGTACTGGGACCGGTATGCCAGCAAGGCCTCCATACGCCGATCGAACTGCTCGCTGATGTCCACGACGAAGGTGGGAGCGACGCTCGCGTAGAGCGAACTGTAAAGGACATTCCGCGGGCGGAAGGGTGGATCGCCGGTTTCGATCTTCCGCAGGCCCGCCAGGAAACAGGCTTCGTAGCCGATTTCGCAGGCGCGGACATGGTCCGGGTGCCGCGCCTGCCAGTAGGGGAGAATCACGACGCGCGGCCGCAAGCGTCGGATTTCGGCCGCCACTTTCAGGCGGACCTCGAAGGTGTTCTCCAAGCGGCCGTCGGGCAGGTGCAGGTTGCCGCGCCAGGCAAGGCCGAGCAGCCGGCCGGCCTCGGCGGCCTCGCGCAGCCGGATAGCGGGATCGCCGCGCGTTCCCATCTCGCCTGCGGTCAGGTCCAGCACGCCGGTGCGATAGCCCAGTCCGGCCATGCGGATCAGCGTGCCGCCACAGGTCTGTTCGACATCGTCCGGATGGGCCGCGATCGCCAGAATCTCCAACGCGACGCGTTCTTCGGCCACAGCAGCCTACCAGTAGAGGTCGCGCCGGCGCCGCCTGGGCGGACGCGGGTGCAGGAGGTTCACCAGCAGCATACCCGCCAGGAAACCGCCGATGTGCGCGAACCACGCCACGCCGCCCTGCGAGAGATGGGATTCCCCGATCGTACCCACGCCGCTGAAGAATTGCAGCAGGAACCAGTAGCCCAGAATGAAAATGGCGGGCACCTCCACGGTGGTCAGAAAGAGAAAGACGGGAACCAGCGTGAGGATGCGCGAGTGCGGGAACTTGACCATGTAGGCGCCCATGACCCCGGCGATGGCTCCGCTGGCGCCGATAGTGGGGATGCGCGAATCCGGGTTCATCATGACGTGCACCAGCCCGGCCGCCACCCCGCAGGCCACATAAAAGAGGAAGTACTTGACACGGCCAAGGATGTCCTCGACGTTGTCCCCGTAAATCCACAGGAACCACATGTTGCCCAGGAAATGCATCCAGCCGCCGTGCAGGAACATCGAGGTGAACAGCGTGGTGAGCTCCAGACGCGCCGGCACGATGCCGTAGACGGAAATCAGGTAATTGAGCGAGAAGCGGTCCAGGCTCAGTTCGTACAGGAACACCGCGGTATTGGCCATGATGATGAGGATCGTTACGACCGGCGGCGAATAGCTGGGCTGGGAATCGCGCAGCGGGATCATCTCAGTGGCCCGAATTGGCGCGGTAATGGAAGTCCGGATGCACGCGCCGCTCGGCCCTGCGCATCAGGCTGTAGGCATCGGCCGCGGTTCGGATGCCGCCCCGCGCGCCGAGGGCCATGCAGTTCAGAGCGGCCATGGCATTGGAAAACTCGAGAGCTTCTTCCAGCGAGAACCCCTCGAGCACAGCGTAGCAGAAAGCGCCGTGAAAGACGTCGCCGGCGCCGGTGGTGTCCACGCAATTGACTACGAAGGCGGGCGAGTAATAGAAGCGGCCTTCCGCGCGCGCCAGCGCTCCGTACGGTCCCAAGGTCATAGCCGCGACCTTCATGCCGTACTCGGCCTGGATCATTTCCAGAGCCTTGAAGGGGTCGCGCTCGTTGGTCCACTGCACGGGGAACTCGGAGCTGGCGATGAGGTAGTCCACGTGCGGCAGCACGCGGTCGAACCCGTGGTAGATGGTGTCCACGTCCACGGTGACGGGCAGACCCGCGGAGCGCGCGATACGGGCAGCCTTCTCCACCGCCGGCGTGTCGTGGCCGTCAATGTGCAACAGCCGGGCGCAGGTGATCATCTCCGGGCGGATGTCGGCCGGATCCAGCCGCAGGCAATCGGGCCGCCTCCAGAGCACGGTGCGTTCGCCCGTGGAACGATCAATCAGGATGTAGCCGGATTGGTTGGGACAGCCGCGGCGAACCTGCACATGGTCCGTGTTGATGCCCTCGGCCCGAAGACTTTCCAGCTGGATCCTGCCGCGCTCGTCATCGCCCACGGTGCCGATGTATTTCGCGCGCAGGCCGAGCCGGGCGCAGGTCACCAGCGCTCCCGTGATCTGTCCGCCCGGACTGACGATCTCTTCGACGAACGGCGCCTTGCCGGCGTACGCCGGGAAGTGGGGCACGATGAGCAGCGTATCGGTGGCGTTGAGCCCGATCCCTACGACGTCGAACTCCGGCATTGCCTCAGAGGGTAGCACAGCCGGCCGCGCCAGGAGCGTGAGCTTGCGGTCCCCCGCCGTCCCCTCGAGCTGGCCCTGCTCGGCCGCCGGGAAGCCATGCGGCCCTGGGGCGGAAGCAGCCCAGGAGGCTTCAACGCGCGCTGATCGCCATTGCTCCCCCCGGGCAACGGCTGGCGCCGCGGCGAAAGGCTTGCGGGGCAGGCATCGCGAGAGCTCGCCAGCGCACCCGTGGCTCCGAACATCCACTGCGGCTGCCACGGCGTTGTGCCGGCGCCGTTCGCGTCCCTCGGGCCTATGCCTGCGCCGGGAAGCCTCGAGGACGCTGCCGGCGGCAAGCCAGACGAATTGGCCAGGGCCAGCTCGAACCGGTGGCTGTCCCGAACCATTCGGACCGTCAGCGGTGGGCTCGTGGCAGTCCCGGCAAACTGCTATGGCATCGGAATGGCACGATGCGCAGCCCGGCATCGGTCCGGCTGCCGCAACTCATCGCGCCACCGGCGTCCCTCGGGAGAGCGCAGAGCTGCGCCCCCGCCGGATCGCCGATTCGCCCAACCGCATCAAGAGCGCTGGAACGGCGCGCGCCAGCGCGAAATTGCCCGGGCGGACGACGGAACCGTCGGGCTAAGATGCGATTTGGCGGCGCTTTCCGAGTGGGCTTGGATCGAGAGCTTGAACGGTTGGGTTGTTGCCGCGTGGGTGGTGGAAACAGGGCTGTACGCGAGCACGGCTTCGGCTGGGCTGCGCACCGCCCTCGGGCGGCTTCCTCGCTGGGCGACCGCACTCGCTCTGACGGTTTCTGCCTCCCTGTCCTATCTGCTCTACGCTCCGGCAACCGGCCTCTTCGAATGGAAAGCGTTCGCCACCTTGATGGTGCTGGCCGCAGCGCTCGCGGGCTGGTATGCGCTGTTGCGGCCTGGCGGCTGGAGAGATGCAGGTTTCCTGCTGCTGGTGGCAGGCGTGATGCTCGCCCGCGCGTTCAAGCGGATCTATCCCGGTCTGTCAGAGGGTCCCCCCATGGAGGTCCTGGGCCAGCTCATGTGGATCCGGCTGGGAGTTCTGGGCGCTGTGGTGCTCAGGAGGGCCGAAGGCGTGGGATTTGGCTGGTGGCCCAGCAAGCGGGAATGGAGAATCGGGGCTCTGCACTTCGCAGCCTTCTTGCCGCTCGGGATCGTCTTGGGTCTGGTCACGGGGGTGGTGCGCGGAATCGAGCTGCCAGGGCCGGCCTGGAAGGTGGCGATTCTGGCGGCGGCGAACTTCGCCGGCATGATGTGGGTGGTTGCGCTCTCGGAGGAATTCTTCTTCCGTGGGTTGTTGCAGTGTTGGGCCAGTCAGTGGTTGCGGAGCGCCGTATGGGGATGGCTGGTGGCCTCGCTAGCCTTCGGGGCCGCGCACCTGCCGTTCCGGGGATTTCCCAACTGGCGGTTCGCCCTGGTGGCCACGGTGGCGGGCCTCGTGTACGGTCGTGCCTACCGGGCCGGACAGGGAATCCGCGCGGCGATGGTGGCGCACGCGCTGACCAACACGGTCTGGCGCACGCTGTTCGGCTGAGGCGTGGCGCTGAGCCAGCGGAGCCTTTTCAATACGGCACCAGGCGGATGGGTCCGAGCAAGCCCGCCGGCACGGGCTCCAGGTTTTCCAGGTCCTGCGGCTGGAACCGGTCTCCGTAACGCGCAATCAGATCCTTGTAGTCCGGCAGAGGCTCTCCCGCCATGCGGTTGATCATGAGGTTGGAGACGACGACCTCCAAGCGATTCTCGCCGGTACGCAGGAGCCCGGTCACGTCGAGCTCGTAGGGCGGGCACCAGAGGCTGCCAGCGCGCTTGCCGTTGACGAAGATCTCGGCAGCCTCGCGCACAGGCGCTTCCAGCCACGCCCGAAAGCCGCGAGCGGGCCTGGGCTCGAGTGGGCGGGTTTCACCGAAATCGAGCTTGAGGCGCACGTTCTTCATGAGGAATTCGGGCGGTACCTTGACGGTCTTGCGGTACCGGGCTCGCCCGGAGTAATAACGCGTAGCCGGATCCTCGGTCCAGGAGCGGAGCTCGTTCATCGTCGCCGTACGGCCCGTCTGCTCGAAGGTGACCTCCCATCCATGGCTGAGATCCATAGGCAACAAGACAGGTGTGGAACGCCTGCTGATCGGCTGCGCGCCTGGCGTGGGCGCGACGGGGAACACCAGCAAGCGCGATTCGTAGGGCGCCAGATCGAGTTCGATCGCAGTCCCGGTGTGAGTGCGGCCGGCCACCGGGGCTTCCCGCACCTCCCCGGTGAAGGGATCCCACCACTCCGGACGCCTTCCCGTGACGCGGAATTCCGCTTTCAGTTGCACGCGGCGATTGCTAGTGTTGGCCAGGAAGTAGATCTCGGCTCCCGGAGCGCTGCGGTGGATGAAACCCACACCCTGCGACGACGGGGTGAAAAGAACGTCCGGCCTGCGCAGTTTGTGGAGCGCCTGACCGAGCTCGCCATCTTCGTCGGCGACGAAGCGAGCCGCTGCCTTGGGGCCGTGGAAAAGTTCCTGGACCAAGGCGGCGACCTCTTTGGTTTCGGCTTCGCGGTTCACGAACCCGGGCGCTGTGGACGGCAACCGGCGGGTGGCCACCAGAATCCCGCCGGCGCGTACGAAGTCCCGCAGCCGGCGCAGCGTGGCGGCGGGGATCCTCTCCACGCCCGGTAGCAGGACGATCGAGTAACCGTGGCGCGCCACCGCGAGCCTGCCCTTTTCGACGCGCGCCAGCGAAGTGATCATGTGGTCGTCCACGAGGTCGAAGTTGTAACCGGCTTCCAGCAACCGCGGAATGATCGAACGGCCCATCCGCTCGCCCACGGCCCGGAACAGCTCCACGCGACCGAGATGGAACGAGGCCCAAGCGTCATGGACCGGGGCATAGAGGGCCACATCCGCCACAGGCTCCCCCTGCCGGAGCATGTAGGAGATGCGGGCCAGATAGGCGTTGAGATCGGGCATGATGTGCCACCAGGGATTGTGGTCGTTCATGACTCCCGCGGCGTAAAACCGCCAGCCCGGCTTGCCGACGACCTCGGGCGAGTAGGGCCAGCCGTGGCCGATCAGCTGGGTGATGCCCTGCAAAAAGTGCGCGTCGGCTTCCGCTTTGAAGTCGAGCGGGGTGGCGCGGAACACGGGCGAGTGGATCCACGTCCAGGTTTCCGAATGCGTCACTGGCCGGCCCAGCCAGTGGGCGGCGGAGGAGGCCCAGCGTGTAGCGGTGAAGGCGTTCCAGTAAGCGCCTTCGCCTTCGGGAAGATCCACGAAACGGTAGCTGGCCATGCTGGCGGGCGGGATCCCGTAAGCTTGCACACGCAGCAGGACCTTGTGGCGACGGCACCACTCGGCCAGCGGCGCCATGAACTCCTCCTCGAACATTTCCGTCAGGGTCTGGCCGAAATCGTGGCGGACCGCGGCGCCCTCCGGTCCTGCTTCCTTGAGCAGGTGGGGAAGGTGCGGCGTCAAGTCATATCCGCGGCGGCTCTGGAAATAGCCGGGCAAAGCCGGGGTCCAGTCCGACCCGAAGACTTCCAGGCTGTCGCAGAAGACCGCGCGAATCGTGCCGCCACCGGCTTGCAGAAGCTTCTCGCCGACCTCTTTGAGATGAACAGCGAGGGCCGCGCGGTTGTAGTGGTCATGCACCAAGCCCTCGGCGCCGAAGGCGGCGCGCTTGACCTCCTGGCGCGTGTGGCTGGCGAAGAACAGCAGCACGCTGCGCGGCCCCGTGGAAGGGGGCAACAACAGACGCGGGCGCCCATCGTCCACGACAGGGAGCAGCGTGAGGCGCTCCGGCGATAGCTCCGTAACGCCTCCAGGTGCGAGAAAAGCAGCGACCAAGCGTTCGGCTGGATACTGACCCGCCACGGGAACCGACGTAGTGGAAGCGTCTACCGCGCGACGATCCGCCCGGAGTCTGCCGGCGGCCAGCTCGATGGGGATGTGCGGACCCCCAAAAGGCCATCCGCTGCCCAGCGTCATATCCATGCGCAGGCCCAGCTTGCGCGAGGTCTCCGCCGTGAAACGCACCATGTCGAGAAATTCCGGTGACAGGTAACGAAGGTTCACCAAGCCGCGAGCCGGATCGTCCAGCGTGAGCGGATAGACGGGCTGCACCTCGAAGCCCCCGAAGCCACCTTCTTTCATCAGCTTCATCTCGCGTTCGAGCCCTGCCTTGGTCACGGCCGGGCCGAACCACCACCACCGGACCATGACCTTGGCTTCCTCGGGCGGCTTGCGGAAGCCCTCGACCAGGGAAGCGGCATTCACGATCGCAGCGGTCAATCCAGCAAGAACCAGGAGCGAAGCTCGCATCGGGCACCTCTATCGGTTCCTCAGCATAACCCGGTGCAGGATCGCCATGCAGCCAGGGTCTACCGCGTGAGCCTCGCCGTGGCACCGCACGAGGCGCCGGGAGACCATGCACGGCGGGCCGCCTTCCGTCTATCCCAACCACGCATGCGCAGGGGACGGCAGCATGGAGGCGACTCCTGGGCTCGACGCGGCGCAGCGGCTCGCTGTCCCGCCGGTCGCCTGGAGCCCGACCTCCGAGCGCCTCCTGGGAACGCAACCGGCTTGCGCGCCCCTGTCGTCCCACGCCGGCGGCGATCCAGACCGGACAAGCCGTCAAGCGTCCGCGTGCTGGCGGAAGAAGCGCTCCAACAACGCGCGCTGCGGGGCGAGCTTCCGGCGAAGTTCCTCCATCTGCTCACGACTCAGCGGCTGGAAGCCGTAGGCCAGACGGGCGTTGGCTTCCAGGTGCTCGAGCTGCGGCATGCCGATGACCGCGCAGGCCACGGGCAACGACATGGTGTAGCGGACCAGCATTTCCGCCGGGGCGAGGCCGCTCAGCTTGTCCTGGCCGAAGACCTTCATCGCGGTGACGCCCATTTTCTTGCGCAGGGCGACCGGCAGAACCAGTTCCTCGAAGGTCGCGCCAGGCTGAGCTTGGGCCGCGGCGGCGCGAGCCTGGCCCTCAGCCACCGAAGCCATCGCTGCGTTGAGAGCCATTTGCACGCAATCCAGCTCATGGCGTTCCAGCATGGTTTTCAGCACGACGGGATCGCTGTGGCAGGTGACGCCGACGAACCGGCAGACTTTCTGGTCACGCAGCCTGTAGAGAAGCTTCAGCACGCCGTCCGGAGCTTCGATCGCGGCGAGGTCTTCCGCGGTCGTCAGACTGTGGATGTGGATGAGATCCGGGTTGCGCCCCAGCTTTTTCAGGCTGGTCTCGATGGTTCGCATCGCCTCGTCAGCCTTGCGCTGGCTGACCTTGGTGACCAGGAAGACGTCCCGGCGACCGGCCAGCGCCTTGCCGACCCACTCCTCGCTGACGCCCTTGCCATAGGACGCCGCGGTGTCGAAGTACGTCACCCCCAGTTCGAGCGCGCGCTGAATCGCCGCGACGGCCTTCTCTTCCTCCTTGTACGCCATGAAACGGCTGCCGCAGCCGAAGCCCAGAATCGAAACCCGAACGCCCGTGCGACCGAGCGGGCGCACAGGCATCCGCGATGCGCCCGACGCAGCGGCAGCGCCGGCGGTGGCCGCAGCCAGGAATTGCCTTCGGGAGAGACTCATACGCACACAGTAATGCGGGCGCGCCGGGCAAGTCAAACGCCGCCGGCCAGCGTCCGGAGGCGCTTGAGCATCCGGTAGACCCTGGCCACCGGAAGCCCGACCACGTTGAAGTAGCAGCCCTCGATGCGCTCGACGAATTTCGAAGCCAGTCCCTGGATGGCGTAAGCGCCGGCCTTGTCCATGGGCTCGCCGCTGGCTATGTACTCGCGGATCTCTTCCTCGCTCAAGGCCAGGAAGCGTACCAGCGTGCGTTCCGCCTCGACCAGTTCGAGGTCCCCACGCTTGAGACAGACGCCGGTGAGCACGCAATGATCGCGGCCGGAGAGCAGGCGCAGCATGCGCGCAGCATCCTCGCCATCGGAGGGCTTGCCGAGAATCTCCCCGTCCACCACGACCACGGTGTCCGCGCCGAGCACAATGTCGGTTTCCGAGGCAGGCGCGGCGCGGGCCTTCTCGCGCGCCAGCCGCAGCACGTGCGATTCGGGATCTTCCCCTTCGCGCCAGGTTTCGTCAATGCCAGCGGGCCGCACGGTGAAGTCGAAGCCGGCGCGCTGCAACAACTCGCGACGGCGCGGCGATTGCGAAGCCAGGATGAGCATCACCTTG
>JANXAE010000008.1 GCA_025062235.1 Bryobacteraceae bacterium
CACCTGGTAGTCGGCGCTGCCCCGCGCGATGCGCTTCAGGTAAAGCCACACGTCGCGCGGTTGCACCGTGTAGAAGAAGAACGGCCGGTTGTCCGTGACGGGCGAGACGTCGAAAGGATAAGCACGCAGGAAGGCGCGACGGTCCGTCGCCTCCAGCATCGCGGTGAAAGCGCCGGGAATCCCTTCGCCGGGCAGGTAGGCCGGCCACAGCCCGCGCTCGCGCGCGGACTCGCGCAATCGCCCGAGCTCCCGCTGGCTCAGCGGACGGCGGGTGACGAGGATGTGATCCAGCACGCCCCACCGCGTCAGGTCTTCGGGCTTGCCCTCCCGGAAGACGGCCACATGGCGCCACGGCTCGTGCACCCCCAAGCTTTCCAGCGCAGTCGCCGCCAGCGAGACCACCCGCAGCGACTCGCGGGGTGGTTCGAGGCCCCAGCGCGTGAAGGCCAGCACCCCGTCGTCGGTCAAGCGCTCCAGGTATTCGCGGAACGCCTCCACCGTGTACAGGCTGTTCTCCGAGAGAGCGTAGGCGCCTGCGGCCGTCGCCGCCCAAGTGTCCACAAGCGTGGCCTGGATGACTTGGTACCGCTCGCGGCTGCGCCGCACGAAAGCGCGGGCGTCCTCGACTACGACCCGCACTTCCGGCCTTAGATACAGGCCGTTGCTGTAATGCGGGAAGCGGCGGCGCATGATGGTGTCGGCGATGATGGGATTGATCTCGACAGCGGTGACGTCGCGACTGCCAGCCGCCAGGGCCCGCGCCACGTCCCAGCCTCCGCCCGCACCCAGGATGAGAGCCTTGGCCCCGGGCCGCAGCAGGAAAGGCAGGCTGGGACCCAGTCTCAACGCCTCGCGGCGGTCTTCCTCGGTGAGCCGGTCGAAATCGAACCAAGGCACCCCGGTCGAGGCGTCCGCGTCAATGTAAATCATGGCCGATCCCGGCTCGCCTGCCAGCGCAACGCGCGAGAAGCTGTTCCACTTGACGAAGCGTTCCTGCTGCCGGGCCAGATCGCGTCCCTTCGCGTGCCGCACATCGAGCAGGTTCCAGCGCCAGTTGGCGAGCAGCGACAGGACAAGGGCGATCGCCAGGACGGCGCTGGCGCGCCGCGCGGACCGATCCGGGGACAGCAGGCTCCACAAGTGCGCGGCAACAGCGAAGAACAGAGCCGCCACCAACGCCGTGTTCGGGCCTCCCACCAAGTCGAGCAACGGGACCAGCAACAGGCATCCGGCGGCCGCACCCGCCAGATCGAAAAAGTAGACCCGGCCGACGCGTTCGATGGTCTCGCTGATGGCCAGCGAGACGACCGCCCCGGCGAAAAAGAAGGGCAACGCGCTCAGGAAGTAGACGGCAGCGAGGTCCCAGGCGCCGGGCTCGCGCCGGGTCAGCAACCACGCGAGCGCGACGACGGTCGTCACCGAAGCAAGTCCCGCCAGCGTGCTGAGCCCTGCCAGGCCGCCGCAAACCCTCCTTGCGTAAGTGAACACACCGCCGGCGCCGAGGCCGAAAAGCGCGATGGAAATGGCCAGGAACGCGAAATGATAGTAGAAAACGACGGAAAAGATTCTCGTCAGGGTGAGTTCGAGCAGCAGTGCCGCCATCGTGGTCAGCGCCACCGCCGCATAAACGACGCGCCAGCGGTCCATCGAGTGACGAACTACCATCGTAGGTCAGCCTGCCAGCTTCCGCAGCACGCCCACTGCCTGCCAGGCCATTTGCAGCAGCACACGGGGCAGCACCAATGCCAGCGCCAGCAGGGGCCACCGGAACTTCATTCCCCAGTCTGCCGCAATCAACAGCACCAACAGCGGCGAGAGCAGGCGCGTGTAGCTGTAAGCATCGAAGAAGAACTGTGGCCGCAAGGCCGTCATCAGCAGTGCGAAAAGGGCGAGCGCAACCGCCAGGGCATCGCGCCGGCGCACCAGAGCGCGCACCGTCAAGCCCAAGGCCAACAGCAGGCCCCCGAGGCCCACCCAGTCCAGCGTTCTGGCGGGAAGCCACGCGGAGGCCGGCGATCCGGTTGCAGCCGCAAGGAAAACACGCCCCAACAAACCCGCCAACGGCAACGTGAGCAGCCGCGGCCCTCCCGAACCCGCCTCCGTGTGTGCGTGAACCCAGGCGAACCAAGCCAGGGCCGGCAGTGTCGTGAGCCCGGCAAGCAAGACCTGCCGCCAGCGCCGCGCCCATGCCGCCGAGAGCACGGCCGAGGCGGTCAACAGCAAGCCAGTCTCGCGCACCAGCGGCGCGGCTGTCAAAAGCAGGGTCAGCGCAGTCCAGTTGCCGCTCGACACGTAGCGGGCGAATCCTGCGGCCAGCGCCGTGAGCGCGCCGTCCACCGTCATGCGGTCGAGCGAGATGACGACCCCCGGAATGGCCAGGAAGACCAGGCCCCACGCCCCGCGCATGCCGCGCAGCTCGAAACAGCACGCCAGCCAGTACGTCCCCAGAAAGACAAAAGCCAGGTTGACTGCGATATAGACCGCATGCAGCGCGGGGCCACCGCCGCCGCTCAACAGCCACGCCAGAAAGGGAAGCAGGATCCTGCGGTAGCGCAGCCGCGGCGCGTCTATGTAGGAGGCCATCCCGTTGCGCAAGAACGGATCGTGCGCGATGTAGTGATAGAACTGCCCGTCGTAGCCGTCCGAGTCGGGATAGACGAAGATCCGCTCGTGATGGAGAGCCGGCGGGATCGGGAAACGGGAGCCGGTGCAGAACAGGCCCGTCCAGTTCCCGCCGTAGTTGAAGTGAACCGTCAAGAACTGACCGGCGAAGGCCAAGCCCGCAGCCAGGACGCCCCAGGCCAGGCATGCGCGGCCCGCGCAGGCACCCGCTCTCATTTCAGCCATTCACCGTACACGCGTAGCAACGGCCAGTCCAGGGGCCTCGCCGTCACCCGCAAGCCGCGGCCTGCCGCGCGGTACTCGGCCTCTGCCCGCCCCAGCGGAACCGTGGTGCCCCAGGGCGTGCGTGGCGCCACCAGCCAAAGCGGGCGCGGCGCGACGGCGGCGGCCAGATCGGGCAGATCGAAATGCCGCAGCAGGCCCGGCACGATCAGCTCCGTCATGTTCTCGTGCAGAGGCGCGCGCACGATGTCCATGTAGGAGAGCACGCTGCCCTCCGCCGCCACGCGCGCGACTCGCGGCTCGAGCGCGGCCGCGACGATCGCGACCACTCCGCCGTTCGCCTTCCCGAGAATTCCGATGCCGGCCGGATCCACGTCCGGCCGCGAGGCCAAGTACCGGAAGCAGCTCAGCAAGTCGTGGACTTGCATGCCCAGCAATGTCTTGCCCACCAGGAGGGCGCGCATCACCGTCTGCCACATGCCGCTGTACTCCATCCGGCCGCGCAACGGCGCGGTCTCGCCCCACCCCCGCAGATCCGGCGCCATGACCAGGAATCCCGCCTGCGCCAGTGCCTCGAGGTCCCCGCCGCGGGCGGCATCGGCCGCCTTGCCCGCAGGGTTGATCCAAAGGATGGCGCGCAGCGGGCGCTTCGCCGCAGCCGGAACGAAGACCAGTGCGGGTACGGTGATGCCGGGCTCGGTCCCGAGCGCGATCTTCTCGATGCGATAACCGTCGCGGCCGATTTCGCCGTAGCGGGCTTCCGGAATTGCCTGGCGCGGCTCAGCGACGCCCAGCACCGCCCGCACCATCCGTCGCAACGCTTCCACGTCAGGCAATTTCACAGCCGCCCGCTCCGGGTAAAGTCTTTCGGCAAGCGCACGGTTGAGCGAGTGCACCGTCTCGCCGTTGAGCGCCGTGAGCACCTGTCCGGTCTCGGTGCAGCGAAGGTTCTCCTCGGGTTCGGGCGCGAGTTCCTCTTCGCGCCCTTCGTCGGCCGTCCGGTTCAGCCACTGCTGCACCCACCGGTAGGTGGCTTCCCGGCGCGGCCTGGACCAACCGTGTCCGTCGTCGTACTCGAAGAAATCAATGCGGTCGGCGGCTCCGAGGATTTCGTACATGCGGCGAGCCTCGCGATAGGCGGCGCGGGCGCCCTCGATGGGGAAGTAATCGCGGATGGCCGTCAATACCTTCAACGGCTTGGGCGCGAACGCGATGAGAAAGTCGGAGAAATCGAGACCGTCGGCGAGAAAACCGGCCAGATTCTGTTCGGCATCCTGCGGGCCGGGATCGAGCCAAAGTCGTTCCCACGAAGTGATGTAACAGGAAGGGGCAGCGAGCGCAAGGCGCGGCTCGACCACCTGCAGGTAAGCGGTCTGCGTGCCCCCGCCCGAATTGCCCACGACGCCGATCCGCTGCGGATCCACGTCGCGCCGCGTGAGCAAGTAATCCACCGCGCGCACGCCGTCCCACAATTCGTACCGTGCGAAGTTCGTCCCTGTGAGAAGGCACTGGATGCCGGCCATGGTGTGCTGTTGGGTGGGACCGAAGCGCGGCCCGCCCGTCAGTCCGTCCAGGTATTCCTGGCGCTCGCCCTGGCCGGGCGGATCGTAAGCAAGCACCAGCACGCCGCGCAGGGCCAGCGAAATCCATACGCGCTGGTAGTTCGGGTACGCTTTGCCGGCGAGGCTGTGCCCGGCGGTTCCCAGCACTGCGGGATACGGCGGGCTGCCGCGCGCGGGCACGTAGACATTGGCGGTCACATAGAAGCGCGGCAGGCTCTCGTAGATCAACTTTTCGACGCGGTAGCCCTCGCGCTCGAGCGTCCCCACGATGCGCGCGTTGAGCGGCGTCCTCTCGGGAAACCCGCCCAGCGCATTGAGCACTCTCGCCCTGATGTAGGCCTGCCGCTCGGCCACCTGCTGCGGAGTGCCGATGCGCGCGAGGAGCTCGGCGCGCCGCTCCCAGCACTGCTTCGCGATGGCCGTCAGGTAGCGGTCCACCGAGCCCTGCAAGCCCCCGACGACCTCGAGAGCCTCTTCGCCCGGCAGGGAAAGGACCAGCAGCACCAGCGAAGAAGGCACGGCCTGCCGCAGCGACATGACCTCACCAGGTCTCGATGAATTCCCGATGAACGGAAGCGAGCGGTTGCTCGGGGCGGCGCCGCACGATCTGCGTGTTGCCCGCCTTCAGCGCGACCGCGTACAGGCCGCGAGCTTCCTCCGGCCTCATCGGTTCGCCGAGCTGGTTCGCTACGTCAATCAACCAGAGCTTGCGCGGTGCCAGCGTGGCGGCCAGGTCGGGCAGATCGTAGGCTTTGAGCACCCCGAAGACCACGCTCTCGAAGATGCCCCGGTGAATCCTGTGACGCACCACGCACTCATAAGCGCCCAGGGTGCGTTCGAGCGCCAGCTTGCGGATGCGATCATCCAACACGGCGGCGTGCAGCAGGGGAATGCCTCCGGCCTGAAGACCGGCACCGCAGATCCTGCCGGGATCCACTTCGGCGTGCGCGGCCAGCAAGTCGAGGCCGCGCAGGATGTCCGTCACCCGCTGTCCCACGAGCGGCCGGTCGAGCAGCAGCGAAGTCATCGCGGAATCGTAATCTCCGAAGTAGCGGGGCCAGTCGGCGCCCTTGGTGGCGGTAGCCGGCCTGGTTTCGCCCCATCCACGGGCATCCAACGCCAGCACGACCATGCCGGACTGCACGAACATTTCCAGCTCCGCACGGGCCGCCGACTTGCCTGCCCCGTGGACCACGATCACTCCCGGTTTCCTTCCCGCCGGCGTCGCCGGAACCGCCAGCACGGCCGGAATCTCGATCCCCGGCTCGCTTTCATAGACAAGTTTCTCGATCCGGTAGCCGGAACGCTCCATGACGCCCAGCGGCTTGACCAACGGCGAGCCGGCGGGCTTGCTCACCGCCAGCAGGCCGACCAGCGTCTGCCGGGAAACCGGCGGGCCTGGCCGCTTCAAGGCCTCGGCCCTCTTCCGGTTCAACGTGAAGACGGTCTCGCCGCCGAGCTCCGCAACGACTTGCCCCCGGCGGGTGCACCAGAGCTCGTCCTCGCGCGCGATGAGAACCTCGCTCTCCTGGATCTCGCGCTCGGCGCCTTTCAGCCATCGCTCGAACCAGCGGTAGGCGGCCCGCCGCCGGGGCTCCGAGTAGCCATGGCCATCGTCGGCCTCTCCCATCCCGATGCGCTCGCCGGCGCCCAGCCGCTCGAAAACCGCGCGCGCTTCGGCATAAGTGGCGCGGGCGCCCGCGATCGAGAAAAAGTCGCGGATGGCGGCCAGGATCAGGTACGGCTTGGGAGCGAAGGCCAGCACGAAGTCGGCATGGTCGAGCCCAGCCGCCAGCCAGCCGGGAAAGCACTGCTCGGCGTCCTGCGGCCCGATCGTATCCAGCAGGCGCGACCAAGAGGTCAGGTAGCAGGAGGGCGCGGCCACGTGCAGGCGGTCCTCCAGCGCTGCCAGATACGCTGTGTGGGTTCCGCCACCGGAGTTGCCCGTCACCGCCACGCGTTTGGCATCCACCTCGGGTCGCGAAAGCAGGTAATCGAGCGCGCGGATGCCGTCCCAGATGGTGTAGCGCGCCAGGCTGTCGCCGACCAGCAGGCACTGGATACCCTGCATGGTGTGTTCGAGGGTGGACTGAACGAGCTTCGAGCCGCCGAAATCCTCGTCGTAGAGTTGGATGCGCTCGCCTTGGCCCACCGTGTCCCAGGCCAGGGCAACGTAGCCGTTGCGCGCCAGCGTCGCCAGCATGCGCTGCCAGACGGGATAGGCTTTCGCTCCCGGCTCGTGCCCCAAGGGGTAGAGCACCGCGGGGTAGGGCGGCGAGCCGCCTTTCGGCAAGTAGAGATTGGCAGTTACGTGGAAACCGGGCTGACTTTCGAAGATGATCTTCTCGATGCGGTAGTCCTCGCGCTCGAGAACCCCGGTCACCCGGGCATTGAGCGGGGTGCGTTCCGGCAGGCCGCCGATGCCGCGAAGGATGGCTTCCCGCACCCGCCGGCGATGCTCGTCGAGGTTCCGCGCGCTGAGCCCTTCGATCCGGCGCGCCCGCTCGGCCAGCCGTTCGGAAGCCAGCCGTTTCAGGTAGACCGGCAGCATGTTCCGGATTTCGCGGTAATCCGTGTGGTTGGCGAGGATATCGAATTCGCCGGGCGTCTGAGCCCAAAGCACCACGCCCAGCAAACACAGGGAAAAGATGCTCGGTTTCACGATGCCGAGTCTAGCAAAGCTGGGGCGCCGAAGAACGCGCGCTTTCCGGGTGACGCCGAGGGACGTCGCTGAATCTAATCCACTGAGATGACCATGCCCACGCGACGAGATCTTCTGCGGACCTTCAGCGTACCTGTGCTTTCCGGCTTGGCGCCGGCTGCCGCCAGTGCCCAACAGACCGAACCTTTCGGCCTGCCGCCGTTGCCGTATCCCTACGACGCCCTGGAACCGCACATAGACGCCAAAACGATGCAGATCCATCACACGGGGCATCACGGCGCCTACGTAAGGAATCTCAACGCCGCCATTGCCAAGTATCCCGAGCTGGCGCGCAAGAGCATCGAGGAGTTGCTCTCGGATCTGAATGCTTTGCCAGCCGATGTGCGCACCACGATTCGCAACAACGGCGGCGGCCACGCCAACCACACGCTGTTCTGGCAGATCATGTCCCCGAAAGGCGGGGGGCAGCCCAGCGGCGAGCTCGCGAAGGCTATCGAAAAGGCCTTCGGCAGTTTCGCCCGTTTCCAGGAGCAGTTCATCGCCACGGCCATGGGCGTCTTCGGCAGCGGCTGGGCTTGGCTAAGCCTGGACCGCAACAAGCAGTTGCGCATCGAGCCTACGCCGAATCAGGACACGCCCATCATGGAGGGACGCACGCCCATTCTGGGCATTGACGTCTGGGAGCACGCCTACTACCTCAAGTACCAGAACCGCCGGATCGAGTACGTGAAGGCCTTCCAGAACGTGATCGCTTGGGAGAAGGTAGCCGAGCTGTACCAGGCCGCATTGCGCCGACTCTCCTCCGTGTAAGATTTGCCGGGCCTGGCGAATTCCTCCCGGCAGTTTTTCCTTTTGCGCGCGGCAAGCCTTGGACTTCGAAGGGTCCCGCGCGGTCCGGCGCTTGCAAGCGAGCCCGGTGGCCCGCGTCACCGAGGAGGTGCACCGTGCGACGGTGGAAGCTGGCTGTCTTCCTGCTCGCGTTTCCTGCCTGCGGCCCGTCGGTGCGGGCAGACGACGCCGCGCCAGGCCGCGGTGAAAAGCTCTTCGAAGCCGCTCTGTTGCCCGTAGCGGAATTCGGCCCCCGGCAATTGGGCGTTCTTTTCCACCCCAGCGCTCGCGACAGGCTCAACCGGGGCAGCGTGGAGGTGCGCCGCAAACACGAGGTCGAGATCTGGCTCGAGGGTGCGGAGCCCTCCCGGACCTACCACTTGCATTTTTGCTCTCCCGGAGCACCGTGCGAGCCGATCGGAGCGGTTGCCACCGACGCGGCGGGCGACGCGCGCGAACGGTTTCCGTTCTCGTTGCCCGGAACCGCTTTTACCGGTATTTTTGCGCTCTTGCGCGATGGCGTCGCACAGTTTGCGAGCGGATGGCGGTTCCTGGAATCCTCTTCGAGCCCGCAAGCTACGGAGCTGCGGCTGAAGGGCGAGGTCTCCTTCGTCGGCGCAAATTTCTTCAGGCTCCGCGGCTTCCCGCTAGACATCCTCACCGGCCCGCAAACCCGTTTCGAGAAGCTTTCCGGTCTGACGGAGCTCGAGCCGGGCGAAGAGGTCGAGGTGGAAGGCTCGGTGCGGACCGACGGCGTTCTCGTCGCGGTTCGCGTCAGGCTCGTCGGCAAGCCGGCTGCTGCCGGAGGAAAAGGGTGGTGAGATCATCCCGGGAGGGAGCGCGCAGCAGCCGGCACGCCGGCGACGCCGGCCCGGCGCCCCGCCAGCCGGAACACAGGGCAGGGCCTGGCGCGGTCCGCACAGCCCGCGCTTCGGTGTGAGGGCAACCGCCGCAAGAAGGTCAGGGCTCGCCGTCGGCCAGCGCGCGAGCGACGCGATAGGCGAGCCGGACGATCTTGGCCATTTTCGCGTAATTGATCTTCTCGGGCGTATCACCGGGTGTGTGGTAATCGGGAGTGAAGCCGTTGAAGAACCACACGGCAGGAACGCCACGCAACAGGAACGGGAAATGATCGCAGCGCCAGAGAACGTTGAGCACGCCGTCCCGATCCCACTTGTCGCTGATACGCAAGCCCACGAGGGCGTTTTCGCGCCGGATGAGGGCGGCCAGGTCAGGGCTGGCGTGAACTCCCACCAGATTGAGCTCGTTCGAAGTGTCGGGGGCGATCTCGACGAGCCCGTCGGTCTGCTGGCTCGGTCGCTCGTCACGTCCGATCATGTCCAGGTTGATCACCGCACGCGTGCCCGCCAGAGGGCGCAGCGGTCGAGCCACGTAGTAATACGAGCCTAGCAGTCCGGCTTCCTCGGCTCCGAAGGCCAGAAGGAACAGCGAGCGGCGGGGACGGGGCGCGGCGGCGAACATTCGCGCCAGCTCGAGCAGACCGGCCACGCCCGATGCGTTGTCATCGGCCCCGGGCAGCGTCTTGCCATCGCGCACCCCCTGATGATCGTAATGTGCGAACTGGATGACTGTCTGGGACCGCATGTCGGGAAGGGCGCCTTCGTGGTGCCGGGCGAGTTTGCTGGTCAGGCCCGGGCGCCCGCCCGCGGGGGCCGCCCGGATCTCGACCTCGGCTTCCAGAGGCAGCCGCAAAGGCTTCAAACTGCGATCGAGTTCCTGCTGGAGATCTGCAAGCCTGCGGCCGGTGTGCGCGATGAGCGCGCCGGCAGCCTCCGGCGTCAGGGTGAACATCGGGATTCGGATCTCGCTCTCGGCCAACGCCTGCACGCGGCCGCCGCGGCCGGGCCGGAAGGGTCGTTTGCGATTGGGGGCGGGAATCAGCAGGAGGGCGACAGCGCCGCGTTCTTGCGCGACCAGCAGCTTGCGGCGCGGGCTGGCATGAACGGTATTGCCCGTCCCGTTGAAGGGCGAGGTCGCGTCGTGGGCGCGCGGCTCGTATTCGAAGGCGAGGACGATCTTGCCGCGCACGTCGAGGCCCGCGTAGTCGTCGTAGTCATACTCGGGCGCGACGATGCCATAGCCGGCGAACACGACGGGGGCGCGCAGCGAGCAATGGCGCGGGAACGAGCCTCCGAAGTCGCGGCCGTGAGCCAGCACGCGTCGCTCGGAGCCGCGATGCACGACCAGGCGCGTCGCCTCGCTGTCCATCCGGTATTCGATCAGCTCGAAGGGCTGGAAAAAAGAATCGCCGGCCCCCGGCTGCAAGCCAGCCTTGCGGAACTCGGCCGCGATGAAATGAGCGGCCACGTCGGAGCCTGGCTCCAGCGCGCGCCGTCCGGCCAGGGGCTCCGCCGCGAGAAACGCTACGTCGGCTCTCAGCCGCTCGGGGTGGACATCCTGCGCCGTTGCGGCCAGAACGGCCGTGCATAGCGCCGGGAGGAAAGTCCGCATGGGCCCGATTTTACAATGGTCGGTTGGCGCGCGTTCGTTTCGAGATCCTGGCCGAATGCCGGCAAACAGGCGCACGCGCGGGACTGCTGCACACGCCCCACGGCGTCGTCGAGACCCCGGTCTTCATGCCGGTGGGAACCCAGGCTGCCGTCAAAGGCATGGCGCCGCGCGATCTGATCGAGCAGCTCGACGTGCGCATCCTGCTCGCCAACACGTACCATCTGTTCCTGCGCCCGGGGCACGAGGTGATCCGCAGGCTCGGCGGCCTGCACCGCTTCATGAGCTGGCCGCGCGCCATTCTGACCGACTCGGGCGGTTTCCAGGTGTTCAGTCTTGCGGCCCTCCGCCGAGTCACCGAGGAGGGCGTCTGGTTCCGCTCCCACCTGAACGGAGATGCGCACCTGTTCACGCCGCAATCCACCGTGGACGTGCAAGCCGCGCTGGGCAGCGACATCATGATGGTACTGGACGAATGCCTGCCTTACCCCGCCAGCCACGAAGCGGCGCGGCAGTCGGTGGCGCGCACCATCCGCTGGGCGCGCGCGGCCTTCGCACGTTACCGCGAGAAGTCCTGCCGGGGCGAGGTCGCCGGCGTCCTGTTCCCGATCGTCCAGGGTTCGATGTACCCGGATTTGCGCCGGCAGTGCGCGCTGGAATTGCTGGAACTGGAAGCCGAGGGCTACGCCATCGGCGGCCTGAGCGTCGGCGAGCCACGCGCGCTCAGCCTGGAGATGGTGGAGAGCACCGTGCCCCTGTTGCCGCGCGAGCGGCCGCGCTACGTGATGGGCGTGGGGCTGCCCGAGGAGCTCGCCGAGTACGTCGCGCGCGGCGTGGACATGATGGATTGCGTGCTGCCCACGCGCAACGCGCGCAACGGCTGCCTGTTCACCAGCAGCGGGCGGGTCGTCATCAAGCAGGCGCGCTACCGCGACGATCCCGCGCCGCTCGACGAGAACTGCACGTGCTACACCTGCCGGAACTTCTCGCGCGCCTACCTGCGCCACCTCTTCCAGGCGGGCGAAATCCTGTTCGCCAGGCTGGCCACGTTGCACAACCTGCATCACTACTTCGAGCGCATGCGCCAGATCCGGCGCGCGATTGTGGAAGGCTGGTTCGTCGGGCTGCTGGCTGCCACGCGCGAGAGGGCCGAGTACGAGAAAGGTGTAGAATAACCACCTCTCGAGGAGCTTTCCATGGGGAAGCCATTCTGGCAATCCTGCAGCCTTCTCTGCCTTGCGCTCGCCCTGCTGCGGGCCGACGTCCGCCTGCCCGCGCTCATCAGCGATCACATGCTGCTCCAGCGCGACCTGCCTCTGCGCATTTGGGGTTGGGCGGAGCCCGGCGAACAGGTAACGGTGCGGCTGGCCGGACAGACCACCGAGACGGTGGCCGACAGCGCGGGCCGATGGGAGGTTTGGCTGCGTCCGATGGCGGCGGGCGGACCCCACGAGTTGGTGGTGCGCGGCCGCAACACGATCTCCGTGCGCGACGTGCTGGTGGGCGAGGTGTGGGTCGCTTCGGGGCAGTCCAACATGGCGTGGCCTGTCGAACGCTCCCGCGATCCGGAAAAGGAAGCGGCGGCGGCGAACTACCCGCGCATCCGGCTGTTCAAAGTCGGGCTGAAGACGTCCGAAGAACCTCTGGAAGACGTCGAGGGGGCCTGGCAGCCTTGCAACCCGGAGACCGTGAAAGGCTTCTCGGCGGTGGGCTACTTCTTCGCGCGTCACTTGCACGAGAGGCTCGGCGTGCCCGTGGGCGTCATTCAATCGGCCTGGGGCGGGACGCCGGCGCAGGCATGGACGAGCCGCGCGACGCTGGTCTCCGAACCCACGCTGCAAACCTTCCTGATTGAGTGGAATCGCGCGCTGGTGAACTGGCCGCGGGCGAAACGACGCTGGGAAGAAGGCCTGAGGGATTGGGAGCGGCGCGCGGCTGAAGCCAAACGGGAGGGCCGCGAGCCGCCGCCGCGTCCCTCGCAGCCGCCCGGGCCCGGCCATCCGCACACGCCGGCCGGTCTGTTCAACGCCATGATTCATCCGCTCACGCCCTATGCGATTCGCGGCGCGATCTGGTACCAGGGCGAGAGCAACGCCACCCCGCACGCCCATCTCTATCGCACGCTGTTCGAAGCCATGATCCGCGATTGGCGGCAAGCCTGGGGACTGGGCGATTTCCCTTTCCTGTTCGTGCAACTGGCCAGTTACGGAAACGCGCCGCCCGAGGGCTACTGGTCCATCGTGCAGGAAGCCCAGTTGAAGGCGCTCGAGCTGCGCAACACGGCCATGGCGGTGACGATTGACATCGGCGAGGAGAAGGACATTCATCCCAAGAACAAACAGGACGTGGGACTGCGGCTGGCGCTGGCGGCTCGCGCCCTGGTCTACGGGGAGAAGATCGTCTACTCGGGGCCGATCTTCCGCCAGCTCACTCGCGAGGGGGACCGCTTGCGCCTTTGGTTCGATCACGCAGGCGGAGGGCTGCGCGCTCGGGGCGGCTCGCTCAAGGAGTTCCTGGTGGCCGGCGCCGACCGCGTCTTTCATCCCGCGCACGCCGCTATCGAGGCAGACACGGTCGTGGTCTGGAGCGCGGAGGTCAAGGAGCCGGTGGCGGTGCGCTACGCGTGGGCGAACTTCCCCGAAGCCACGCTCTTCAATGCCGAGGGGCTGCCCGCGTCGCCCTTCCGCACGGACAACTGGACCGACGCCCGGCTGCCCGGCGACGCCAACCAGCGACGGCCATGAGCCCCGATGGCCTCGAAGCTCTGGTGGAACTGATCATCACGCCGGGCATCGAGAACTGGCGGCAACGAGCCGAGACGGCCTTTGCCGCGCTGTTCGGGTCGCAGGGCGGGCGGTACCCCGAGCATGCCCGGCGCGAGCTCGCGCTGCGCGCCCCCGAGATGCGCGACGGCGTGCCCTTCGCCGCCTTGATCCACAAGTCGAATCCCTCCTCAGGTCCGTACGGCGGCCTCTCTTTCGTCGTTTTTCCGGTCGAAGGCGACCCGGCGCTGTTCGGTCTGGTGGTAGGGACCAACGGGCTGGCGCCCGACGAAGGCATCCTCGGCCGACCGGGTCACGCGCGGAAGGTGCAGGCCATCTGCGCCTGGTTGAGGAGGCGCGAGGCCGGCAGGTTCTGCGCCTGGGCCAAGCAGGACCCCACCCGCCTGGACCTCGACATCCCGCAAGAGGTGCGCAAGCAGTTCCCGCAATACAAAGCGGTATTCGACAGGTACGGCAAGGTGATCTACGGGTTTTATGTCCCGGGGACCGGCGCCGGGCATCGGTATCTCGTCCGCGACGCAGCGGCGGCGTTCCTGGACCTGCACTTCCGCGAACGCGGCGTGGAAACGTTGAAGAGCTTCCAACAGGACGCGAGCCGGATCCAAAAAGAGTGGTCCCGCCAGTTGCTGCCCGCCGTGGACGAGAAGCAGATCGCCCGGATCCTCGAACGCTATCGGTTCGTGATCCTGCAAGGCCCGCCGGGAACGGGCAAGACACGCATCGCGAGGGAACTGCTCCGGGGAGCGTATGGCGGCTTCGGGCGCTCGATCCAGTTCCACGCCAATACGTCGTACGAGCACTTCCTCGGCGGCCTTGCGCCTCTGACCAGCGGCGATCCTCTGGGCTTCCGCTTCGCTCCGGCGCGCGGCCTTCTGATGGAGGCGGCCGCGGAAGCTCTAGCCTGCCCCGGGCGGCCGTACCTTCTGCACGTGGACGAGATCAACCGCGCGGACCTCGCCAAGGTGCTCGGCGAGGCCATCTTCCTGCTCGAACTCGAACCCGAGTACCACCGGGAAATCGAACTGCCCTACGATTTCGGCCCGCCCTTCGGCAGGCGATTCTGGTTGCCGCCGAACTTGCGCATTCTGGGCACCATGAACAGCGCCGACCGCAGCATCGCCCTCGTGGACATCGCCATCCGGCGCCGCTTCCACTTCGTCAACGTGTGGCCGCGGCTCGATGTGGTCGAAGAGCACGCCTCCGAGCTGGCGATCGAGGCGTACCGAAAGCTGCTCGACATTTTCGTCGAGCACGCATCCGAGGATGCCTTCTGCCTGTTGCCCGGGCACGCGTACTTTCTGGTCAAGGACGAAGCCCGCACGGCCGAAGCCCTGCAACTGGGGCTGGCCCCGCTGCTCGAAGAGTACCTGGCGCAGGGCTACGTGACCGGTTTTGCGGAAGAAATCCGGGCGTACTTGCAGTGGCTGCGGACGCTGTGAGGAGCGGGCGGGGGAGCGCGGGCGCGGCGCCGCCCGAATTCTCCCTGGAGGCGACGGATCACTCCATCCTGCGACGCTCGCTGGTGGAACTTTTCGGCGATCGCAGCCTCCGGGGTCCCGACGGTGCTGCGATGCGCCTGGCGCGGCAGTTCCTCGAGCAGAACCGGCGACACTGGGAGCTGCTCGAGGCACGGGCCGAGATCGAGTTCGATGACTCGGCACCCGTGTTGCGCCTGACGACCGGCGCCCGCACCGGCGCGATTCCGCTCCTTTCGCCTTTCACCGGACGGCACGACCTGGGCCTAATCATCCAGCCGAGGTTCGAATGGTCCGGAATCGGCACGGTCTTGGCTGAGACGGGCTGGAGGGTGACCCCGCAGCCGCTCCCTCTGCCCGTGCTGAAGCGGTCCGCGAGACGAGTGCCAAGGTGGGTCCTCGCCGTCATGGTGCTGGCTCGGCTGGAAACCCTATTGAGGGCCTTGGCACGAAGGTTCCAGATGATCGAGGAAACCCGCCGGGCGCCGCGCGGCGCCGTGCGCTGGGAGACGTACCTGCGGCGCCATCTGCCCAAGGCCCGGTTTCTGGAAGTGCCCTGCACGTTCCCGGACCTGCGCGACGACCGGGAGCTGCGCGGAGCAATCCGGTATTGCATCGAACTCCAGATCCGCTCGCTCGAGACCCAGTGGGAGCACGGGCCGCTGGTCCACCGGCTCGCGGAATGGGCGGAGCGTCTGCTGCTGGCGGTGCGCGACGTCGCTCCCCGCCGGCCTTCGCCCCTGATGCTGGACGCCTGGTTGCGGCTTCCCATCAGGACCCCGGCGCTACGGGAGGGAATCCAGGCCATCGAGTGGACGGTCGAGGAACGCGGGCTGGCCGGCACGAGCGATCTCGAGGGGATTCCATGGTTCTTGGCAATGGACCAGTTCTTCGAGGCGTGGGTGGAGACCGTGCTGACGAAGGTGGCACACCGCACGGGAGCCACTCTGAAAACGGGAAGACTCCGGCAGACGCTCACCCCGCTGGAGTGGGACCCGCCTGGCTCGGGAACCCAAACCGCCCTCGTTCCCGACCACTGGCTCCACTGGCCGTGGGGCTCTCTCGTCGCCGACGCCAAGTACAAGCGCCACTGGGAAGAGTTCGAGTGGCGCGAGCGCGAGGATGGGAGCGAGACGCTGCGCGAGGAGCATCGTCGCGACCTGCTCCAGGTGCTGGCCTACGCGGGGCTCGAGCGCGGCGAGCAGGTCGTCGCCTGCCTGGTCTATCCTTGCAGTCTCTCGACATGGGAATCGTGCCGGGCGCGCGGACGTCTGTTTCTGAGGGCCAGTCTGCCGGTCTTCGGCCGCGCAGTCTGGGTGTGGCTGACCGCAGTCCCGATGGCGGCGAACCTGGAGCGGATTGTCGAAGCCTGGGTGGAGCAAATCCGCCGAAGCCGCGCTGCCTGACGCCGCGAGTGCCCTCAGCTTCTCGGGTTCGGCCCGGTCAGCGCCTCCCTCAAGCGCCGCAGAAGCGTGCGCGGCGTGAACGGTTTCTGAATGAGAGTGATTCCCGGCTCGGGACCGCCGCGCTCGCCCAAGGCGTCGCCCGTGTAGCCCGACATATAGACCACCTTGAGCTCCGGCCGCCGGGCGCGCACGCGTGCCGCCAGTTCGCGCCCGCTCATGCCGGGCATCACCACGTCGGTGAGCAACAGCGCGATGCGCTCGGCGTGGCGCTCGAACAGTTGCAGGGCTCGTTCTCCGTCCGCCGCCTCCAGCACGGCATAACCATGGCGCACGAGCATATCTCGCACCAGGCGGCGCACGGCATCCTCGTCTTCGACCAGCAAGATGGTTTCGCCGCGCTCGGCCTTGGGCGGGGCGGGTGCGGGTGCCACGTGCGACTCCGGGATCCCGCTGGCTCGTGGCAGGTAGATGGTGAACACGGTTCCCTCACCCCGCCGGCTGTCCACGAAGATCTCGCCGCCGCCCTGCTTGACGATGCCGTAGACGATGGCCAGGCCGAGACCGGTGCCCTTGTCCGTCGGTTTGGTGCTGAAGAAGGGTTCGAAGATGCGCCGGCACGTTTCCGGATCCAATCCTTCGCCGGTGTCCCGCACGGTAAGCCTGACATAGTGGCCGGGCGGCAAGCCCAGCGCAGCCGTTTCGGTCCGGGCACAATTGGTGGTGGCGATGACGAGACGCCCGCCTTGGGGCATCGCGTCTCGGGCATTCACGGCGAGGTTCAACAGGATCTGCTCGAGCTGGCTTGGATCGGCCTTGATGGGCCAGAGCGAGGAGCGCAGCGAGAGCTCCAGCGCGATGTGCTCGCCCAGCGCGCGGCGGATGATCTTTTCCATTCCCCGGATGATTGCGTTCAGGTCCACCACGCGAGGCTGGCTGGCCTGGCGCCGGCTCAGGGCGAGAAGTTGCCGTGTCACTGCGGTGGCCCGTTCCGCACTCTCCAGGATCGCGCGCACATCCTCGCGCAAAGGCTCCTCGACCTGTGCCAGGAGCAACTCGCCGTAACCGCTGATGATCGTCAGCAGATTGTTGAAATCGTGCGCCACGCCGCCAGCCAGGCGCCCGAGAGCCTCCATCTTCTGCGCCTGCCGAAGCTGCTCCTCCAGCCACTTGCGCTGGGTGACGTCAGCGAACAGCACCAGGACGCCGTCCCCGGATTCCGGATGCGAGAGGGGCGCTCCCCAAACCTCCAGCTCCAGCCTCCTGCCGTCCTTGTGACGGCCGATGCCCTGAAGATTGGCGAAGCTCCGGCCGCGCCGCGCCTCCTCGAATGCGTTCCAGAAGGCAAGACTGAAATCTTCCGGGATAACGGGAAGGAGCTGGCCCAGCACTTCCCCCGGCGCCCACCCGAAAATCCGCTGGGCCGCGCCGTTCCAGCTCGTGACCTTGCCCTCGCTGTCCAGCGTGCAAATGGCCAGCGGGCACGTCTCGATCACAGCCCGCAGCCGCTGGTTCACCTGCTGGATCTCTCGGTCGAAACGTTTCCTCTCGGTGATGTCTTCCTTGACCGCGATGAAGTGCGTGATCGTCCCGTCGGGCCCGTGCACCGGTGAGATCCTGGCCCACTCCCAGTACAGCTCGCCGTTCTTCTTGCGGTTCAAGAACTCTCCGCACCACTGCCCGCCGGCGAGGATCGTTTCCCACAGTCGCTTGTACTCCTCGGGCGGGGTGTGCCCCGATTTGAGAACGCGCGGATTCCTGCCGTAGACCTCCTCGGGAGCATAGCCGGTCAGCTCGGTGAACTTGGGGTTGACGTACTCGATGCGGCCCTCTGCGTCGGTGATCACCACGCAGGCCGGGCTCTGCTCCACGCCGCGGATGAACTTGCGCAAGGTTTCCTCGGCATGCGCGAGCGCCGCCAGGAGCTTCCGCTCACGTTGCCGGAACTCGGTGAGATCCTGGAGGAAGCAAACCACTCCCCCGCCCTCGCCCGGCAGAGCCTTCATGCGGATCCACAGTTCGCCAGGCAGGTCCGTGCGGCGCACCATGAACTCCTGCTCGCAGGCGGCAGCGCCTTGAAGGACCGCCTCCGGCGGCAGGGCCGAGCTTACCGGAGCGCGTCCGTCAGGATCGAACAAACCGCAGCATGAAGCCCACAGGCGCGGGTGCGGCGAGTCCAAGCCGGGACCGAGAATTCTCCTGGCGACGCCGTTGGCCTTCACGATGCGGCCTGAGGCGTCCAGCAGGACCACGCCTTCGCTGAGGGCATCTAGGATCGCGTCCGACACTGGAGGGTTCCCTGCCGCTGGGAATGTCCCACTATTTTCCCACGCGGACGCTCGCCCCGCGTGGCACCCGCGGCGAGGAAACGCGGCTGCGCGCCGGCGCCCCCAGCGCCTCACGCATGGCGGCCAAACCAATCCTTCCGACCGAGCGCAGGCGCCGCTCCCACCGTGCCCGGCCCGGAGTCAGAAGATCAAGCGCAGTCCGAACTGCGCCTGGAACGGATTGCCGAGTTGAATGTTGACAGGATCGTAGCTCCCATCCGGCAGGCGCAGCCGCATGAAAGTCGCCGGCGGCGGCACAGGGTTGCCGGTGGCCGGGTCTATGCCGAGGCCGTAGTTGAGGTTCGTGCCCGAGTAGACCACGTTGTCGAAGTTCAACATGTTGAACATCTCGCAAGAGAACTGCAAACGCGCGCGCTCGCGGATGGGGAAGCTCTTCAGGAAGCGGAAATCCACCGTGCGGTAGCCCCGGTTGCGGAAGCTGTTGCGCTGGAAGGGCACTCCCGGGGCTTTGTAAGCGCGGTCCGGACCGCCGAGGTCCTCGTTGGTGTCCGCGCCGGTGCGCGGGTCAATGGGACGCCCGCTGGTCGCCCGGAAGGTGGCGGAGACGTCAATGCCCCAGATCAGCGAAGCCACGGCATAGCCGGTGAACTGGTGCCGCATGTCGAGGTCCGAGTAGCCGTATTCGGGCGCCAGGTTGAAGGAATTCTCGTACCGCACGCCGGTGGCGTCGCGCTCGTTGTCATCGTAGGAGAAGGTCTCCGAGAGGGTGTAAAAGGCGCCGAATTGCAACCGCTGGCTACGGTACTGGGTGGAAAGCGTCATTCCGCGGTACATCGAGCGGGAGCCGGACTCGCGCACCCAAAGGCTGCCCAGCGTGGGGATGGGCCGCGGCGTCCCGGAACGAAGGCCGAAGAAGGGCCGCAGGGATCGGTCGGTGGGACGGATGACGGGTGGCGGCAGGTTGTAATCGCGGTTGCGCTGCAAATGCACGGTGTTGACGTAATGCAGTTGCACGCCGGCGAAGAGGTTGCGCGCCACCTCCCTGTCCAGGCCGAGCCCGGCCTGGAAGGAGCGAGGATTTTCGAAGTCCGAAGCCATGGCCAGCAGGTTGGCGCCGCGCAGCGGATCGGGCGCCGCACCGCCGCCCGCGACGGCCCTTTGCACGAGCTCTACGTCGAGCACCGGCAACTTGTCGAGACTGTACCGGTTCAAGTCAACGCCCACCGCCAGCAGGTCGCGGTAGACGGTCGAGCCTGACCGCGGCAACTGGATGGACACATCGCCCGGCGGCCAGCGGAAGTTGTTCATCGGACCGGCGAACAGCAGCATCGGCGTAGCCGCGTAGAAGATCCCGGTGTGGCCGCGGATCACCGTGCGCCGCGAAATGGTCGGGGTCCAGGCGAACCCGAACCGGGGCATGAACTGCGCCGGGGCATCCGGGATGACGGTGGGATCGAAGCCGCCGATGGGGAACCGGAATCCCTTGACCAGGTTGACCAGCTCGGTGTTGTTGGCTTCCGGCGTGGGATTCCACTGCCCTTCCCAGCGCAGCCCGTAATCGAGCGTCAGGCTGGAAGAGAGCCGCCAACTGTCTTGCGCGTAGAGCGCCGCCTGGTGCACGCTGTACTTGGCCAGCAGGTTGCCGATCTGCCTCCGGTAGGTGACCGAACGGTCATCGAAGCGGTTGGGGATGCTTCCGCCGAGCGAAAGGATGTCCAGATGCACGACCGGGTCGGTGCCGCTGATGGCGAAGGCGCCGAACTGGTTGAAGCCGAAACTCTGGAAGGTCCCCAGCCGGTTGTAGTCCAGCCCGAACTTCAGCGTGTGTGTGCCGCGCATGACCGACAGGCCGTTGGTGATCTGGATGCGCATGTCGTCCTGCACGGTGGGCAGGAAATCCACGCCGCCGAAACGGCCGATCACGCTGGAGACCTGGGGGGTGCGGGAATTCGTCAGGCGCGGCCGGATCTCGTAGGAAGCCGCAAAGCGGGTGTCGTTCACCACCGTGGGACTGAGGATCCAGGTGAACTGCGTGCTGCCGGTGTGGGTGCGGTCCTTCTCCGTCCCGTTGTTGGAAATGGCGCGGTCAATCGTGGGCTCGATGCGTGTGCCGGTGGTAGTGGCATTGAGCGCGGTAGCGTCGGAAAAGTTGTAGCGGAAGGTCAGCCGCGACCCTCCCCGAAACTGCTGGTCGGTGCGGGCGGTCAGGGCCGTGCCGTCGTTGGTCTGCGTGAAGGGCGTCTCCAGGCTCATGTGGTAGTCGTACGCCTCGGCCGTGGCCGGGCCCGGCGTGACGCGCCGCAATTGCGGGAAAAAGACCAGGCGCGGCGTGCGCGAATCCTGCCGTTCGATGGCGCCGAAGAAGAACAGTTCATCCTTGCGGACGGGCCCCCCCAACGCTCCCCCGAACTGGTGCTGCGTTTCCAGGGACTGGCGGTCGAACGGCGTCTTCCACCCGAGTTCCTTGTGGCGCAACTGATAGAAGGCTTCGCCGTGGAATTCGTTCGAGCCCGAGCGCGTGATCGCATTGACCACGCCGCCGGTCGAGCGGCCATACTCTGCGGCGTAGCCGGTGGCCACCACCTGGAACTCCTGGATTGCGCTTTGCGGCACCGTGAAGATCAGGTTGGAACGTTCTCCGCCACGGATCCCGCCGAAGAAGGGCTGGTTGTAGTCGGCCCCGTCCACCATCACGTTGGAGTAAATGCCGCGCTGCCCCGCGATCGAGATCTGGCCGCGCTGGGGATCCACCTGCACTGTGGGCGTCACCAAGGCAAGGTCCTGGAACCGGCGGCCGTTGATCGGCAGGTCCTGGAGAGCCCGCCGGTCCACGACCGCCGAGGCGGCAGGCGCCACGCTGACCAGCGTTTCGCCCACCTCGACCAGCGTGGTGGTGGAGGCCACTTGCAGCCGGATGTCGGCGCTGACCGTGGAGCCGACATTCAGCACGAGACCGGATACGGTCGTGGCGGCAAATCCCGGAGCCTCGGCCGTCACCTCGTACCGGCCGGGATCGAGCAGCACGAAGCGGTATTGCCCCACTTCGTTGGTGAAGGTTTCGCGCGTGAAACCGGTCTCCAGATTCCGGATCTTGATGGTCGCTTTGGGCACCACGGCCTGGTTGGGGTCGTACACCGTGCCCACGATCTGTCCTTTGTTCGCGTCGGATTGGCCCCAGGCGGCGAGTGCGAACACGCAAGCCAGCAGCCCGGCGCGCCATACCCTCGTGCTCATAGGGGGAACCTCCTTTGGCGGAAAGCTTCTGCTCCGCGCTCGATCGTATCCTCACCGACAGCATAGCAGGCGAGCGTTGCGGCGGGATGACGCTTTTCTTGCGAATTCGCTTGGCTTGCCCGCGCGGAGGGCGCTCCGATAGGATGGGAATTTCGCATGTTGCGACTGGAGACCGCAGGCGAATCGCACGGCGAGTGTCTGGTTGCCCTCCTGAGCGGCCTCCCCGCCGGCGTGCCCGTCTCCGTGGCGGCGGTGGATCGGGAACTGTGGCGCAGGCAGCAGGGCTACGGGCGCGGGGGCAGGATGAAGATCGAAAAGGATCAGGCCGAGATCGTGGCGGGAGTGCGGCACTCGCAGACCATCGGCGCCCCGGTGGCCATCCTGATTCGCAACCGCGAGTGGCCGGACTGGGCGGACGCTTTGCCCGTCGAAGCCAAGGAAGGCCAGCAAGCGGCGCTTCGGCCCGTGACGCGGCCGCGGCCGGGTCATGCCGATCTTGCGGGCGCGCTGAAATACCATTTTGCCGAGGTTCGCTACGTTCTCGAACGGGCCAGCGCACGCGAAACGGCGGCCCGTGTGGCGGCGGGGGCGCTGGCCAAGGCCCTGCTGAGCCAGTTCGGCATCGGTGTGCTGAGCCATGTCGTGGGCGTCGGCGGTGTCCGGCTGGAACGGCGGGCCCGCTGGGAAGAGCTGGTCGAGCTCAGCCGCCGCGATCAGATCCTCCTGGGTTGTGTGGATCCCGAGGTCGAGCGCCGCATGAAAGAGGTCGTGGACGAGGCCTACCGCACGGGCGATACCGTGGGAGGCATCTTCGAGGTGATCGCGCACGGCGTCCCGCCGGGTCTCGGTTCCTACGCGAGTTGGGAGCGCCGGCTCGACGGGCGACTCGCGCAGGCGGTCCTCTCGATCCAGGCCGTCAAGGGCGTCGAGATCGGGGATGCGGTGGAGGCTTCCGCCTCTTTCGGCTCCCGAGTGCAAGACCCCATCCGCTACGATGCCGCGGAGCGGCGTTTCTATCGCGATTCCAACCGGGCGGGCGGCATCGAAGGCGGAGTCAGCAACGGGGAGGACATCGTGATCCGGGGCTACCTCAAGCCCATCTCCACCCTGCGCCGTCCTCTGGAGTCGGTGGACTTGGCGACGCGCCAGCCAGCCGCCGCCGCTTACGAGCGCAGCGATGTGTGCGTGGTGCCGGCGGCCGGCGTGGTGGCCGAAGCCATGGTGGCTTTCGTGCTCGCCGACGCCTTCCTCGAGAAGTTCGGCGGCGATTCGCTCGAAGAGACCCGGCGCAACTACGAGGGCTACCGCGAGCAGTTACGTCGCTATTGAGCAGGCACACGGGATGGTCTATCGGATCGTCAAGTACGGCGACCCGGTCCTGGAGCGGCCGGCCCAGCCCGTCCGCGAGTTCGACACGCCCGAGCTGCACCGGCTGGTGGAGGACATGTTCGAGTCCATGTACGCCGCCCGCGGCGTGGGCCTGGCCGCGCCGCAGATCGGAATCTCCCGGCGCATCGCCGTGATAGATCCCTCCGGGGGCGAGGATCCTTCCCGGCGCATCGTGCTGATCAATCCCGAGATCGTGGCGGTCGAGGGCGTGCAGATGGCCGAGGAAGGCTGCCTGAGCATTCCCGGTTTCCACGAACCTGTGCGGCGCGGCAAGCGCGTCACCGTGCGCGCGCAGGACCTGCGCGGCGAGTTCTTCCAGATCACGGGCGAGGATCTGCTGGCGCGGGCCTTCGAGCACGAAACCGATCACCTCAACGGACGCCTCTTTTTGGTCCACCTGAGCGCACTGAAGCGGGATCTGATTCGCCGCAAGATCCGCAAACTCATCAAGGCAGGCGAGTGGTAGCGACGGCACGCGCATGCGGCTCGTGTTCTTCGGCACCCCGGAGTTCGCCGTTCCCAGCCTGGAAGCGCTCGTTCGCGCGGGCCACCGCGTGCTGGCGGTGATCACGCAACCAGACCGTCCGGCCGGGCGCAAGCAGGAACTCGCGTCGCCTCCCGTCAAGCAGCGGGCGCTCGAGCTGGGACTCGAGGTCAGGCAGCCCGAGCGCATCCGCGACCCGGAGTTTGCCGATTGGCTGCGGGCGCTCGAGCCGGAGGCCGGGGTCGTCGTGGGGTACGGCAAGATCATCCCGCCCGCCATTTTTCAGATCCCGCGCCACGGCATCGTCAACGTGCACGCCTCGCTGTTGCCGCGATACCGGGGAGCCGCCCCCATCGAGTGGGCCATCGCCAATGGCGAGACGCGCACCGGCGTCACTACGATTCGCATAGACGAGGGACTGGACACGGGCGACATCCTCTTGCAGCGCGAGACCGAGATCGGCGAGGAGGAGTCGGCCGTGGAGTTGCGCTCCCGGCTGGCGGAGCTGGGCGCGGAATTGCTCGTGGAGACGCTGGCGGGGTTGGAGGCGGGCACCATCCGGCCGAGACCGCAGGACCACGCGCAAGCCACGCTGGCTCCGATGCTGCGCAAGGAGGACGGACGCATCGAGTGGAGCCGCAGCGCCACCGAGATCGCACGGCGGGTGCGCGCCTTCGTACCCTGGCCGGGAGCGTACACCTGGCTGCGTGGAAAGTTGCTGCATCTGTGGCGCGCGCGGCCGGCGGCGGTCGCACTTACCGGTCCCCCGGGTGCGCTCGCCGCCGAAGGAGAGCGACTGCTGGTCGCCTGCGGCGGGGGCACCACACTGGAAATTGTCGAGCTGCAACTGGAAGGGCGCAGGCGCATGTCCGCAGCCGAGTTCCTTCGCGGCTTTCGGTTGAAGCAAAATGAGAGATTTGGAGAGCCAACGCAGTGAAAACGCCGCTCGGGTACCGTTACGCCGCCACGTATGCTGGAATTCGCAAGGAAAACAAGGATGACCTGGCGCTGATCGTCTCCGATCGCCCGGCCTCGGCAGCGGCGGTTTTCACGCGCAATTACGTGCAGGCCGCGCCGGTCAAAGTCGCCAAACGCCACCTGCGCGCCTCCGGCGGACTGGTGCGTGCAGTGTTGATCAACGCGGGCAACGCCAACTGCGCCACGCGCACGGGCGAGAAAGTCGCGCTGGCCTGCTGCCGCGCGGCCGCCCGGTTGCTGGACGCGCCGGTCGAGCAGGTCCTCCCGGCTTCCACCGGCATCATCGGCGTCGAACTGGACGCGGAGCTGATCGTGCGGGCGCTGCCGCGTCTGTGCCAGCGGCTTTCCGAAGACGGCTTCGCGGAGGCGGCGCGCGCCATCATGACCACCGACACGGTGCCCAAGATGGCCTTCGGCGAAGTCCCGCTGCTTGAAGGCACGGTCCACATCGCGGGGATGACCAAGGGGGCGGGCATGATCCACCCCAACCTCGCCACCACGCTGGCCTTCGTGATGACCGATGCCGCCATCCCGCCCACGCGCCTGAGGACCCTGCTGTTGCCTGCCGTCGAGCGGAGTTACCATCGCCTCACAGTGGACGGCGACACCTCGACGAACGACACCATCCTGCTACTGGCCAACGGTGCATCCGGGGTGCGCCCCGACGCCAAGGAGCAACTGGTCTTCGGCGAGGTGCTGGCGTGGGTGCTGGAAGATCTGGCCGAGAAGATCGCCCGCGACGGCGAAGGGGCGCGGAAGCTGATCAGCGTCTACGTCACAGGTGCCCGCGACGACGAACAGGCGGCGCGGCTGGCGCGGGCCATCGCCAGCTCGCCTCTGGTCAAGACCGCAGTCGCGGGCTCGGACCCCAACTGGGGCCGCATCCTTTCGGCAGCAGGCAACGCGGGCGTCGAGTTCGACCCGACGAAAGTCGAGATCTACCTCCAACGCGTCTGCGTCTGCCGCAACGGCGTCGCCGAGCCCTTCCCCGAGCACGAGCTCAAGCAGAAGCTGAACGAGAAAGAAGTCATCATCCGCTTCCACCTGCGCGGCCGCGGCCAGGGCCGCGCCCGTTTCTGGACCTGCGACCTGACCGAGGACTACGTACGCATCAACGGAAGCTACCGTAGCTGAGGCAAGCGCAGGCGACCTCCGCCGCCCACCGGACAGGCGTGCCGCCCGTGGCGGTCCAGCCCGTGCTGGCGTATATTGGCTCCATGCGCAAGAGACGCTTGCGCCAGGGAGGCAATTCATGGAGAAAAGTTCACTGACACTCGTCGTGCTGGTGCTGGCAGCTGGGCCTGCCCTCTCTCAGACCGGCATGGGGAAGATCCAGGGAACCGTGAAGGATGTCACGGGGGCCGTGGTGCCAGGCGCCGCCGTCACCGCCACGCACGCAGGAACCGCCCGCCAGTACCGCACGGAGACCAACGAAGTCGGTTTCTACCTGTTCCCCAGCGTTCTCACCGGCAACTACACGATCCTGGTGGAAGCCGCGGGGATGGAGCCGTTCCGAGGTCAATTCCTGCTGCCCGCCGGCGAGACGGCAGTCGTGGACGCGGTGCTGCGGGTGGGTTCCACCAGCGCGGAGGTGACCGTGACCGCGGACGCGGCGCCGCTGGTGGTGACGACCTCGCCGACGCTCGCCTCCGTGACGGACCGCGCACGCCTGGATCAGTTGCCCATCAGCGGGCGAATGTTCCAGACCTTGGTGGCTCAGACCACCCCCGGCATTGACGGCCAGTCCTGGGTACCGCGAGTCTGGGGGATCAAGTGGGGTGTCGAATTCGTCCAGGACGGCGCGGTCATGATCAACCGCGACACGGGCGAGATCTCGGGGCGCCCGCCGGGCATGGATACCATCGAGGAGTTCCGCGTCGAAACCAGCAACTCGTCGGCGAAAATGAACCGGCCTGGCACCGTGATCGTCAGCACGCGGGCAGGCACCAACCAGTTCCACGGCTCGGTGTTCGAGATCATGCGCAACAACAACCTGGGCTTCGGCGTGGCGCGGCAGCGGCAAGACCGCTGGAGCCGGCCGCCCCACCTGGTCCGCAACGAGTTCGGCGCCTCAGCCGGCGGGCCCGTCTGGCTCCCGAAGGTGTACGACGGGCGCAACAAGACGTTCTTCTTCCACGCCTACGAGGCTTTCCGCAGTCTTACCGCCACGACCAAAGGTGCCCGCCTGCCCACCATGGCCATGCGGCAGGGCGATTTCAGCGGGCTGGTGACCGCTGCCGGCCGGCGTTACACCATCTACGATCCTTGGACGACCAACGCCCAGTGGAGCCGCCTGCCCTTCCCCGAAAACAGGATCCCGATGCAACGCATGAGCCCGCTGGCCAAATACCTCTACTCGGTGACTCCCGAACCCAACGCCCCCGAAGTCAACCCGCTGGTGGACAACAACTACTGGTACCAGGCGCCCAACAATCGCCTGGAGTGGACCATGACCACGCGCATTGACCACCGGCTTTCCGATCGCGACCAGCTCTTCTTCCGGTACACCCACGGCCAGCGCGACACCTTCGCCCAGTCGGGCAACAACAACTCGCCCATCACGCTGGACAGATCGGCCAACGGCGTCTTCCGTCCCATCCGCGACAACACCGGCGTAGCTTCCTGGACGCACACCTTCTCGCCCACCTTCTTCAGCGAGACGCTGGTTACGGTGGGCGTCGAGGACCTCAACTTCGCCAACGTCGGAGACAACAAGAAATGGGCCGACATCCTCGGCTTGCCCAATCCGTTCAACGAATACGGGTTCCCCAACATCACGGGCACGGGCGTGGGCATGGAGTACATCACGGCCGCCAACCGGCGCAACAACATCACCCACATCTACAACGTGGATGAAAACCTGACCAAGGTGCGCGGCCGGCACGAGATCCTTTTCGGGGGCCGCCTGCGGTACGAGAGGCTGCATGTACTGCCCGACCAGCAACAGGTCCAAGGCGCCCACTCCCTCAATGGACACGCCACCGGCCTGTTCGATCCCACCTCGGGCTCCGCCTACGCGGCGGTTCCCTTCACGGGACACCAGTCGGCCGACCTGTTCATTGGCGTGATCAACAGTTACTCCGCCCAGTTCGTGCGCAAGTGGTACTACATGAGCGCCAAGGAGTTCGCCCTGTACTTGCAGGATAACTTCAAGGCTACCCCCCGGCTTACCCTCAATTACGGCTTGCGGTGGGAGATGTACACGCCGATTCGCGAATCCGACAACCTGCTGACCGGGTTCGACCCCGCGACCAAGTCGGTCGTCAACGGCGCCGACTGGGACCGCATGTACAAGATCGGCGCCACCCTGCCCTCGATCGTCCGCATCTTCGAGGGCATGGGCGTGCGCTTCATCCGTCCCAAGGACGCGGGACTGCCGGAAAACCTCATTTACCTGAACAAGTGGGACTTCAACCCGCGCGCCGGCTTCGCCTACCGTTTCAGCGATTCTCCGCGTCCCCTGGTCCTGCGCGGCGGATACTCGATCTTCGGTTATCCCATGCCGCTCAGGGCTTTCAACGCGCGAATGAGGCAGAACCCTCCCACCACCGCGCGCTTCACCTACCAGCTTTCCAACTCGGCGCAGACTCCCGACCGGCTGCCCAATTGGGGGCTGCGGTCGGTGCCCTCGATCATTGCGGGCGTCAACAGCCGCGACGTTCTCGACCTGAACAACCCCAGCGGCATCAGCCGCGGCTCGTTCCTGGTGAGCTACTTCGATCCCCACCAGCCCACCTCGCGTGCGCATGAGTGGAACATCACCTTCGAACGCGAGATCTTCGACAACACTGTCGTCCGGGCCGGTTACGTGGGCACCCACGGCTCGCGGCTCGACATGTACTATTCCTATAACCGCCAGCCAACCTCCTATGTCTGGTATGTGACCACCGGGGAGCCCCTGCCCACGGGAACCTACGCCGGAACGGCCATGCGGGTGTTCGACAAGACCACTTATGGCGACATCGAGGTCTATCAGAAGATCGGCTGGTCCAATTCGCAGAACTTCCAGTTCGAAATCCAGCGCCGTTACAGCAAAGGCTACGGCTTCCAATTCTTCTATGTGCTGAGCAACACGCTGAAGGCGGGGGCCAGCGGCTGGGAGGACGACGTGCTGCCGCCCGCGGAGATCTTCTTGCCCGGCGCGGTTCCCAAGGACAACCGCGAGCGCGCTCGCTTCCTGTTCTACCGCCGCGACACCGACATCCCCCAGCATCGGTACAACTGGAATTTCATCGTGGATCTGCCGTTCGGGCGCGGCAAGCGCTGGCTGGGCAAAGCCGGCCCCGTACTGCACCGCATCGTCGGCGGCTGGCAATTGGCCGGCATGGGCTCCGTCACCAGCACCTGGTGGGCGTTGCCTGCCTCCAACTGGGTCTTCCCCAACAAGCTCGAGATCTATGGCGACCGCTACAAGGTCAAGGATTGCCGTTCCGGCGTCTGCCAGGATGCGTACCTTTATTACAACGGCTACATCCCCGCCAACCGCATCAACAGCTACGACGCCAACGGCAGGCCGAACGGCGTAATGGGCGTTCCCGATTTCTACAAACCGGCCCACACGCCTCTCATCCCCATGCCCAGGGACGGAGGCAGTCCTTCCGATCCTCTGTACGGTTTCTACGACAGCAACACCGTCTGGGTGCCGCTCAAGAACGGCACGCTCCAGCGGGTCACGCTGGACACTGGGCTGAATCCTTGGAGAAACCAGTACGTTCCGGGACTGTACAACTGGTACCAGAATGCTTCCCTCTTCAAGGTGATCCCGGTCAACGAGGCGGTTTACTTCCGCCTGAACATAGATTTCTTCAACGTCTTCAACATACCCGGCATCCCCAAGACGCCCGATCCGGCGACCGGGCTGATTGACGCCCAATACTCCGGCAACGGCGCGCGCGCGTTGCAGTTCGGTTTGCGGCTGAGCTGGTAACGCCGGCAGCCGTGCGCCCGCGCGGGAACCCTTCGCGTACACTGGAGGGTTCCCGTGCTGCTCGAACTGCGAGGGATTCGCAAGCGCTTCGGCGGTATTGAGGCCCTGCGCAACGGCAACCTCGCCGTGCAAGGGGCAGAAGTGCACGCGCTGGTGGGCGAGAACGGCGCCGGGAAGTCCACCATGGCGCGGATCATCGCCGGGATGGTGGCGCCCGACGGCGGCGAATTCCTCTGGCGAGGCCGCCCCGTTCGGTTTCCGCGACCGGCCGACGCCGCCGCCCAGGGCATCGCCATGGTGCACCAGGAGTCGCTTCTGGCCCCGCATCTTTCCGTCGCCGAAAACATCTTCCTGGGACGCGAGCCGAGGTTGCCGCTGGGCTGGATCGATCGGCGGCGACTGTACCAGGCGGCCGCCCGCCTCATCGAAGAGCACCGGTTCCCGCTGCAGCCGGACTGGCGGGTCGAGCGCCTCAATCCCGCGGGACGGCAACTCGTCGAGATCTGCCGCGCCATCCAGCACGGCTCGAGCCTGCTCATCTTCGACGAACCGACCTCCGCACTGTCAGAAGCGGAGACCGTCGAGGTGTTCCGCATCGTGCGCCAGTTGCGCGAGCGTGGCATGGGCGTGCTCTACATCACCCACCGGCTGGAAGAGCTGCGCGCGATCGGCGACCGCATCACCGTGCTCCGCGATGGCGAGACGGTCTTCAGCGGGCCCCTCGCCGAGGTCGGCACCGAGCAGATCATTCGCCACATGGTTGGCCGGGAGCTGGCGGCGATCTACGAACGGAAGGCCCAGACGCCCGGGGAGGAACTGCTGCGCGTGGAGCGACTCACGCGGCGGCCCGCGCTGGATTCGGTCAGTTTCTCCGTCCGCGCGGGTGAGATCGTCGGGGTCGCCGGCCTGGTGGGCGCGGGTCGCACCGAGCTGCTGCGCGCCATCTTCGGGCTCGATCCGGTGGAGTCTGGCCGCGTGTGGGTGGCGGGACGCGAGGCGCGCATCCGGCATCCCCGCGATGCACTGCGCGCCGGCCTGGCCCTGATCCCGGAAGACCGCCAGCGCAGCGGGCTGGCCATCCGCCTGCCGCTGGCCTGGAACCTCACCCTCGCTGCGCTGCCGCAGCTCAGCCGGTGGGGCTTCCTGCTCGCAGAGCGCGAACGACAAGTGTGCGAGGAGTTCACACAGCGGCTTCGCATCCGGGCCGGCTCGCTGCGGCAACCGGTCGGGCGGCTCAGCGGCGGCACCCAACAGAAGGTGGTGATCGCCAAATGGCTGCTGGCCCGGGCCCGCGTCTTCCTGTTCGACGAACCCACGCGGGGCATTGACGTGGGCGCGAAGATCGAAGTCTTCCAGTTGATGGACGAACTGGCGCGCAACGGCGCCGCCGTTCTCATGGTGAGCTCCGAGCTGCCGGAGATCGTCCAGGTGGCCGACCGCATCCTGGTCATGCGCCAGGGGCGTATCACGGCCGAACTGCCGCGCGGCGCCTCCCAGGAAGAAATCATGCGCTTCGCTACGCTCCACACCCAGACCGCCTTGAGAGGCAACCGCGAGGCTCCTACCGAAGAGGAAACGCCATGATCCAGCGGCTGCTCCCGCTCGCGACGCTCGCGACGCTCTTCATCGCCCTTTCCCTGGCCTCGCCGTACTTTCTCACCTACACCAACCTCACCAGCGTGGTGCGCCAGACGGCGGTGATCAACGTCATGGCGCTGGGCATGACACTGATCATCATCGCCGGAGGCATCGATCTTTCCGTCGGCGCGGTGATGGCCTTCAGCGGCCTGCTAGGGACCATGGCGCTCGAGGCCGGCTGGCCCATTCCCGCTGGCGTGGCGTTGGCGCTGGCGTGCGGCCTGGGATGGGGCCTGGCCAACGGCCTGCTCATCACCCAGCTCAAGATCAATCCTTTCATCGTGACTCTGGGCACCCTGGGCATCGCACGGGGTGTCACGCTGATCATCTCCGACGGGCTGCCCGTGCACCGCATCCCGAAAGAGTTTTCCTTCATCGGCGAAGGGAATCTGCTGGGCGTGCCCTTCGTGCTGTGGATCCTGGTCTTCTGCGCCGTGCTCACGCACGTCCTGCTGGAACACACGCGCATGGGCCGCTACGCCTTTGCCATCGGCAGCAACCCCGAGGCCGCTTGGTACACGGGCATCCCCGTGGCGTTCCACACCACGGCGGTCTACGCCTACAGCGGCCTGCTCTGCGGCCTGGCGGGCATGATCGAAGCCTCGCGCCTGATGACCGGACAACCCACGGCCGGGCAGGGCTACGAGTTGCAGGTGATTGCCGCGGTAGTGATCGGCGGCGGCAGCCTGCGCGGCGGTGAAGGCAGCGTTGCGGGGACGCTGGTGGGCGCTTTCATCATGGGGCTGCTGGCGAACGGCAGCGACCTGCTCGGCATCTCTCCGTACTTGCAGCAGGCCATCATCGGCGGCGTGATCATTCTCGCCGTCGCGGTGGACGAGGTGCGCAAGCGCAGGTTCACCTGAGCCCGCCGGAGTCTTCGCCGGCCGCGCTGCGCATCGCCGGGAGGCATGGGGAAGGCCTCTGCGCCCGCGCTCACTGCGGTCCCCTCCGTCTCGGCGGCGCCACCGAAGGTCCCGCCCGCCGACTGGCGCGATCGCAGATCAGGCAGGCACGACGCAGAGGCGGACCGAGCTCTCCTTGCCAACACTTCCGCGTCCGCCGATGCGAGGCCACACCGGAGGGCGTTCCCCGCGCCGTCTCAGCGGCGCCGCAGCAGCCGTCGCGCCAGCAACGCAAGCGCCATGCCGATCATCACGCCGGTGCCCGGCTCGGGAATGTCGGCCACACGGTAGACTTCGAAGTTCGTGGTCGTAGAGGTTCCCGCGATGGTCCACGAAATCTCGTCCACCGCGCCAGAAAAGACGCCGTTCCAGCCGCTGCCCACCCCAGCGCTGAAGCCGATGATCACGGCATTGGGAAAATAAGTCTGCCATTCGGCGAGCGTGGCGTCGTAGGCATAGGGAGTGCTGTTGATGTTCGCGGCGAAACCGAGACCGAGGCCAAAATTCCAGAGATACGTCGAGGCGGTTACCGTCTCGCTCACCCACTGGTCGACCGGGGCTGGCGTCAAGCCGAGATAGACCCGCTCGTACACCAACCCGCCGCGGTCATTGAGAGTCGCCAGATTGCCGTCCGCGTCCAGCAGAACGCGGATCACCGGATGCAGGTGAACCGCTACCGTGCTACTGCCAACGCGGTACCAGCGGTACGAAAAACTTAGCAAATCGGAGAACCGGCCGAGGCTGCTAGTCGAGACATAATTTCCGGAAACCGGGACAGCCCCCGGCAAGTACTCGATATCGGCCTTCGCCGCACCGTTCGGAGAGGAGAAGTAGACCGATCCCGTCGTGTTCCAGGGGATGTTGGAGGCGATGCCCACCGAGCCGCCGTTGCGAACGTTGTTGTAGTACCAACCCGAGGCGCCGACGGGCGAGCCCTGGTTGAACGCCGAGGGGTTCGTAAAGGCATCGCTACCGGGACTGTTGTTGGAAAACACGATCAAGGAGGCCTCCGCCTCCAAACCTAAGAACAGACAAGTGACAGCAACGCAGCTGATACGTAACATAGAAATCCGGAGAGGAAAAGGTAAGCTCAAATACGATCGTAATACGCGCACAGTGGAAGGCGTCAAGCCGGTTCGCGCATTGGAGCTCCCAGTACGGAAGTACTATAAAAGGCTGGTTCCCGAGGCATGCGTTGACGGTCCCTAACGTGGCGTCAACCTCGGCCAAGCGATTTCGATGCCTTGGTTGAGCAACTTGGCCTGAAGTTCCTCGAGCAATTTCTTGTCGTTGCGGATCTTTCGCGGCGGATGCCCGGTAGCCAACGCCTGGGCCACCGTCATGCCGGCCGCTTCGCCGACGTTCCACTCGACCGGATGCAGGCGGTAGCAGCCGTTGGTGATGTGAGTGACCCCGAGGTTCTTGGCGGCGGCCAGCAGGTTTTCCACGCGCCGCGGGATCAGCGCGCCGAGTGGGATCTGAAAGGGAAGCGAGCTGATGTCAATATAGTTGTCGCCGCCCGTGCTGGGATGCAAATCGATCCGGTAGCTGCCCACGCCCACGGAATCGGGGAAAAACTCGGCCGTGAGTTCTTCGGGCTTCTTGCCGGTGAGTTGGGCGCGGGCGTCGGTGCCGACGTGCTGCTCGAGCACGGTGAATTCGGCCAGGATGCGGCGCGACTCGCGGATGTAGGGATACTTGGCCAGTCCGTCGGGCGTGCCTCCCACGATGTCGCCGCGCAGGCGCAGGCCGCGCCAGCCCTGCCCGCCGTCGGGCCGGGGCGCCTCGGTCTGGAGCCAGTACAGCAACGACAGGCTGAGCTGTTTGGCTCGCTTGAGGTTGCGCGCGGCCTCCTCGGGACTGACCTCGTGCAAGTTGCCCAGCCAGTAGTCGTTCTGCGGCCAGTTCACCAGCGTGATGTCGCTCGCGTAGGTTCCGGGCTCGAAATTGCGTTTGTGCGCGATGCGGCGGTAGATCCAGAGGTTGAGCACCCCGGGCGCCTGCTTCTCGGCCAGGGGATCGAACGTGACCGGGCGGGGCTTGAGAGTGACCGGATGCGTCATGCTCCAACTGAGCAGCTTTCCGGGCCAGGGCGGGCGCAGTTGCGGGACGTAATCGCGCCAGAAATCGTACTCCTCGGGCCTGTCAATGGTGTGGTCCTCGCCCGGAATGTAGTCCATGGCAAAGCAGACGGTGCAGGCCTGGATGTTGCTCGGCTGGGCCTGCTCGGGGGCATGCGGCTCGCCCGTCTGGCGGCGGGATTCGAAGCCGGTCACATACTCGGTCTTGGTCAGGGGCAGCAAGTCGCCCTGCTCGGTGGCGTCGAGGAAGTAGGGTGCATGGAGCGTGCGCTCGCGTCCGTCCTCCAGGCTGCGCACTCGCACCGCACGCACCCGATCGCGCTCGACGTCGGCGGCCACCGGTACGTGGCGGAGCAGCACCAGCAGGCGTCCGCCACTCGCATAGGGGGCGAGCATGGCCTCGAGAACGGCAAGCGATACCTTGGGTTCGTGCGTCAAGCGCGAGACGCTGCCGTCTCCCGGGTTCAGGTGCCAGCGGGCCCGGGCCTCGGCGGTCAAGGGGTAGTGGGTGCGGTAGTACTCTCGCACGGCGTTGCGGTAGGCACGGTAGGCGCGCGTGCAGCCGAAGGACTCGATCCACGGGTGCTCGTCGGGCGGCACGGCCTGGGAGGTGAGTTGCCCGCCGACCCAGTCGGTTTCCTCGGTCATGATGACCTTCAGGCCGTTGCGCAGGGCGGCCAGTGCAGCAGCACAGCCTCCCGTTCCGCCTCCGATGATGGCCACGTCGCAGCGGATCTCGCGCCCGGCTGCGGCGAGCAACGGGGCGGCTAGTTGCGCCAGAACGGTCCTGCGCGTGCACTGCATACCAGCATCATGTACCGGTTCTCATGCGCGGCGCAAGGACGTGGGCTATGATGGTGCTTGAGCGGGCCTTCGTCCCCGGCGGTCATGGGTCTGATCACGATAACCGGCGCGCCGGGATCGCGCCATGAAGAGGCCGCGCGGCTGGTCGCGCAGCGGCTGGGTTTCGAGCTGATCAGCGAGCTCCGCCTCGCCGCGCTCATCGAGGAAGAATTCGGCGCGCTGGCGTCGCTTCCGGAGAAAGCCTGGCCTGAGCTGATGACTTCCGTGCTGGCCCGCCTGGCGACCGAGCATCACTTGGTGGTCTGCGCCGAAGGTGCGGAGTGGCTGTTCGAGCAGTTCCCGGGCCTGCTGCGCGTGCAGGTGGTGGCGCCGGAGGCGCGCCGGATCGGCGTGCTCATGATCGAACGGCGGCTCGAGCGTCCGACAGCGCGCGAACTGCTGCGCCGGCTGGAAGCCGAGGCGCGCATACGCAGGCGCCGTCGCTTCGGGCGCTCCGTGCAGCGGGCGGAAGGCTTCGATCTGGTGATCAACACGGAGCGGCTCGAGCCCGAGCAGGCGGCCGAGATCGTGGCGGCAGCTGCCGCAGCTCGCGCCATCGCCGAGCAGGGGTATCTCTCGGCGGCGGCCGAGGCCCATCTCCAGTTCCAAGTGCGGCTCAAGCTGTCCCGCTACGGCATCGCGCCGGCTGGGAAGCTCTCCTTCAAACCGCGCCGTTTTTCGCACCCCAGCGAGGAGATTTTCGCGAACCTGCTCGATTTCTACCGCGTTGCCTGGGAGTACGAGCCGCGCACGTTCCCCCTGCAATGGGACAGAAACGGCAACGTGATCGAGTCTTTCACCCCCGATTTCTACCTGCCACAGTTCGATCTCTATGTCGAACTGACCACGATGAAACAGTCCCTGGTGACGAAGAAAAATCGCAAGATCAAGTTACTCAGGCAAATCTATCCGGACGTCAACATCCAAGTCTTTTACCAGAAGGATTTCGAGAATCTGATCTTCAAGTACGGCCTCGGCCGGCCGCCCGGGCCGCCGGCCCGCTCTTCCCGTCCGCCCGCCTCTGAACCTGCCGCGGCCGAACGGCGATGAACAAAGTCCCTTTCCCCGAAATCGAGCGAATCCTCTTCACCGAGGAACAGATCGAGAAACGCATTCGCGAGGTGGCGGCGGAGATCTCCGCACGCTACCGCGACGGGAACCTGAAGCTGGTCGGCGTGCTCAAGGGCGCGGTATTCTTCCTGACCGCTCTGGCCCGCGCCATCAGCATCCCGCTCAAGATCGATTTTCTCTCCATCTCGAGTTTCTCCACGCGGCCGTCGGCGCCGGGGGTAGTCCGCATCGCCAAGGATCTGGACGAAAGCATCGAGGGCGAGGACGTGCTGCTGGTGGAGGACATCGTGGACACGGGCTTTACGGCGCGGTATCTGCTGCAAACGCTGGCCGCGCGCGGACCCAATTCGCTGGCCATCTGCACGCTGCTGGACCGCACGCCGCGCCGCATCGTCCAGGTTCCCGTGGAATTCCGCTGCTTCGAAATCCCGGACCGCTTCGTGATCGGTTTCGGCCTGGATTACCGACAGCTCTACCGCAATCTCGGCTACATCGCCGTGATCAAGCCGGACCGGGATTCCCTGCCCTTCGCACTATAATGGTCAACTATCGTTCCCTCAAACCGTAACAGGACATAGGCCTTCAGGCCGGGGGTGGCGGCAAGGGCGCGAATTTTGCGCCCCGGGCAGCGGAGATGAACGCGGAGACCGACAGCACGGCGCACCATGAAGTTGTCCGCTCGGCCGGCGTCGTCTCGCTGGCCGTGCTCGGCAGCCGGCTCACTGGATTGCTGCGCGAGATCGTCATGGCGCGCCTGTTCGGCGCGGGCATGGCCTATGACGCATTCCTGCTGGCCTTCCGCATCCCCAACCTGACTCGGGATCTGTTTGCCGAGGGCGCGCTTTCTTCGGCCTTCGTGCCCACGTTCGCCGAGTACCTGGTGCGCAAGGGGCAGGCGGCCGCCCGCGAGCTGGCTAACCAAGTCGCCACCGCGCTGATCGTGGTCGTCGGCTCGCTGTGCCTGCTGGGAATCTTCTTCAGTCCGGGCCTGGTCTGGCTGCTGGCGCCAGGATGGGTGAGCGAAGCGGCCAAGTTCGAGTTGGCCGTGCGCATGACCCGGGTGATGTTCCCCTTTCTGCTGCTGGTTGCCCTGGCTGCCCAGGCGATGGGCATCCTGAACGCCTGCCAGCAGTTCGGACTGCCCGCTTCCGCGTCCACCTTCTTCAACCTGGGTTCGCTCGGCTTCGGCCTGCTCATCGGCTTCGGCCTGGGACCCTACCTCGGCCTGCCGCCTATCGAGGGCATGGCCTACGGGGTCCTGCTCGGGGGTATGTTGCAATTGGGCGGGCAGCTGCCCAGCCTGTGGCGGCGCGGCTTCCGCTACCGGCCCCAGTTGGATTGGTCGCACCCCGGTCTGCGGCAGATCATCCGGCTGATGGCGCCGGCGCTGTTGGGCAGCGCGGCCGTGCAGATCAACGTGTTGGTGAACACCAACTTCGCCTCGACCGTCATTGACCCGTTGCGCGGCCCGGACGGACCCGTCAGCTGGCTCAGTTACGCGTTCCGCTTCATGCAGCTTCCGCTCGGGTTGTTCGGCGTGGCGATCGCTTCGGCCACCCTGCCGGCGATTTCGCGCAGCGCCGCCTCGGGCGACCTCGAGCAGTTCCGCGACACGCTGTCGCGCTCGCTGGGGCTGGTCTTCCTTTTGACGCTGCCCTCCTCGGTGGGACTGGCCGTGCTCGGGCGCCCCTTGATCGGGGCGATCTACGAAGGTGGCCGCTTCGAGCCCTACGACACGATCCAGACCGCGCATGCCCTGACCGCATACGCAGTGGGGTTGGCCGGCTACGCGGCGGTGAAGGTGCTCACGCCCGGCTTCTATGCCCTGGGCGACGCCCGTACCCCCATGCTGGTGAGCCTCTGTTCGATTCTGGTCAATTACATCGCCGCCTGGAGCATGACGCGTCGCGCGGGAATGGGGCACACCGGCCTGGCGCTGGCGACCTCGATCGTCATGCTCTTCTCGGTCGTCGCGCTTTTCTGGAAGATGCGGGAGCGCTTGGGCGAACTTCACGGGCGCCGGCTGGCCTCGAGCTTGTTGCGGATCGGCGTCGCTTCCGCGGCCATGGGCTTGGTCGTAGCCGGCTGTTGCCAACCGCTGGAAACGCAGCTCGGGGCGGGACGCCTGGCCAGCCTGGTCCAGCTCGCCCTAGGCGTGCCGCTGGGCGCGGGATGCTACTACTGGCTGTGCCGCGCCCTGCGCGTGGGGGAACTCGAATCGGCCTCGCGGGCGCTGGCTGTGCCCCTGGCGCGCCTGCTCCGTGCCACGGCAGCCAACGGCCCCGGGGCCTGACTCAGCGCTCGACGCGGCCCGAGCCCGCGCCCCGGACCAGGGCCTGCACCTCTTCCAGGCTGAAGCGGCTGAAGTCGCCCGGAAGCGAGTGCTTCAAGCACGAGGCCGCCACCGCGAACTCCAGGGCCTCCTGGTGTGAAGGGAGCGCGAGCAAGCCGTAGATGAGTCCGGCGGCGAAGCAATCGCCCGCGCCCACGCGATCCACGATGTGCGTGATGTCGTAGCGCCGGCTGGTGAGGAATTCCTTGCCGTCGTTCAGGCACGCGGACCAGCCGTTGTGCGACGCGCTGAAGGATTCCCGCAGCGTGATGGCCATCAGCCTGAGGTTGCCGAACTCGCTCATCACCCTTTCGGTCAGACCGCGGTATTGCGAGACGTCCAGGCGACCCGATTCCACGTCCACGTCGGCTGGAATCCCCAGGGCCATCTGCACGTCCTCTTCGTTGGCGATGCCGACGTCCACGTGGCGGAAGATCTCCCGCATCACCTCCGGGGCGGACTTGCCGTATCTCCAGAGGTTTTTGCGGTAGTTCAGGTCACAGGAAACCGTCAGACCGTGCTCGCGGGCCTTGCGCACCGCCTCGAGCGCCAGGTCCGCCGCTCCCTGGCTGATGGCGGGCGTGATGCCGGTGATGTGGAACCAGCCCGCGTCCTCGAGCGCCTGGTCCCAGTTGATGACGCCCGGCTTGGCCAGGGCGATCGCGCTGTAGTCGCGGTCGTAGACGACTTTCGAGGGGCGCTGGTTGGCGCCGGCCTCGACGTAGTAGACGCCCATCCGCCCGGGCGCGCGCGCAATCCGGGAAGTATCCACTCCCAAGCCGCGCAACTGGTTCACCGCCGCATCGGCGATGGGGTGCTTCGGCGGCAAGACGGTCACGTAGCGTGCCGGGATCCCGAAACCGGCCAGAGCCACGGCGACGTTGGCTTCGCCACCGCCGAACGTGGCCACGAACATGGGCGATTGCAAGAAACGCTCGAAACCGGGCGGCGCCAGCCGCAACATGATCTCTCCGAAGGTGACTACGGTTTTCTGCATGACGAGGACTCCTTTCCGAACTTAGCTCAGGGTGCGGACCGTCCGCAGCCTCAGCGGTTGCCCTCGCCCTCCGGCGCGAGCACGCGCAGCCGGGCGGAAACCACCTGGGTCGTGGGCGCATCGAGTGCGCCTCGGAATCCCGGTTGCTTGCCGCCCACCCAAAGCTGGTACCGCCCAGGCGACCAGCGCAGCCGACCGTCGGGGCCCGGTTCCGAAAATGCCCGCTCGTCCAGTTGCAGCTTCACCGTACGGCTCTCCCCGGCGCCGAGGGCGATCCGCGCGAACGCGGCCAGCGTGCGGATGGGTTTGAAACCGGTACGATCGAGGGCTGTCACGTAAGCCTGCACGACCTCTTCTCCGGCGCGGCCCCCGACGTTTCGCACCTCTACTTCTACGGTGATAGGCTGCCCGGGCCGCACCCGATCGGGCGCGCGCAGCCTCCCGTAGGCGAATCGCGTATAGCTGAGCCCGAATCCGAAGGGGAACAACGGCTCGCCGGAGAAATACCGATACGTGCGGCCCTTCATCGAGTAGTCGGTGAACGGCGGCAACTGATCCACGGACCTGTAAAAGGTCACTGGCAGGCGACCCGCGGGATTGTAGTCGCCGAAGAGGACGTCGGCGATCGCATCGCCGCCCGCCTCGCCGGGGTACCAGGCTTCCACGATGGCAGGCACGTTCTGGCGCGCCCAGTTCACCGCCAGCGCGCTGCCGTTCATCAGCACCAGGACCACGGGCTTTCCTGTGGCGCAAATCGCCTCCAGCAGCTTATGCTGGGTCGCCGGCAGGTCCAGCGTTTCGCGGTCGCCTCCTTTGAAACCCGCCACCGGCACGCGCATTTCCTCGCCTTCCAGGCGGGGGGAAAGGCCGAGCACGACGACCGCGACATCGGCCTGGCGCGCCGCCTCGATGGCTTCCCTCAGGGGATCGGGACGGGGCGGCGCCCACACCAGTTGGATGTCGGCGTCGTTCACGTAGTGATGAAATTCGAGGCGCAGCCGGTAGCGCCGTCCGGCTTCCAAATCCACATCCGACCAGACGTAGGCGCGCTCGTGCACGTGGTTGGCGCGCGCGATCGGCTTGTCGTCGAGGTAAAGCGTGTACGCGTTCATGCCGATCGCGCCGAGGCTGTAGCGTCCGCTGAGGCGGGGCACCAGATAGCCCGTCCAGCGCACGCCGAAGTCGTCGTCGTTCAGGTCCGCGCGGGGCGCTCCGTCGCGCCAGACAAAGTTGACTTGGGCGTCCACGCGTGTGAACAGAGGGGGGACGGGTTTGGGCGCCTCCACGGCAGGGCGGCCGGTGGATGGATGCGTCAACTCGCGCGGACGCCGCGAGCGCCCGTCGAAGCTCGCGCTGGGGAAATATTCCGCCAGCAGCCCGTTGCCGCCGCCGGCATGCTCCGGTGGCAACAGGCATTCTTGCGGCACGACTTCGAAGTGGGGCAAGCCCTCGGCCAGGTCGGAGCCCCGCGCGTAGAGCACGCGCGTCCCCGTCGGTTGGAGCTTGCGGCGAATGCCTGCCAGCGGCGTGACGGGTTCGAGGGGATCGCCGTGGTAGTTGCCGAGCAAGGCCGTGACCTCGTCGGCGTTCGGGCCGATGACGGCGATCGTGCGCAGGGATTTCGGCAGGGGCAGCAGGCCTCTGTCGTTCTTGAGCAGAACGATGCTCTTGCGGGCAGCTTCCAGCGCCAGGCGCCGGTGCTCGGGGCTGTTGTTGACGCTGTAAGGGATCTGTGCGAAAGGAACCATCTCGGGCGGGTCGAACATGCCCAAGCGGAAGCGGGCCATCAGCAGGCGGCGCAGGGCGCGGTCCACGTCGGCTTCGCTGGCCAGCCCCTGTCGGATGGCATTGGCCAGATGCATGTATTCGGTCCCGCAGTTCAAGTCGGTGCCGCGGCGCAGGGCCTCCGCGCTGCCGGCTTCCGGGGTCGGCGCGGTGCGGTGCTCGGTGTAGATGTCGCGGATGGCGCCGCAGTCGGAGACCACGTAGCCCGTGAAGCCCCACTGGCCACGCAGAATGTCCTCCAGCAGGAGTTTGCTCGCGCACGCCGGTTCGCCGTTGACGCGGTTGTAAGCGCACATGACGGAGGCGGCACCGGCCTCCCTGACCGCCGTCTCGAAGTGCGGCAGGTAGCTTTCGTAAAGATCGGCCACGCTGACGCGGGCGTCGAAGCTGTGGCGCAACGGCTCCGGGCCGCTGTGCACGGCGAAATGCTTCGCCGTAGCCACGGTCTTCAGGTAGCGTGGATGATTCCCTTGAAGGCCGCGGATGAAGGCTGCGGCCAATCGTCCGGTCAGGTGGGGATCCTCCCCGTAGGTCTCCATGCCACGGCCCCAACGCGGGTCGCGGAAGAGGTTGATGTTGGGGGTCCAGAACGTCAGGCCCTGGTAAATGTTGCGCTTGCCGCGGCGCACGAACTCGTGATGCTTGGCGCGCGCCTCGTCAGCGATGGCGCCGGCGACGCGCTCCATCAGTTCGGCATCCCAGGTCGCGGCCAGTCCGATCGCCTGAGGGAACACGGTCGCCACCCCCGCTCGGCCTACCCCGTGCAAGCACTCGTTCCACCAGTTGTACGCCGGCACGCCCAGGCGCTCGATCGCGGGCGCGTCGTTCATCAACTGGGCGATCTTCTCTTCGAGCGTGAGACGGCTCAGCAGATCCTCTACCCGCTGCTCGAAGGGCAACGACGGATCCCGGAAAGGATAGTCGGCAGCAGATGCCGCCAACGCCGCCGTCGCCAGCCATCCGATCGTGTGCAGTCCGATCCCCATGCTCCTTCGCACCTCCGCGGATTACCAATTCTTGCACGGATGAGCGCTCGCCGGTCGCTCCCCGGACGGCTCGGGCAGCCGGGGTCCGTCAGGGAGACGACCGCGGACCGGAGGGCGCCGCGGAGCGCGGGCCCGGCGGGGCCAGCACGGCGACGACGTCCACCCCGAAGGAGGCGTCCAAGGAGGGCAGTCCTTCGAAGGGCAGCATGGTCGAGGCGGGCGGGGCCTGCTGGTCGTAGAATTCCGCGCGCACACGGCGCAGCAGCTCGCCCGTGGCGCCGGAGAGCGGGTACAGATGCGACATCGCGACCCGCTGGAAGGAGCTCCCTGCCTCCTGGAGGGTCCGGCCGAGACGCTGGAAGGCGAGGCGCACGTCCTGCTCGGTGGTGCGGAAGCCGAGCTGGGCGCCGGTGAAGACCAGCCGGACCGGGCCCACCAGCGCGATCTGCGAGTAGTGGGGCGAGCGCGGAAGTTCGGGCGGATTGAGGAGCTGGAATGGCGACGGGGGCGGAGACTTGAGGCGCGCCACGGCCTCGCATTCGACCAGTGCGCGGGTGGGCGCGCGTTGAGGCTGGAGCAGGTTCAGAGCCGCACGGGGAAAGGCGCGCGCCATCTGCTGGCGCAGGTGGCTCCAGTCGTCGAACGAAGCGATGAAACAAGTGACACGCAGGACGTTTTCATCGTCGGAGCCCGCGGCGCGCAGCGCGGTTCGCAGGCCGCTGAGCGACTGTTCCAGCAGGGGTGCGGGGGGCGCCAGGGGATCGGGAGCGGTTGCCGCCTGTCCCGAGATGAAGGCCAGCCCGTGGGGGTTGACCGCCTTGCGTTCTTGCGCTACCGCCTCTAGCACCACCTGAGCGCCGGCTAGCGGCAGCGCGCCGACCTGCACCACGCTGAGCGCAGGCAACGGCAGCCTCCGCTCCGTGAAGGTCTCGCTCACCACAGCCTGCACGCGTCTGAGGTCGCCGGTTCCTGCCACGAAGGCCCGCAGCTTCACCACCTGCGCGCCGCGCACCTGCGCAAGCAACACCCGCAAGGCCTGCCTCACCTGCTGCGAGAGCAAGCCCTGCTGCATCAGGGGAGTGACAAAGAAGCTGAGGCGCTGGCTCTCGGCCACCACGCTGGCGGGCGGCTCCTTGGGCAGCTCCAGAACCTGCGTGGGCTCCTCGGGCTCCTGCTTCGGCTCCGCCACCGGCAGTGGCCACTCCTTGCGGGGCCGCTGCGGGCTTGTGGTTGCGGTAGCCCCGGGCGGGGCGACGAGCGGCCACACCCAAGCGAGCACGAACCCGACGATGACCGCAGCTCCCATCGGGTCTCGCTCACGATTGTAACAGAACCCTTTTCCGCGCCAGCCGGAGGCCTAGCCGGCTCGGCTACGATGGTCTTTTCCCCCGAAGGCGAACATGGGACGACGCGTGTTGATCGTTGGCGGCGTGGCAGGCGGCGCGGCGTGCGCCGCGCGGCTGAGAAGGTTGGACGAAAGCGCCAGCATCATCCTGCTGGAGCGCGGGCCCCACGTCTCCTACGCCAATTGCGGCCTGCCCTACTACATCGGCGGTTTGGTCGAAGAGCAGCGTTTGCTGGTGGTACGGCCCGAGCTGTGGCGCCGGCAGTTCCATGTCGAGGTGCGCACCGAGCACGAGGCTGTGGCCGTGGACCGCGCTCGCCGTCGCCTTCGCGTCCGCGAGCTTTGCAGCGGGCGCGAGTACGAGGAAGCCTACGACGCGCTCGTGCTGGCGCCCGGCGCCGCGCCCGTCCGGCCCGCGTGGGCAATCCCGCTTCCCGGCGTCTTCACCCTTCGCACCATGGCTGACAGCATCGCCTTGCGCGCTTGGATTCTTTCGCGCCGGGCGCGCCGCGCCGTCGTGATCGGAGCCGGATACATCGGGCTGGAGATGGTCGAGAACCTGGTCCGCTGCGGGCTGGAAGTGACGTTGCTCGAAAAGGAGGCGCAGGTTCTGCCCGCTTGGGATCCGGAGATGACGGCGCCACTGCTGGATGAGCTGCGCCGTCGTGGCGTCGAGGTCTGCTTGGAGACGTGCGTAAGCGGATTGGAGCCGACAACCGACGGCCGCCCCTGTGCGCGCACGGCTTGCGGGCGTTCCTTCGATGGGGACGTGATCCTGCTCGCCCTGGGCGTCAAACCGGAAGTGAAGCTGGCCCGTGAGGCCGGGCTCGAAATCGGC
>JANXAE010000090.1 GCA_025062235.1 Bryobacteraceae bacterium
GCCGCCCCGTCCTCGGTGCGGGGCGGCGGCCTTTGCATTTTGCCCTCTCGCGGTCGGGCGGCTGCTGCGCGGCCAGCCCCAGCTCGCCTTGCGCAGCCACCGGATCCGATGAACTTGCCGTTGCGTTACGCTGAGGCGTGATGCTGGCCCCTCGGTTGAGCAGGGTCCTCAAAGCCCTGGCGCCGCCGCGGCCACTCGTGCACAATCCGAGCGAGCCGCGGGAGATGCCGCTCGGGCGCTGGAATCTCTACGTCGGCGGCGCGGGCGCCCGCACCCCGGGCTACGTGAACCTCGATCTGGCCGCCGCACCCGGCGTGGACGTGGTCGCCGACGTCGAGCAGCTTCCTTTCCCGGACAATCTTTTTCGGCGCGTCGAGTGCGATGCCGTGCTCGAACACGTCCGTCATCCCCAGCGCGCCGTGCGCGAGATCGAGCGCGTGCTCGCGCCAGGGGGGTATGTCCGCATCGTCGCGCCGTTCTGCCATCCCTTTCACGAGCATCCGAAGGACTACCACCGCTTCACCCCCGACGGTCTGAAGCTGCTGGCGGGCGGACTCGAGATCGTCGCCGAGGGGTGGCGCACCGGGCCCACCGCGACGCTCCTCGTCTTCCTGCTCGAATGGGTGAAGCTCTGGCTGCCGTGGCGGGCTTGGCGGGCGCTTGCGCACGTCGTGCTCGGGTGGCTGCTGTTCCCCTTCCGCTATTTGGACCTGCTCCTGCTGCACTCGCCGCACGCGGGCCGGATCGGAAACCATTACTTCCTGTGGTTGCGAAAGCCGGGCGGCTGAGGATGGCCTCGCGGGGCGCGCGCCCGTCTCACCTGCGGTCGGGCCGCGTGTCGGAACCCGCCAGGGCCAGCACGGCGAGGCCGGAGATGGCCGAGGCCAGCGAGGCGCTCAATATACCGATCTTGGCCTCGTTGTGCAGCGGCGTACCCTCGCCGTACGCAAGGCCGGCGATGAACAGCGCCATCGTGAAACCGATGCCGGCGAGGAGTCCCATTCCGTAGATGTGCACCCAGCGTACGCCCTCGGGCAGCACGGTCCATCCGGCCTTGACAGCCAACCAGCTCGCCAGCAGTACGCCGAGCTGTTTGCCGGCGAACAGGCCGAAGAACACTCCGAGAGCGACCGGGCCTGCCGATTGTGCCAGAGTCAGTCCTGCCACGTTCACGCCGGCGTTGGCCAGCGCAAAGAGCGGAAGAATGCCGTAAGCCACCCAGGGATGCAAAGCGTGCTCCAAGCGCGCCAGCGGCGCCTCGCAATGTCGCAGGCGGTAATGCAAGGCCTGCAAGGAAAGATCCCGCTCGGCCGCAGTCCCGCGCTGGGCCTCCTCGAGCAGGGTGTGGGCCTCACGGAGAACGGTGTCCCGTGCGAAGCGAGCGCGAGCCGGAAGACAGAGGCCGAGCACGACCCCCGCCACCGTCGCGTGCACTCCGCTCTTGAGCACCGCCAGCCACAGCAGGGCGCCTGCGATCAGGTAGGGACTCAGAGCGTGAACCCCGCGACGATTCATCATCAAGAGAACCGCCGTCAGCGAGGCGCTCACCAGGAGGGCGAAGGCGGAAAGGTCCGCCGTGTAAAAGATCGCGATCACGAGGATCGCACCGAGATCGTCCATGATGGCCAGCGCGGTCAGAAGCACCAGGAGACTGGCGGGCACGCGTGCGCCGAGGACACGAAGACAGCCCAGGGCGAAGGCGATGTCGGTGGCCATGGGAATGCCCCAGCCCCTGCGCAATTCCGGCTGGCCGGCCAACGCCAGGAAGATTGCCGCGGGCGCGATCATGCCGCCCAGCGCGGCGGCTGCCGGCAACGCCGCCTTGCGCAGCGAGCTCAGCTCGCCGATCACCAACTCGCGCTTGATCTCGAGCCCGACCAGAAGGAAAAAAATCGCCATCAGCAGGTCGTTGATCCATAGCAGCAGCGGCTTGCTCAGCTCGAAACCGGGCAGCCCTACGCGGAATACGGTGTCCCAAACCCGCCTGTAGACTGCTTGCCAGGGCGAGTTCGCCCACGCGAAACCCACAGCCCCCGCGACAGCCAGCAGCGCCCCTCCGAGAGCTTCCGTCTTCGCAAAGGTCTCCAAAGGCGCCGCGAGCCATCCGGGCCAGGTTGTCTTCCGTTGCATTGCCTTCATTATCCACGACAGGCCAAGATCCTCTTCCCGCCGCGTTACCATAGCCGGCATCAGAGCAGCTCTTGCCCGCACGCTCGCGACGGCCCTGGCAGCGACGTCTTGCGCGGGGATCGCAGAGACCTTCCGCCAGCAGGTGCGCACGTTCTACGGGGAAACCCCGGCTTGCCTTCCGAGGACGTGCGTGCTGCGGCGTGGGCCGCGCCTGGTATCGCCTACGCCGGAACGGCGAACGGCTTGGCGCGCTATGCAGGCGGCCGTTGGAGCCGTGTGGAGCCGTTGACCGGGCGGGTGGACGCTGTGGCGGCACGCTCAGGCGAGCTCTTCGTGGTGCACCAGGGAATGCTGTGGCGGCTGAGCGGTGACGGCGCCGAGAAGATTGCGCCGCTGCCCCCGGGCGCCGCCGTACGTAGCCTCGCAGCCGGAGCCGGCGTGCTCGTCGGCACGGATCAGGGTCTCTGGGAGATGGCCGGGGGCCGGCTGCGCCGCGACGTGCGGCTCGATCGCCTCCTGGCTGCGAACCGGGAAGTCCCTCAAGTGGCTGTCTCAGAGGACGGGTACTGCCTGCCCGAGCTCCCGAACTGAACCCTCTGTTCAACTTCATCTGTGCGGCGAGCCTGGCGGGGCAGAGGTACCGCACGCCGTTCCGGTCGGTCGCCCTCTCGTTACCGGGGCCGTGGCTGGAGGAAGCGCTGGATACCCTGCGCCGGTTCCCGCTGGACCGCGTGGACTGGCGCCTGACCAACAGCCACCGCAGGGACGTGGTTCCGCTGCGCGTGGACCTGCCGGGTGCCGAGGGCGGGGGACGCGGGTCGCGCCGCAACGGGAAAGTCCTGCCCGTGGACGAGCGCTTCGTCGAGCACTGGAACCATGACCCATGGCGGTTGGACCAAGGCGGGGAGGGCCTGGTGCTGGCCGATGGCGCCGCGTTCCTGCTGCCTTACTACATGGGCCTCTGTCACGGCTTCGTGCGCGAATGACGCGCTGCGCGCCGCCAGGAGGGGCCTTTGCTACAATCGTGGGTTCGATGCCCAAGACCGAGCGGGAGCACCGCCAGGACATTGTCGAAGTGGGTCGCCTGATCTGGCAGAAGGGCTGGGTCGCGGCCAACGACGGCAACATAACGGTCCGCCTGGACGAGGAGCGGGTGCTGGCGACCCCGACCGGCGTTTCCAAGGGCATGATGCACCCAGACGACCTCATCGTCTGCGACATGAGCGGCCGCAAGCTGGTGGGGCGGATGGATCAGACGTCGGAACTCGGCATGCACCTGACGATTTACCGCCTGCGGCCCGACGTCCGCGCGGTCGTGCATGCGCATCCGCCCGTGGCCACCGGTTACGCATCGGCGGGCAGGGCGCTCAATCTTGCCTTGTTGCCGGAAGTCATCATCGGCTTGGGTTGCGTGCCGCTGGCCGAGTACGGGTTGCCTGGGACCCCCGCGCTCACCGAGCCCATGCTGCCCTACATCCCCAAGTACGACGCGCTATTGCTGGCCAACCACGGTGCGGTCTGCTACGGGCCGGACGTCTGGAAGGCCTATTTTCGCATGGAGACGGTCGAACATTTCGCGCGGATCTCCCTGGTGGCGGAGTTGCTGGGAGGCCCCCGCGTGCTGCCGCGCGAGGAGGTCGAGAAGCTGCTCGAGGCGCGCCGGAGGTACGGCATCCAAGCGAGGGTGCAGGGCGAGCCAGGATGCCCGCTGGTGGCCGAGGAGACGGGTGTCGAACGGTTTGTTCTTACGCGCGAGGAGCTGATCGCGCTGGTCGGCGAAGCCTTGCGCGCGAGCGGAAAATCCTAGCAACATGATCGTACGGGCGCCCGGCAGGCACAAACGTCCGGGCGCGGATGGAGCAACATGGGCGAAGCACTCGGCATGATCGAAACCCGCGGCCTGGTGGCAATGATCGAGGCCGCAGATGCCATGGTCAAGGCCGCCAAGGTGACTCTGGTGGGCTGGGAGAAGATCGGATCGGGCTACGTCACCGCGCTGGTCCGCGGCGACGTGGCGGCGGTGCGCGCCGCGACCGACGCGGGTGCTGCAGCCGCGCGCCGTGTGGGCGAGCTCATCGCAGTGCACGTAATCCCGCGCCCGCACCCGAGCCTGGAGGACGTCCTGCCGATCGGCAAGAGCAACCCCAGCAAGTAGCTTTCCGCCGAAGGCAAGAAGGCCGTCATGATCCTGGCTCGCGTCGTGGGCACGGTGGTGGCCACGCGGAAGGACCCGCGTCTGGAGGGCAAGAAGCTTCTCGTCCTCAAGCCCGTCTCTCCGGACGGCAAGGAGGAGGCCGGTTACGTCGTCGCGGTGGACACCGTGGGCGCCGGTTTCCGCGAGATAGTCATCGCCGTTTCGGGAAGCTCGGCCCGCATGGCCGAGGGTTGCCGCGACCGGCCCGTGGATACGGCGATCGTGGGCATCGTGGATACGGTGAGTCTGGACCGTCAGGAGTGACGCCATGTACCTTGGGCGGGTCGTGGGACGCGTCTGGGCCACGGTCAAGAACGCCAACTTGACCGGCCACCGCCTGCTCATCGTGCAACCGGTGACGCCCGAGCTCCAGGACAAGGGGCGCCCCATCGTCTGTACGGACTGGACAGGGGCCGGCGCGGGCGAGCTGATCTACTGGACGCGAGCACGCGAGGCCAGTTTCGCCTTCCTGCCGGCGGAGGTCGTCACCGACGCCACGATCGTCGGCATCGTGGACGCGATTCGGGTGAACCGCAAACGGCGTCGCGAGGGCGACGAAAGGAGCGGCGAATGCTGATCGCCCGCGTCATCGGCGAACTCGTCGCTACGCGCAAGCATCCTTCGCACGAGGGGCTGAAGCTGCTCTTGGTGCAGCCGCTCGATCTCGACGGCGCGGACCGGGGCGATGCCGTCGTAGCCGTGGACGCGGTGCAGGCCGGCATTGGGGATCGCGTCTTGCTCACCACGGAGGGCTACAGCGCCTTCAGCAGCGTCGGCCGGCTGATGACCCCCATCGAGGCGGCCGTCATCGGCATCGTGGACCAAGTCAATCTTAGCAGCGTCTGAAGGGCCTTCCTGCACAGCCTGTCTCCACCCCGCCCGGGGCCTTCTCCCTGCTAGCATCGAAAAACTGGCAGCAGCAGCGCCAGAACTTGCGCTGCCGGAGGTGGAGCGTTGAAACGTCGTACTTTCTTGACCAGCCCCTTGGGAGCGGCATTGGCAGCTCGCGCCCAACCCAAGCTGCGATGCAGCGACACCGGCGAGTTCAAGATCCTGGTCATTTCGGACCTGCACTACCGTCCCGATCCGGATGTGCACGGGATCGCCCTGACCGAACAACTCATCGAGGCAGAAAGGCCCCATCTCGTTCTCGTCACGGGCGACTGTCTCTCGGGTCACGATTGTCCCTCCCCGGAGGCGGTCCGCACGGCCATCGCAAACGTGGCGGCGGCCATGGAGAAAAAGCGGGTTCCCTGGGCGATCGTCTTCGGCAACCATGACCAGGAGCACTTTGCCAAGACACGGTTGGACAAGCACGCGGTCCTCGAAATCTACGCTTCACACCCCCACAACCTCAACGCGGGCTACGAGCGCGGGTTGACGGGCGGCGGCAACAAGTACCTGCTGGTCTGGAATGCGGCCGGCACGCGTCCGGTCTACTGCATCTGGCTGCTCGACTCCAACGAATACTTCACCGAAGGCAAGAACACCTATTACGACTGGATTCGCACGGACCAGGTCTGCTGGTACTACCGCAGCTCGGTCGAGCTCGAAAAGCGATACGGCGGCAAAGTGCCAGGCCTGATGTTCTTCCACATCCCGCTGCGCGAGTTCAACGAAATGGTCAACCAGACCAGGATCATCGGCGCGCGGCACGAGCCCGAGGCGCCTTCGCCCGTCAACAGTGGCCTGTTCGCGGCCGTGCTGGAGCGGGGCGACGTGCGCGGCATTTACTGCGGCCACGATCATACGAACAACTACGTCGGCCGTTGGAAGGGGATCGAGCTCGGCTACGTAGGTTCGGCCGGCCACCGCGCTTATCCGCGCGTTCCTCCCGAGGATCCCTCGAACGGCAAGGTGCGTGGAGGTCGCCTGTTGCTGATCATCGAGGGCCCGCCTGCCCGCCACAAGACTTGGATGCGATTCAAGGACGGCTCGGTGAACTGGGAGTTCGAATACCAGGCTTACGCCGAGTACCAGCTCGGCAAGTGACTCCCGAGCGAGCGTTGCGCTCTCACCGTTTCTTCAGCGTGATGCTCAAGCCGCCGCCCTGCATGTAGAAGACGGTCTCCAGAGCGGGGTCGCCAGTCACCCGGCGCACGTATTCGTCAGCCATGTTCACGTTGTGCGCCAGGATGAGTCCGCCCGGCCGCACCAGCGGCAGTAGCTTCTCCAAATACGTCACGTAGCCGTCCTTGTCGGCGTCGAGGAACACCATGTCAATCGGCTCCTTGACGCGCTCGATCGTCTGGTGGGCGTCACCTTCGACCAGGGTGACCAGCCGGTCCACGCCCGCCTGTTTGAAATGCTCGCGTGCCATGGCGGCGCGGCGCGAATCAATTTCGAAGGTTGTCAGCTTGCCGCCGGTCTTCTGCAAGGCCAGGCACAACCAGAGGCCCGAGTAGCCCGTCGAGGTCCCTACTTCGACGACGTGACGCGCCCCCGTCGCCTCCGCCAGCAACCTCAACATGCGCCCGTCGGTGACAGGCACGCTGGCATAGAGCCGACCGGCGCGCTCGACTTCTTCGATGACGCTCAAGATGCGCTTTTCGGCCTCGTCTTTGGCGAGAGTGGGTGCTCCGGTATCTACACCGCGCCGCCAAGGACCCCGACGCTGTGCGGTGATGACGGCAGCCAACGCCACGACCAGAACGATCAACCAGCCCAGTCTTCTCACGGCTTTTCCCCTTTTCAAACATTTCAGACGTACCACGGCCCTCAAGGTAATATGACCACCGGGACCCGGGCAAAGCCGAAGCGCTTGCCCACCTGGTCCACAAGCGTAACCTGGCAGACATAGGGTCCTGGCACCAGTTCCTTGAGGGGCAATTCGAAGCGGACGGGCAGAACGCCGGGGCGTGCGGGCAGCGTCTGGGTCAGCCGCACCGGCTGGGACTGGAACGCTTTTCTTCGCCCGCGCAAGAAGGCGATTTCACCCACCACGCTGACCTGGCGGTCGGCGGGGTCGGCGGCCGGATCGTACGCTTCGACGTAAACGTACAGGTTCTGGTCCCGCCGGAAGACACGCGTCACGCTGGGTGCCAACTTCAGGTTGTTTTCCACCAGCGGGTTCGCTGCCAGCAGCTTGCGATCCCGGGTGGCGGCTCCCACCACCGCCGCGAGCGGCTCGCGCTGGCTGGCGAGCACCAGCGAGCTCAGACGCAACCGGTCCTTGACCGAGGCCAGGTCGGGAACTTCGAACGGCGTCTCGAAGGTGCCGATCCGACCGAGCTGATTCTCGCGCACCAGGAACTTCAGCCGGTACCTGCCCGGGGGCAGCGTGAAACCGGTGTCGTACTGGAAATTGCGGTGCTCCAACTGGACCACGTCCTCGGCCCGCAAGCGGACGCGGATGCCGTCCCGCACCGTGGCCACTGCCCGGCCGCGGCTGTCCCGCACCTGCCCGATGAAATCCAGCTCGGTGGATTCGGTCGAGCCGCGGCGGGCCAGCGTGATCTCGCTCCCGGGGATCTTCACCGATACGGGCACAAAGTATCGGTCGCTGGCCAGGCGGAAATAGTTGACTTCCAACGCCAGTGGGAGATCCGTGATCGGATCGCCCAGCGCGAGCGCTTCCTCGAGCTGCTGCTCCCTGTCGGACTCGTTGAAGCGGGAGAAATCCTTGGGGGCGAAGTAGCCCCTGCGGTAGTCGAGCTTGGCTTGCAGGGGACGGTTCAGGCGCACTTGGATGCGCCGGAAACGGCCGTCCTGGGCCTGGTTGGTGGGGTAGTAGCCGAGAATGTAATAGCTGCGGATGTCCCGCTGGGCTTGCCGGATGCCCAGCGTCAGGTCGTTGGCGTCCAGAAAAGCGCGCCCCCCGGTGTCTTCGGCCAGCGCGACCAGCGTGTCCTGGCGGGCCAAGAAGCGTTCCATCTGGCTCCGCTGCGTGCGGCCCGAGAAAATGCCGGTGCCCGACGGCGAAGCCTGGGAAGCGTCTCCCCCGGCGACGGTCGCCACCAGTCCACGCGCGTCCACCGGATAGAACGAGACATTGGCGCGCAAGGCCGCGTTGATCGTCGCCCTGAGCTGCGATTCGTTCTCGACGCCTGTGCGGCTCACGCCGCTCGAAAAGTAAATCAGAGCCTTCTTCTCGGGGAGCGCGGCGAGCATCCGGGCTGCTTTCTCGAGCGCCCCGAGCTTGCGATCCGTGTTGAAGATGTTGAACTCGCTCTCGTCTGGAGTGTAGGCCGAGGCTTCGTCCCCGGCCGCCTCCTCGTCGGTTTGGGACTCGGCCGCAAGCTCGCTGGCCTCGCCCGTGCGGAAGCTCCCGATGACCCGGATCAGGGCATCGCGGTCGTCGGTGAAGTCCTGCTCGACCTTGAGCTGGGCACCGAAGGTCATGACGGCGACCAGATCCTCGGGTCGCATCTGCTCGCGGATGAACTTCAGCGCAGCCTCGTGTGCGCGGGCCTGATCGGCCGCGGGCATCGAAGAGTGGTCGAAAAACAAAACCAGCAGGCGCCGGTTCTGATACTGGACCTTGCCGGGCGTCGCGATGCGAACCGTTCCTGCCTCTGCGGCGGCGGACTCGGCCTGCGGCCTCGCAGCGAGCTGGGTCGGCGGTTCCGGCGGAGGATCCAGCCGCTGGTGCTCGAAGATCGCGATGGTCTGCGGCTTGCCGTCCTCGAGGACGGTGAAGTCCTCTTTGCTGAGCCCGACGACGTCGCGGCCTCCGCGGTCTTGCACGGAGACGTTCACGATGACGAGATTGGCGGTGGCGCGGTAGACGGGCGCCGTCTGCTGGGCCAAGGCGGCCGCGAGCGCGAGTAGGGGAAGCAGGTGAACCAAGCCACGCATGGCTCTCAGAACCTCAGGCGCAGTTGCGCAGTGACACGGCGCATGGGAGCAGTGGCCTTGGGCAGGCCGTAATCGGCGGCATTCACCACGGTGCCGAGGTTGGTGAAGCTGACGTGGTTGGTGACGTTCTCGCCGTCCATACGGAGCTCGAGCGTGCGGCGCTCGCCGAGGGGGATCGTGCGCGCCAGCGAGAGGTTCAGCGACCAGACCGTGGGCCCGTCAATCGTATTGCGGCCGGCGTTGCCGAACGCGCCGGGTTTGGGAACGGTGAAGGCCGCAAGGTTGAAGAACCCGGTGTCGCTGCGGATGGGCAGTCCGGTGGCGTCGGCCCGGCCGGCGCCAACGGTGCCGGTTCCGCCCGCGTCCGCCAGGTTGCCCAGCACCCGGGCGGTGAACGGGGTTCCCGAGCCGGCGCTGAGGCCGCCGCTCAGGCTCCAGTTGCCTAGCAGACGGCCAGCCCAGCGCGAGGTGGGGAAGACCCTGCTCCCTTCACGGACCGGCGATTGCACCACGTAGAACAGGTTCAGGCTGTGTCGCTGGTCGAAGCTCGAGCGTCCGCGCTCGGCACGCAGGTCCCTGTCGTTCTGCGCCACGACGGCCGCGCCACCGCCCAACGTGGAGGCGTTGTCAATGGACTTCGAGTAAACGTAGAGCAGATTGGCGGAGACGCCACGCGCCAACCGCCGCATGAGGCGCACCTGGCCGCCGTGGTAGATGGAATTGCCTTCCGAGCTGTCCCAGACGAAGCCGACGGCGTTGCCGATGCGCCGGCGGTCCTCCGCCGTCAGCGGCGATCCCGGCGCCGCGCGGTTGGGCATGCGCTGCACGTCGAGCCGTGTGCCTTTCGTTCCGAGGTAGCCGAGCTCCACCACGAGTGTGCGCGTCAGCGAGTGTTGCAGCGAGAGGCTCCAGGTCTGGGCGTATCCGGTGCGGTAGCTGCGGTCCACCGCGTAGGTGTTGGTGACGTCTTTCGAGGGCGACACGGCGAAACCGTCGCGCAGCGTGAGGACGCGGACCGAGGAGGTGTTCAGCGTGGCTGTGTTGGCGAAAGGCGGCTGCGAAGCCAGCCGCTGCGGGAACTGTCCGTAGATGGCGCCATTGTAGAAGATGCCGTAGCTGGCGCGCCACAGAAGGCTGCGCCGGCTCGAGGGACGCCAGGCCAGCCCGACCCGCGGAGCGAGGTTGTTCCGGTCGGAATCCACCAGCCCCCGCGGGAAGCGGCCGCTGTAAGGACCAGTCTGTGTGGGTGTGACCACGGCGACGCCCGCGAAATCCGCCGCCACATCGAGATTGGCCATGCGATCGAACTTTTCGTAGAAGGGCTGGAAGTATTCGTAACGCAAGCCGAGATTGAGGCTGAAGTTCGAGCCCAGCCGCCAGTCCTCCATCAGGAACGCGCTGAAGTGCGAGGCGCGGAAGTAGTTGTTCGCGGCGCCGAAGCGGACCGAGCTCGACTGCGGCAAGCCGAGCAGGAAGTCCGCAAAGTCCAAGCCGGTGCCGGGCTGGGGCTGGCCCGCCTGGTCCACCGCGCTGGTGGCGAGCCCGGTGAAGGTGAACGAGCCGCGCGCGTTCTGGTCCGTGCGCGCGTTGATCTGCACACGGCGGAACTCGCCGCCCACGCTCACGTTGTGTCGCCCGCGCACCAGCAACAGGGAGGGTGACAAGCTGGCCTGTTGGTTGCGCCGGACGGCGGCGCTGGCGTCGGTCAAGTCCCCGAAGTTGGTGAAGTTCAGGTTCGGCGGGCCATAGTTGATCGGGTCGCGCGAGACCCCGAGGATGCCCAGTTCGCCCGCCACGTCGCGCTTGTAGGCGAAGTAGGGCAACGTCTCGTTCCGGTTGCGCGAGAGGTTGGCGCGCAGCGTCCAGATGGTGGTGCGCGAGACGTTGTGCGTCCAGCCGCCGGTCAGATTGAGGCCGCGCCCGCTGGTGGCGTCGCGGAAGCCGTAAAGCTGGCTGGCGGTCCCCTTGCGCCACTGCGCGCTCAGGTTGAAATCCAGACGATCGCGCGCGCTGAGCGGTCGCATGACGCGCACGGCGAGCTGGTCGCTGTCGCTGCCGTTCGACGTGACGTACTGGTAGTTCTGCAAGGTGCCTGGCTGGTTCGGCAAGGGGAAGAACTCGAGCAGGCCGCGCGCGATCGGATCCATGCGGGGCAGCGGAATGCGGCTGCCCGGAAACGGCAGTCTCCCGAGGGGGTCGAAAAGGACCGTGGTCAGCGAACCCAGTGGCTGGGAAAAGTCGCCGGCTCGCTGTTCGAGGGTTGGAAGCGTGGACGTGGCGTCGAAGGGGCTTCGCGCGCGGGTTCCCGAGTAGTTCAGGAAAAAGAAGGTACGGTCGCTGCGCGGCAACTTCGGCAGCGCGAGCGGACCGCCGAGGTTCAAGCCGAAGCGGCTCTGCGCGTAGGAGGGCTTTTCGACTTTCTGGCCGGTGAGCGAGTAGGGCCTGGCATCGAACGCCGAGTTGTTGAGGCTGAAGAAGAGCCCGCCGCGCACGGTTTCGCGGCCCCGCGCGATGCGGTTGCCGAATGGCCCGTCTCCCAGCCACATGCCTCGGCCGGGACCGACTCCTCCCCCGGCTCGTGCGCCGGGCCTACCGAAGCCACCCCGGCCTCCAGGTCCGACGTTCGGACCGCCCCTCGAAGCTGGGCCTGCCAAACCCGGGCCGCCCATCATCCCCGGCCCGCCCATTGACGGCCCCGGCGGTGCGAGGCTGCCCATGCCGGAGCCTGGCCCGGGCCCCGCCCCTGCGGCCATCCCCGGAGGGGCCTCGGGCTTGGGGCCATACGGTGGAAGTCCGCCCGCGCCGAGACCGGCATCTTCGGGCCTCGCACCGCCGAATGTGCGAGCCAGAGCTTCGGCGCCGGCGGGAAGTTCCCGCATATGTTCGAATGCCATTCGCATCTGCTCGAGCAGGCCCTGGCGCAGCCCCTCCTGCAAGTTGGCGCTGAGGCTCCCGCTCAGCAGAAACGCCTCGTTGGCGCTCGTCTCCGCCCTGAAGCCCGAGGGAAGCGCGTGCGTTTGAAGTTCCTCCTCCAGCCTGCCTTCCACCGTTTCCGAGGCGCGGTTGAGCGCCAGTCGCTCGAAACCCTGCGCTCGCCGGGCCGACCGCGGCTTAAGTGTCGGCGGTTCGATCTCGAGCGACCATTCCAGTCGGGCGGCGGCAGGCAGCTCGACCGTACGGCGCGCAGGGAGAAAACCCGGGAGCTGGACTTCGAGTTCCCACGCTCCCGGCGTCAACCCCTCCAAGAGGTAGCGCCCGTGTTCATCCGTCACAGTGACGATCTTGCGAGCGCCTTGTGTGGCCGTCACCAAGGCCCCGGGAACCGCCAGTCCGCCCGAGCGTACGACACCCTCGTGACGCATCTCCGGTGATTGCCCAGCTAGTCCGGCCGTGAGCAACATGGCGGCGCTCACCGCAGCGATTCGGCTTCGGTTCATGGTGGTCCGCTCTCCCCGCCGCGAAGTCCTCCGTTACGAACGATTGCCCGCGAGGCCGGATCGTTACCGGTGGCAGGGCAGGTTTTACTCTTTTTACTCCCCTTTTACATGGGCTATACTGTGCGCACGCGAGGTCTTCCGGCAGCATGGAAGAATTCGGACTGGAGGTTCCAACGATGCGGAAGTTGCGTCTGATCGGGCTGTTGCTGGCTGGCTCGGCCGCCACCCTGGCCCAGCCGCAGCCCGCCCCGCTCTCGGTCATTGGCATTCGCGATGGCGTCTACTGGATCCGCGGCGGAAGCGGCGCCCACACGGGCCTGATCGTAGGCAAGGACCAGGCCATATTGATAGACGCGAAAATGACTGCCGAAAGCGCGCAAGCCATGCTCGACGAAGTGCGCAAGGTTACGCCGCATCCTCTCCGGCGTA
>JANXAE010000091.1 GCA_025062235.1 Bryobacteraceae bacterium
CTTCCGGCAAGGGAGGAGCCGCTGCGGCTGCTGTGCGGGCGGCGCGGTAGGCTGCCAATCCGCCAGCTACGGCCAAGCCCGTCCTCGACAAGAAGGACCGGCGGGGGAGGTGCCCTTGCCCAGCCTCGGGATTCTGCGACATAGCCGAACTCCTGAGTTGAAATGCGCAATAGCGGATCGCAATGCTTTGCGCACTTCGAGATCAAGATACCCTATTCTCTGGCCTTTGACAAGAGTCGAACCCACTCGTGGCGGCGGAGCCGTCATCCCGCCGTTTGGCGTCACCCGCCGAGCCGAACTACAATGGTCCTGTCAGGGGCAAATCGTGGCAGGGAGTCTAGCGTCATGATGCCTGGTTTTCGCGTTCTATGGCTCGCCTCGATTCTGGGCGCCGGATCCATGCTTTGCGCGCAGTTCGGAGGCACGGGAACGATTCAAGGGCTGGTCACCGACCCCTCGGGGGCGGTCGTGCCCGGGGCCACGGTGACGGCGGAGAACGTGGCCACGGGGGTCAAGACGACGCGCCAGACGACTGCCGCCGGGCTGTACGTGATCGCACCGCTCGTGCCGGGAACGTACACGGTGACGGCCTCCGCAGCGGGGTTCAAGCCTGTGGTCCGTGAACGCGTCGTGGTGGACGCCCTCACCACCGTGGAGATCAATTTCAGGCTCGAGATCGGACCCACCGCCGAGCAGGTGACCGTCACCGACGTCCTTCCGCCCGTCAACACCGCGGACGCCCGCATGGGGCAGACGCTGCGCAACGACGTGTACACGGCGCTGCCGCTAGCCATGGGCAATGCGCCGCGCGATCCCACCGCCTTCGTGCGGCTGATGCCCGGCATCACGGGCACCGGCGGGACCTACAGCGCCGGCAACGTGTTGGGTGCGCAGCCCAACTCCCAGGAGGTTTACATCGAGGGCCTGCCGCTGACCGACCCGGCCGTACAGGGTGAGGTGCGCTATCTTTCGCTGGCGGTCTCGGTGGAGGCGATCGATCAATTTCAGTTGGAAACCGCCAACGCGCCCGTGCAATACGGCGGCGCCGGGGGAACGAACTTCGTCCTGAAATCCGGCGGCAACGACTTCCACGGCACCGTCTACGAATACTTCCGCAACGACAAGCTGGACGCCCGTGGCTTCTTCGCCTCCCGGCGGCCGACGCATCGGCAGAACGAATTCGGCGTCAACCTCTCCGGTCCCTTGGTGCGCAACCGGATCTTCTTCTTTGGCAACTACGACGGCTACCGTTACCGTACCCAAACGCAGCCGGCCTTTTACTCCATTCCCACCGAGCCTGCACGCCAAGGCGATTTCAGCGCGTTCCCCGTAGGCATCTTCGATCCGGCAACCACGGATTGCTCGCGCGGTCCCTGCACTCGCAGCCCATTCCCAGGCAACCGCATCCCGCGCAACCGGATCTCGCCCATCTCCGATTACTTCCAATCCTTCCTGCCCCCGACGACCAATAGCAATTTGCAGAACAACTACTTGGGCTCGGTCAACGTCGGCTACAACAACGACAGCACGACCAACAAAGTGGACTTCTATCTGAACGACCGGCAGCAACTCTACTGGTTGTACACGCGCGGCCGGCGCAAGCAGTCCACGCCTTACCGCTACGGAACGCTTCCGCTGCCTTATGCCGACGCGCGCAAGGTCGTCGAGCTGCCCACCAGCTCGCAGATCCGCCACACGTACGTGCCCACGGCGAATCTGGTGAACCAGTTGAGCTTCGGCGTTGCGCGTTTCGGAGGTTGGATCGAGAACGTGACCATGGACGGCAAGCACCCGCAGAAGGCCGGTCTGAGGGGCTTGCCTCCGGGCGAAGCGGACTCGTCGTTCCCCGAGATCAGCTTCAGCGGGCCCAACTCGCCTACCGGCTGGCGAGGAACGAACTCGCGCGCCAACGAGGAGGTGCACAACACCTTCACTTTGCAGGACAACCTGCAATGGACGCGCGGGCGGCACGCCCTGAGCGTGGGATTCCTGATGCAGCGCATGCAGGTGAACATGAAAGAGCGCCGGTACGGCAGCCTCGCCACCTGGAACTTCAGCAACACGCAAACGGCGGGCTTCGACAGCCGCGGCACGCTGCTGACAACCACGGGCAACAGCTACGCCAGCTACTTGCTCGGCTACGTCAACTCGGCCACGGTCATCGAGGACTGGGTGGTGGGAACAGGCGGCCGCTACCGTGCGTACGGTTGGTGGTTGCAGGATAACTGGAAAGTCACTCCGTGGCTTACCTTGAACCTCGGCCTGCGCTACGACATCATGACGCCTTACGTCGAGGTGCGCGACCGGATGTCCTTCTTCAATCCCTCGGTGCCCAATCCCGCCGTGGGCGGCTATCCGGGCGCACTCATGTTCGCAGGCTACGGACCCAATAGCTGCATGTGCCGCACGCCGGTCAAGACCTACTACAACAACTTTCAGCCGCGCCTCGGACTCGCCTGGTCGCTGAATCCCAGGACCGTGCTGCGCGCCGGCTACTCGATTTCGACGACGCACCGCGGCGCGGTCGGCGGCCGGGGCGGCGGCCGCACAGGCACCGGCTTGCTGGGCTACTCGGCCCAAGCCTCCTTCACCAGCCTGGACGGCGGCATCAGCCCGGCCTTCGATTGGGACGATGGCGTGCCGCCCTACCAAAAGGCGCCCTTCTTCGATCCGACGCTCAACACGGGCTTCTATGTGGGGCGGCCCCAAGGCGGCTCGGTGACTTATGGCGACCCGCTGATCGGAGGCCATCCGCCGCGGTATCAGTACTGGAGCTTCGGCTTCCAACGGGCCCTGCCCTTTGAAACCACGCTCGGCATTCACTACGTGGGCAACAACGGGCATTACCTGGACGGCGGTCCGCGGGGGATGTGGTCCGGCCACATCCATCCGAAATACCTGGCCTTGGGCAACCTGCTGCGGTCCAGCGTAACGGCTGCCGTCCTGGCACAGGCGCAGGCCCAATTCCCCGAAATCAGCCTGCCCTATCCCAACTTTACCGGCGCCCTCTCACAGATGTTGAGGCCCTTCCCGCAGTACGCGGGCGTCAATGATCTCTGGCCGATGGTGGGCAACTCCAACTTCAACTCGCTCCAAGTCACCGTGGACAAGCGCCTGTCGCAAGGCTTGATCGTCAACCTCAACTACACCTACGGCAAGGGCTTCGACGATCTGGGTTTCCGCAACGGCTACATCAAGGACAAGGCCCAGATGACCGCGAGCCCGCACATTCTCAACGTCATGTTCGTCTACCACCTGCCCTTCGCCGAGATGGGCGCCATCCGCGCTTCCCGCTGGGCTCGTGCGCTCACGCAGGGCTGGCGCGTCTCCGGGATTTTCACTCACCGGGAGGGCACGGGCATCGGCTCGGTGGCGGCCAGTTGCAACCTGCCGAATGCCGGCAGCTGCTATGCGGACTACACGCCGGGCTTTAGCGGGCCGGTGCGCATCAACGGCCCGTACGGTTCGGGCGACCTGCTCGGGCCGAATCCGCCGGCGTTCCTGGACCGCAACGCCTTCCAGAATCCTGCGGCCTTCACCTTCGGCACCACGCCGCGCACGCTCGCTTACGGCCTGCGTAATCCCGGCCAGAAGAATCTCGACCTGAGCATCCGTCGCGAGTTCCGCCTGCGCGAGTCCCTCAAGCTGAGCATCCAGGCGGACGCTTTCAACCTGCCCAACTGGGTGATGTTCTCTGGACCCAACACCAACATCACCTCGGCGGCCTTCGGGCGCATCAGCAGCCAGGCGAACTCGCCGCGCGCGGTGCAGTTCAGCTCCCGCATCGAGTTCTGATGCCGCGGGCGCTCGGCACATCCGGGCGCCCGCGCAATAGGATCCCAGGATGAGGCGGGCAAGCCGAGGCGTCCATTTTGCCTTGTTGACGGGCTTGGTCACGCTCGTGCAGCTGGCTGCGGCCCAGACCGAGCGTGGCTCAATCCCCCCGAATTTCGGCTTCTACAAGCTCAACCCCGAGTACAAAGGACCCCCTGCGGCTCTCGGGTGGGCCGCCGAACGCATCGAGGAGAAACTCGGCCGGGGCTTGGTGGCGCTGCGCGTCAGCGAATCGGCGGTCTACCTGAGTTGGCGTTTGTTGAAGAGCGATCCGCCGGCAGTCGCCTTCAACGTGTACCGCGCAAGCGGCAGCAGCTCCGTCCGGCTCAACCGGCAACCCCTGACGCGCACGACCGACTTCCTCGACGGCGCAGCGCCGCAGGGCCAGGAGCACAGCTGGTGGGTTTGCCCGGTGGTCCACGGACGTGAGCTCGAGCCCTCGCCGCGGCTGACCCTGCCTGCTGACTGGCCAGTGCGCCCCTACGTCCGTTTCAAACTTCGCGACGACCTGCCTGGTGGGGTGGATCGGATCGGGGTCGGAGATCTGGATGGCGACGGCGAGTACGATTTTATCGTCAAGCGGCCGCGCGGCGTGGTGGATCCGGGCACCATCCGGCGCAGCCCGGACACCTTCAAGATCGAAGCCTACAAGCGCGACGGGACGTTCCTGTGGCGCCGCGATCTGGGCTGGTCCATCGAGCTGGGCATCTGGTACTCGCCCATGATCGTCTTCGATCTCGACGGGGATGGCAAGGCCGAGGTGGCATTGAAGACGGGAGAAGGCGACCCGCGCGAGCCCAACGGCCAGGTGCTGAGCGGCCCGGAGTATCTCTCGGTTTGGAACGGCCTGACCGGTCAGGAGATCGCGCGGACGAACTGGATCCCGCGCGGCAAGCCCTCGGACTGGGGCGACTACACGGGCAACCGCATGAACCGGAACATGATCGGCGTGGCCTACCTGGACGGCAAGACGCCCAGCATCGTCATGCTACGCGGGATCTACGGCCTCATGAAGATGGAAACCTGGTTCCTGCGCGCCGGCAAGCTCGAGCGGGCGTGGTCCTGGTCGAACTTCACCTCCGGCTGGAAGTATCAGGGACAGGGCCAGCACTCGATCCACGTGGCCGACATAGACGGCGACGGTTTCGACGAGATCCTCAACGGCTCGATCGCCGTGGATCATGACGGGCGCATCCTGTGGAGTACCGGCCTTGGCCACGGGGACCGTTTCTACGTAAGCGACATGGATCCCGAGCGCCCCGGGCTGGAGGTCTTCTACATCTACGAGGATCCCCACCCGCAGAACGGGGTCAGCCTCTGGGACGCACGCACCGGCGACTTGATTTGGGGTCTGCGGGAGGAAACCGAGGACAACCAGATCCGCGTGGGCTTCTGCGCGGACATTGACGCCGCCATCGCCGGCATGGAATGCTGGGCCGACAAGTATTATTTCTCCGCCAAGGGCAAGCGCCTGGATCCGCCGGTTCCGCCGCAGTTCGGACTGGTGTGGTGGGACGGGGATCCGTTGCGCGAGCTGCTCGGCCGCGGCGTGATCTCCAAATGGAAGGGATCCGACCTGCCGTCGCGGTTCGAGGGATTCCCGTTGCTGATTGCCGATATCCTCGGAGACTGGCGCGAGGAAATCGTCACCTACTACCAAGGGGAATTGCGGATCTATTCGACGACCATCCCGGCCTCGGACCGCCGAGTCTGCCTGATGCAGGATCCGCTGTATCGTTCCGACGTAGCCCTGCGCACGATGGGGTACGAGCACGTCCCCATGACCAGTTACTTCCTCGGAGTCGCCACGCCTGCGCGGGGCACTTCCGGGAAAAGGGGCGGAAAACGATAAGAAAAGGGGCTCGAGCGAATCCGCCACAGGCCCGCGAGCACCCGCCCCGCGCTTTCAGCGCAGATCGTGCGGGCGAAGGCCGCGGGCAAAACCACCGAAGCCGAAGGGGCGCGGCCGATAGTCGCCGACCAGACGCACGTCCGCTTCCGGGGCAATCTTATCCTCCATGCCCAGCGCCCAATAGCACGCGTTGACCAGCAGACGTCGGAAGCCCTCGCTCAGCAGATCCTCGGAGGAGCCCATCGTGGTGGTGAAGACGCGGGCGACCTTGCCCTGTGCGCCGCGATAGCTCTTCACCCAGGCGACGGGCATCATGGGATCGTTCACCGGACCGGGCGCGGGTGGCGATTGCGGCGTCATGCCGTCGAGAACCTGCCCGAGCACCAGGGCTCGAGAGTCGCCGGGCAGGGGAAGTCGCACGGCGTAAACGTCGGTCGGCCCCCAGATGTCGCCATCCCGGATGCCGCGCAAGATCGGATGGCCACGCTCATCCGGGACCAGGATCCCGCGCGTGGACTGCTTGCCGTGTTTGCCGTGGTGGCGGATCCAGGTTTCCCCCAGCACCTGCCGGCCGAAGCCGCCCTCCCACTCTTTGCTGTTCCAGGAATAGCGTGAGTAAGTCGCGCTCGATTTCAGATCGAAGGCATGCGTGGCCGTCCGCATCCCCACGATGGGCCGGCCCGATTCGACGTATTCGACAATGTGTTTCATCTGCTCGTCCGGCAGGTCGCGGAAGCGCACGAAGATCACCATGAGGTCGGCTTCGCGCAGCAGGTGCAGGCCCGGGATGTTATCACGACGATCCGGGTTGATCGTGCCATCGCCCGGATCGATGGCGAAGAGCACCGTGGTGCGGAAGCCGTGTCGCAAGGCGAGGATCTTCGCCAACTGAGGCAAAGCCTCCTCGGAACGGTATTCCTCGTCGCCGCTGACGAGAACAATGTGCTTGCCCTGCCCCGGACCGGCTTCTCCCCGAAAGACCAGCCAAGGCTCGGCCGCAGCGCAAGCCCCGGCCAGCACGCAAGCGCCGAGGACACGCAGCCCCTGTGACATGGCATTTGCTCCTTGCATTCAGGCTTTGCGTTCGAGCAGGAACGCGCAAGGCTCGAGTCGGCTGCCGGCGCCGTCGTTGACGGCGAAGCGCCGCGGCACCAGCTTGCCTTCGCGGATGGTGCCGTTCCACAGGGAGGCCGCGGCGTACTCGCCATCCTTGCGCAGCGCGTAAAAGACCAGATCGAAGCGCGCCAGGCGGCTGCGGTCGTGCTGGAAGTTTCGCGCCACGCGTTCCAGCGCATCGAGGCAGGCCTCCTTCGGGGACATGCCGCGACGCATGTTCTCGACGATCGTGTGGGCTCCGGCGACGCGGATGTTCTCTTCGCCACGGCCAGTGGAGCCGGCCGCGCCCACATCCTGGTCCACCCACAGGCCGGCGCCGGGCAGGGGCGAGTCGCCCACGCGACCGGGGATTTTCCAGGCAAGCCCGCTGGTTGAGGTAACGCCCGACATCTCTCCCCGGGCGTTCAACGCCAGGCAGTTGATGGTGCCGGTGGGTGGATTCGTGGCGACTTCCCAGGCCCAGGCCAGCGTGGCCTCGTCCACTCCGGGGAACTTGCGCCGCAGCCAGGCGCCGGGCTTGAGGGGTGCATCCAGGCCATCGCTCCAGTTGCTGTGGCCCTGGCGATCGCGCAAGGATTCCTTCCAGACCAACCACGCCAGACGCGCCTTTTCCGTGAGCAGATCCTCTTCTTTGAAGCCGTGGGCCTTGGCGAAGCGCAGCGCGCCTTCGCCCACGAGCATGACGTGGTCCGTCCGCTCCATCACCAGGCGCGCGACTTTCGAAGGCGTCTTGATGTTGCGCAGCGCGGCCACGGCCCCGCAACGCCGGGTGGGCCCGTGCATGACGCTGGCATCGAGCTCGACTACGCCCTCCTCGTTGGGCAGACCGCCGTAGCCCACCGTGGTGTCCTCGGGATCCTCCTCGTTGATGTTGACGCCTGCGATCACGGCATCGAGCGTGTCGCCCCCAGCCTGGAGGATCTCCATGGCGCGCGTGCAGGCGCGCAGGCCGTTGGCGCTGGCAATGACGACATTGCGTGGCCCCGGCGCGGCCCCGCGCAGCGCAGGCAGGCACGCCGTGCCCATTAGCCACTCCCTGCGGTTGACCAAACTCGACCTCCTGCGAAATCATTCATGATATGGAGCCGGTGCGGACTCCGGGGGGTCATCCGCCGCGGCGCCGCGCAGCCTTGTGGCTGGCAGCGCTCGCCACATTGTGCTTCGCAGAACCACAGAAGCGCAAGTCGCCGCCACCGCCGCCAGCGGTACAGATCCTGCAGCTGGCGGCGCACCGCTCGGAGGGGCTGGTCACGATTGACGGTCGCTTGCGAAGCCTTGCGGCCCGCCCGCTCGAGGGTCTGGAGCTGGTGCTGGAGTTCGAGACCACCGATGGCAAGGTGATCACGCGCCAGCGCGGGGCGATCGAGCCCGATCCGCTGCCGCCCGGCGAAGAGGCCGAGTTCCGCTGGCAGATGCGCGACCACGTGCGCGCGGTCAGCTTCCGCATCCACGCCGTAGAGCGCGCGGGGCGCGAAGTGATCGTGCGGAACGCGGGGCCGCATTACATCGAATGAGCCCCCGCCGGTAGAATGGAACTTTCTCCATGACGCGAACCATCCGGCCCGCGGCGCGTTTGTGCGGTTCCCTGCGACTCCCGGGCGACAAGTCCATCTCGCACCGCTATGCCATGCTGGCGGCGATCGCCGAAGGAACGACCCGCATCCGCAACTTTTCGAGCGGCGCCGATTGCGCCTCCACTCTGGGTGCGCTCGCGGCGCTGGGCGTGCGGATCGAGCGCAGCGGAAACGAAGTGGTCGTTCACGGGCAGGGGCTCGACGGCCTGCGCGCCGCCGAAACCGCGCTCGAGGCCGGGAACTCCGGGTCCACCATGCGGATGCTGGCAGGCATCCTGGCAGGCCAGCCCTTCCGCACGGTGATCGCAGGCGACGATTCGCTCTCGCGGCGACCGATGGACCGCATCATCCGCCCGCTGGAGAGCATGGGGGCGAGGATCCGAGCCCGTGAAGGACGCTACCCTCCGCTCGAAATCGAAGGGGCCCGGCTGCGGCCCATCGAGTACGAACTGCCCGTAGCCAGCGCGCAGGTCAAATCCTGCGTCCTGTTCGCCGGTCTTTACGCCGAAGGCGTCACCGCAGTCGTCGAACCGGTGCGCACGCGCGACCACAGCGAGATCGCCCTGCGCGAGTTCGGGGCCGAGGTGAACGTAGAGGGCCGGAGGATTTCCGTGCGCGGACGGCCCCGCTTGCACGCGTGCGAGCTCGAGGTTCCCGGCGATCTCTCCTCGGCGGCCTTCTTCCTGGCGGCCACGCTGCTGGTGCCCGGATCGGAACTGCTGATCGAAGGGGTGGGCCTGAATCCCACCAGGGCAGCGTTGCTCGATTTCCTCGCTGCCCAGGGCGCTTCCCTGCGTGTGCTGCGACTGGAGCAGCGGGCGGGAGAACCCGTGGGCGACGCCCTCGTCCGCCACTCGCGGCTGCGCGGGGGCGTCATCGAGGGCGCTCTGACTGCGGCTCTGATTGACGAAATCCCGGTGCTCGCGGTGCTCGGCGCCGCCAGCGAGGAAGGCCTCGTCGTTCGCGACGCCGCCGAGCTGCGAGTCAAGGAAACCGACCGCATCGCCACGGTGGCCGAGAACCTGCGCCGCATGGGGATCGTGGTGGAAGTCGCCCCCGACGGGTTGCGCGTGCCCGGCGGCCAGCGGTTCCGGGCGGCACGGCTGGACTCCTTCGGCGATCACCGGATCGCCATGGCCTTCGCCGTGGCGGCGCTGGCAGCCGACGGGGAGTGCGCGATCGAAGGCGCAGAAGCCGCTGCAATCTCGTTTCCGGAGTTCTTCGACCTGCTGGAGGAACTGGCCGCGGGCTCGGCAACGTAATGGGGAGGCCTTCATGGCGATTGCGACAGCGGGCGGAATTGCCCTGGCATTGTGGCTGGCGGCCGCGCCCGGATCTCCGAGCGTGCCGCTTGCCATGTTGGCGGTCTTCGGCACCGCGAAGTTGCTGGCCGAACTCTTCGAGCGGCTCAATCAGCCGGGCATCGTCGGTGAGATCCTCGCCGGCGTCATCATCGGTCCCAGCGTTTTGGGGTGGATGGCGCCCAACGACTTTCTGCGCGCCCTCGCCGATCTGGGCGTCCTGTTCCTCTTGTTCCGCGTGGGTCTCGAGGTCAAGGCCTCCGAACTGTTGCGGATTGGCGGAACGGCCCTGCTTGTGGCCATTCTGGGCGTCGCCGTACCCTTCGTGCTGGGCTGGGGCATTCTGCTGGCCTGGGGCGAGCCGCAAATCGAAGCCATCTTCATGGGCGCGGCGATGGTGGCCACCAGCGTGGGCATCACGGCGCAGGTACTGGCCAGCAAGGGGCTGCTCAACCACGTGGCCAGCCGGATGATTCTGGCGGCGGCAGTGATCGACGACGTGCTCGGCCTGCTCGTGCTCGCCCTGGTCTCGAGCGTGGCGCGCGGCAAGGTGAACGTGGCCGGCCTGGCGCTCACCGCGCTGCTGGCCTTGGGCTTCGTCTTCGTGGTGGCCAAATGGGGCGGCCGCACCGTCGGCCAAGTGGTTTCGCGCGCACACGCGCGTTTGCGCGTCAGCGAGGCCTACTTTGCGCTCGCCATGGTGGTGCTCTTCGCGCTGGCTTTCCTCGCCGAATACGTCGGAGTGGCCGCGATCGTCGGTGCCTTCCTGGCCGGGATGGCGCTGTCGGAAACCGTGGATCCGCGCGTCGAGCACCTGGCGCAAGGGGTCACGGAGCTGCTGGTGCCTTTCTTTCTGGCCGGCATCGGCATGCACTTGGACGTGAAGGGATTCACCGACCCCTCCGTCCTGCTGTTGGCGCTGGCGATCCTTGCGGCCGCGATCTTCGCGAAGTTGGTCGGGTGCGGTCTGGGCGCCTGGAAGCTGGGTTTCCGGAACATGCTGCGCGTGGGCCTGGGCATGATGCCGCGGGGCGAAGTTGGCATGGTGGTGGCGCAGATCGGCCTCTCGATGGGCGTGATCGCGCCCCACATCTACGGCGTGGCCGTGTTCATGGCCGTGGCCACCACGCTGCTAGCGCCGCCGCTGCTGCGTCTGGTCTATCGCGACGTCGTGCCCGAGGCCGAACGCGAGGTCGTGCGCCTGGGCTGAGGATCAGCGTACAGCCAGACTTTTCTCCCGTGCGGCGAAGAACTCGTCGCCCGGCTTCCAGTGCGGCAGCCTGTCCAGGTTCGCCGCCTCGAAGCCCAAGAGCACACCGAACCGTGCGATCTGCTCCAGTCCCGCAAAATCCCAGTCCTCGCGGAATTGGTCCGAGGGCTGGTGATAGTGTCTGCTGTTGAACTCGCGGAAGAGCTGTTCGGCGAAGCCCGGAGGCTTGTTCTCGAAATCCCCTCCCTGGTGCACGGAAAACGCGGGGATACCGACCTTCGCCAGCGGGAAGTGATCCGAGCGGTAGAAACTGCCCTGTTCGGGGCGCGGGTCGGGCTTGATGGCCAACCCCATGCGGCGGGCAATCTCCTCGACCACTGGATAGAACGTGGTGCGCTCGGCGCCAGCCACGACGACGCTGCGAATCAATCCCACGGGATGGAAGGCGTCGAAGTTCAAGGCGACGGCGGTCTTGCCTGGGGGCACCGCGGGATGCGCGGCGTAGTACTCGGATCCGCGCAGGCCGCCTTCCTCGGCGGTGAAGGCCACAAACAGCGCGGATCGCCGCGGTTTCTGTTCGAGCGCGGCCCAGGCCCGCGCCATCTCGAGCAGGATGCCGCAGCCGGTGGCGTTGTCCACCGCGCCGTTGTAGATCGAATCGCCCCCGACTGGCTCGCCGATGCCCAGATGATCCCAATGCGCCGTGAAGAGCACAGCCTCGGACTTGAGCTCGGGATCGCTGCCCTCGATCTTCGCGACCACGTTGCGGGTCTGGATCCGCCGGATCTTCGCCGGCAAGCGGGCGCGCACGCGCAAGCCGAGGGGAATGGGACGGAAATCGCGGGATTGCGCTGCCTCGAGCAATTCCGCCACGCTGCGCCCCGCCATCTTGAGCAACCTCCCGCCCGCGGCCTCGCTCACCCAGCCGGCCAGCGCCAAGGCGGGCTCGCCCGGCTTGAGCTCGACGAAGGACTGCTCGCGTCCCCACGAGCCGCGCACCACGCTCCAGGGATAACCGGCGGTCGCGTTCGTGTGGATGATCAGCGCCCCCAGCGCGCCCATGCGCAACGCCTGCTCGAACTTGTACGTCCAGCGGCCGTAATAGGTCAGCGCGCGGCCGCCGAAGAACTTCGGATCGTCGGAGGCCGGCTCGTTCGTAAACAGGACGAGAACCTTGCCGCGCACGTCGGCGCCCTTGAAATCGTCCCAGCCGTACTCGGGCGCGACGATACCGTGGCCGACGAAAATCGCGTCGCCTTCCAGTTGCTCGAGCTCCCTCTGCCGCAGGCTGCTGCCTACGAATTCCTCCAGCCACTTCAAATTCACCGTGCCGCCGCGGCCATGCACCGAAAGCTGGGCCTGTGGCAAGGTCTGGACGCCTACCAGCGGTACATTCTGAAACCAAGTGCCTCCATCGCCCGCCGGCTTGGCGCCTGCCAGTGCGAACTGTGCCGCCAGGTACTCGGTCGTGATGATCTCTCCGCGCGTGCCGATGCCGCGGCCTTCCGTCAGATCGTGCGCGAGGAACCGCACGTGGGCGCGGATGCGCTCGCCGGAGATCTCGTGCGTTTGCGCCGCCGACAGCGCCGCCACCAGCAGGAGGCTAGCCACTCGCATGCCCATACGAAGCTAGTGTAACCGGAGCCCGGCGCGCACCCGTACGTCAGCCTCCGAGCCTGCCTCCGCGCGCCCGAACCAGGCTGGCCAGTTGCGCCCGCAATCCGATCCTGAGCGAGGCCGAAGTCGGCGATGCCGCCAGATTCGCCAGCTCCCGCGGGTCCTCCCGGTAGTCATAAAGCTCTTCGCCCCGCCTGCCCTCGTCCCACAGGGTGTAGCGGTAGCGCTCCGTGC
>JANXAE010000092.1 GCA_025062235.1 Bryobacteraceae bacterium
AGAACCGCCCCACGAACGGGGCCAAAGGATCACCGCCGGAGCAGTGTGATGCCGAGTTCCCGCAACTGCTGCTCTGGGACCGGCGAGGGTGCCTCGCACATCAGGTCGGCGCCACGCGATGTTTTAGGGAACGCAATGACGTCGCGGATCGTACCCTCTCCCGCCAGGATCATCACCAGACGATCCAAGCCTAATGCGATACCGCCATGAGGTGGTGCGCCATACTCCAGGGCCTCCAGCAGGAACCCGAAGCGGCGCTCGGCCTCCTCCCGCGTGAACCCCAGCGCATCGAAAACTCGCGCCTGCACGTCACGGCGGTGGATGCGGATCGAACCCGACCCGAGCTCGATGCCGTTGAGGACCAGATCGTAGGACTTGGCCCGGCAGGAGGCGGGGTCGCTGGTCAGCTTGTCCAGATCCTCGTCATGAGGAGAGGTGAACGGGTGGTGGGCTGCCGTCCACCGCTGTTCCTGCTCGTCCCACTCGAACATGGGGAAGTCCGTGACCCAGAGAAAGCGGAATTCCCGCGGATCGAGCAGGCGGTGGCGCTCGTTGTATTTCTGCGCGGCGTGCATCCGCAACTGACCACAGGCGCTCAGCACGGTCTCCAGCGGGCGCTGGCCTTGCGGCACGCCGGCCCAGCTCGCCAGCAGCAGCAAGTCCTCAGGGGCGTACCCCACCCGCGCGCGGAGGCCGTCCATCGCCTGCGGAAACTCGCGCTCCAAGCGCTTCAGGTCGTCGTAAACCCGGAGACCACGCTCGGCGCCGAAGGCCTTCAGCTCGTCGCGCTCCCGCCTGCTCAGCGCACCCACCCCGGGCAGGTGAATGGCCATCAAAGGCCAACCATCTGCCGCCAGCGCCCCCGCAGGAAACAGGTCCCCGACCGCGTGCATCGGCGGCACGCGCAGGTCGGGCTTGTCCGTGCCATAGCGCCGCATGGCCTCCTCGTAGCTCAGCCGCGGGAATGGCGTCCGGATGCGGTAGCCCGCCACCTCGCAGACCTTGACCAGCATGGGCTCGATGACTTCGAAGATCCGCTCCTGCTGGCAAAAAGACATCTCCAGATCAATCTGCGTGAATTCGGGCTGCCGGTCGGCGCGCAGGTCCTCGTCCCGGAAGCAGCGCACGATCTGGAAGTACTTGTCCATGCCGCTGACCATGAGCAGTTGCTTGAAAAGTTGCGGCGATTGCGGCAGGGCGTAAAAGCAGCCGGGCTGGAGCCGGCTGGGCACGAGGAAGTCGCGCGCGCCCTCGGGCGTCGAGCGTGTCATGAACGGAGTCTCGATCTCCAGAAAGCCCTGCGAGGTAAGGAACTCACGCACCGCGAACGACACGCGCGAGCGCAGCATGATGTTCCGCTGCATGCGGGGCCGGCGCAGGTCCACAAAGCGGTGTTTCAGGCGGACCTCCTCGCTGACCTCCACCGCGTCCTCCAGGGGAAAGGGTGGCGTGCGCGAATCGTTGAGGATCCACAGCTTCTCCGCCACCAACTCGATCTCCCCCGTGGGGATGTTCGGGTTGACCGTCTCCGGCGACCGCTTCTCGACGCGGCCTTCCACCGCGATGACATACTCCAGACGCAGCGACTCCGCCTTGCGGTGCACCTCCGGGTCGAGGTTTTCGTGGAAGACCACCTGCGTCACGCCTTCCCGGTCGCGCAGGTGCACGAAGATGACGCCACCCAGATCGCGGCGCCGGTGCACCCATCCCATCAGCAGCGCCCGGCGGCCCGCATCGGAGGCCCGCAACTCGCCGCAGTGATGCGTCCTGCGCAGGTCGCCGAGAAAATCCAGGGATACCGTACCAGCTCTTGCGGTTTCGGGCGCTCCCGGCATATCAGTTCCCGCCGGCCAGCAGCCTCCAGAGGGCTTCCTCGCAGAGACTCCGCTGCTCGCCAGTCTGCATATCTCTGAGTGTATAGCTCCCCGAAGCGATCTCCTCCTCGCCCACGATGAGCACGCGCCCCACGCCCAGCCGGTTGGCGATCTCCAGCGAGCGCTTCAAGCGCGGCTCGAAACTCAGCTCCACCGCCGCCCCCGTCGCGCGCAGCCTGCGGGCCAGCGAGGCCGCATGCTCCAATGCCGCCTCCCCCACGGCAGCAATGAAAAGGTCCGGCGCGCAACTCGAAGGAGCGTGACCCGCCTCCTCCAACGCCAGCACGAGCCGATCCTCGCCGATCGAAAAGCCGATCCCGGGCGCAGCGATCTTCGCCCCCAGGGCTTCGGCCAGCCCGTCGTAACGTCCCCCGCCCGCCACCGAGTTCTGGGCGCCCAACGCCCCGTGCACCACCTCGAAGGTCGTCCGCATGTAGTAATCCAGGCCCCGCACCAGGCGGGGCGCCAGTTCGTAGGCGATGGCGCGCTGCGCGAGCATCCGCCGCACCGCCGCGAAATGCTCCCGGCACTCGCTACAGAGATGATCGAGCAGCGAGGGCAACGAAGCGATCGCCGGCTGGTCCTCGGGAACCTTGCAGTCGAGCACCCGCAGGGGGTTGGTCTCCGCGCGGCGGCGACAATCGGCGCACAGGCTGGCCGCCTTGCCGCGCAGCTCGGCGCGGAGACGCTCCAAGTAAGAGGGACGGCAACGCGGACAACCGACCGAGTTCAAAACCAGCGAAAACCCCTCCAGGCCCGCGCGGGAGAGCACCTCCACGAGCAGCTCGATGATCTCCGCGTCCACGGCGGGCGAACTCGAACCGATAGCCTCCGCGCCGATCTGGTGGAACTGACGATATCGGCCTTTCTGCGGCCGTTCCCGCCGGAACATCGGCCCGATGTAAAAGAGTTTCTGAATGCCGGGCTGCTGGTCGAGCCGGTGCTCGAGGTAGGCGCGGATGACCGGAGCCGTCGCCTCGGGACGCAGGGTCAGCGAAGATCCGTCCCGATCCTCGAACGTGTACATCTCCTTTCGGACGATATCGGTCTCCTGACCCACGCCGCGGGCAAACAGCTCGGTGGGTTCGAGAACCGGCGTGCGAATCTCGCGGTAATGATACGCGTGGAAGACGCGACGCGCGGCCTCCTCGACCCGGTTCCACAAAGCGGTGGCGGGAGGCAACAGATCGCGCGTTCCCTTGACGGCTCGAATCAACTCCTCGGACCTGGCTTTCGCGGGGTGGGCCGCTGCGGCCCTGCGCGCCATGCGGCCCGGGAACCCCTTCCCGGGCCGCGGCCGGCGCTTCGGAAAGCTCCTATCTTACCACAGCGCTGCCCTCCGGCCTGCGCCGATCAGAATTCGTACCGCAAGCCGAACTGCATCACGCGCGGCGAGGTCAACTGTGAGGAGTATTTGCCGAAGGTGCCCGAGGTGGAGATGTCCAGCGAAGCATCGGCCACGTCGAACTTCACCGTGTTGCTGACGTTGAACACCTCCCACCGCACCTGGATCGAGTGGCGGCCATCGGCATAAGGCATCTGGAAGCGCTTCGACAGGCTGGCGTCCACGTTGAAGATCCCGTCGCCTCGAATGCCGTTGCGCGTGCCGATGCCACCGGGCATCTCGTAGTCGAAAGCCTCCAGCGCCTTCTTCGGATCGGGGAACAGATTCGGCCCGCCGCGCCCGGCTACGGCCGGCGCATTCTTGGTCTGCCGTCGCTCGAAGGGCTTGCCGTTCCAGACCGCCCAGTTGTTGTTGTTCCAGTTGGTCGGCCAGACGCCGGTCTGGAAAACGCTGATCGGGAAGCCGCTCGACCAGCGCCAGATGCCCGCCACCTGCCAGCCGCCCACCAACGCGTTCAACCAACCGGGCGCGTCCGTCAAGAAACGACCGCGCCGGCCGAAGGGCAGGTTGTAGACGCCGAGCATGTTGAACAGGTGCGTATTGTCGTAATCGGAAACGCCCTTGTGCAGGCCCGGATACCAGGGATTCCAGATCACGCCAGTCGAGTAGCCCACGCGCTCGGTGTTCGACCGCAGGTCAATGGACTTCGACCACGTGTAGTTGACGTCGACCATGTCGCCGTTCGCGAAACGCTTGCGCAACGTCCACTGCATGCCGTGGTAGTTGCCGCCAGCGATCGAGCTGAACACCGAAAGGTAGGAGAACTGCGGGTGGAAATACGCCCACGGACCCAAATCGCTGCACCGGTTGCGCGCAGCGCAGTTGCCCTGGCCCGCCCCTGTGTCCAACTGATAGAGCGCGTACGTCCAGTCGTGGAGATTCGCGGCGTAGCGCGCGTAAACCACTTGCGTGGCGGTCATCGTCGCCGTGGCCGCCCGGCTGTAGAGATTCTCCCAGTAAGGAACCTTCTGCACGGCCGAAACGGGCACGCCCGCCACCGCCTGGCGCGCCAGGATGGTGGCCGCCTCGAAATAGCTCATACCCGACTTGGGATCCCAGATATTGGTCGGCATGGCGGCGTCGCGGCGCACCAGCGACCGGCGCGAGAAACGACCGACGTAGGACCCCTGGACGAACCAGCCGTCCCTGAACTCGCGCCCGATGGAGAAGTTCGCGCTCATGTTGTACGGCGGGACGATCGTGTCATCCAGACCGTTGGTGATCGCGAATGCGTCCGGGTAAACCGCCGGGAATTGGGCAGGGGGCGGGGGCAACAGCAACCCAGGCGGAATCTGATCTATGGCCGTGAAGCGGGGGGCCGTGGCCACCGTCAGCACCGCCGAGGGATTGACCAACTGCGTGGAAAGCCCGAACGCGGTCGAATCATAGGACCGCATCAGGCCGCTGCCGAACAGGTCGTAATACATGCCCCAGCCCGCCCGGATGGAACTGCGCCCCGGACCGCCGAAGAAGAACTTGCTCAACCCGCCGGTGCCCTGCGGCGAGTACGCCAGCGCCAGCCGCGGGGCGAAGTTCTTCTTGTGGTAAGCGTACAGCGGTCGGCCGCCCTTGTCGCGCGGCACGAAGGAAATCCGGCCCGCTTCCATCTGCGAGCGGCCCTGCTGAGCCAGACCGCCGCGTAAATCGAACCACTGCCCGATGGGAACGTTCGGTGAGACCTGCTGCCCGTTCGCCTCGTAATAGGGCGGCATCAGCGAGTAGCGCAGTCCCCCCGTGAAGGTCAGCGACCGCGTGACGCGCCAGGTGTCCTGAATGTAGAACTCGTACTCCTCGTTGGCGAAGTTCCGGAACACGGGCTCGCCTTCCTTCAGCACCGTGCCGTCTACCTTGTAGTTGTAGCGGGCGTTGCCCTGCGTCACCAGGCCGAGCACGTCGGCCATGGCGTAGCGGAAGTAGGTGACCCCCGCCGTCGCCATATCGGGCCACGGCCGGTTCAGCTCCGCACCTGAATCCACCAACCAGGAGGCGTTGGCCACGGCGCTCGACCAGGAGTTCTGGTCCGTCATCCGCTGGTTCCGCGTCCAGCGGATGACGAAGCCGAACTGGAGGTTGTGCGACCCCTTGATCCAGTTCATGTCCTCGGCCAGCGTGTAGGTGGGAATAATGGCCGCGAAACCGCGTGTCAGCGCGACCGGGCTATCCAGCCCGCGCAGCGTCACGGGCGAGAACTTGGCCAGGCCCGTGCTCTCCCAACCCACGCGCGTCAGACCCCAGCGGAAATTGCTGATCAGAGTGGGGCGCAGCGTGCTGGTCAACCCGATGGCGATTCCCTTGTTGTTGCGCAGCGTCACCGACGCCGGGGGCTGGCCAGGGAACTGCGGCATGCCCTTCTCGTTGTCGTTCTGGAGGTTGCCGCGGACGAACAGGTTGTGCTTGCTCTCGGCATCCAGGATGTAATCCAGCCGCGAGATGTACGTATTCCACCGCAGCGGCGTCGGCGCCTTGAAACGGAAACCCACGATGTTCAGGTTGTCACCCACCGTGTAGTCGTTGGGCTCGGGGTAGGTCTGCAACAGCCTCAGAACGGCCTGGTTGACTCCGCGCGGATCGAGCTTGGCCTGGATCTCCTCGGGCGTCACCGTCGCGATCGTCCCGTCGCGGCGCTGGTACTTCAGGATCCCCCGCCGCATGTCCATCGAGGGCACGTACCGCACCGCCGAACCGTCGCGCGCGTCGCGCCGCCCCTCGTAGTTGCCGAACAGAAACAGCCGGTTCCTGACGAGCGGCCCGCCCGCCGAGGCCCCGAAAATGTTGCGGATGAGCTTGGGCCGCTCGACCCCGGAAAGATTGTTGAAGAAGCTGTTGGCCGTGGTCACCGTGTTCCGGTGGTAATGATAAAGCGAGCCGTGCAATTCGTTGGTGCCGCTCTTGGTTACCAGCGCCACCTGCGCGCCCGAGCTGCGGCCCTGGTCGGCGTTCGCATTCAGAGTCGTAACGCGGAACTCCTGCACGGAATCCGGCGTCACTCGCAGCACGCTGGTGAAGGCGTACCGGTCCATCTGATCGTTGACGTCCACCCCGTCCAGTGTCACGTTGGCCTGGTCGCTCTTGCCGCCGTTGACGGCCCCGTTGCGCGAGTCCGTATCATCCTCGCGCGTGAAAACCACGCCCGGCTGGGCAGCCAGCAAGCTGATGATGTTGCGGGCGTTCAGCGGCAGCTCCACCACCGGCTTGGTGCCGATGGCGTTGCCGATCGAGGCATCGGTGGTGTTGATCTGAACGGCCTCGGCCGTAACCGCTACCGTCTCCGTAATCTGGCCCACTTCCATCCGGATGTTCACCGTGGCAGGGCTGTTCACCAGCAGCCGCACGTCCGGAATGCTGACCGTGCGGAAACCCGCCGCCGTCGCCGTGATCCGATACAAGCCCGGCGCAAGTTGCGGGAACGAATAGCCGCCGGTCGCGTCGGTCGTCGTCGTACGCTTCAAACCGGTGTCAACGTTCTCCAGCGTCACGGTGGCATTGGGGATGACGGCACCGGTGGGATCCGTCACGGTTCCGCTCACCGAGGTCGTCGACTGGGCGCTGGCCAGCCAGGCCCAGAGCATACAAACCGACACTAGGATCGCACGCCTCATTGGAAATCCCCCTTCTCAACCCAGCGGTTCTCTAGGGCCGAGGGTTTAAAATCCCTTGTAGCAAAGGCGTTGCCACGTCGTCAAGTTGACCGCTCCGATCCTGCTATCCTGGGACGGAGCGCTCGGGGGTGCGCCGAGGACCGTCACATGAGCCTTGCCCAGAGAAGCGCCCTGATTGCCGCGCTTTGCGCCGGACTGCCCGTTCAAGCAGGCCCGCCCGGCCAGCCGGAGCTCAACGCAGAACAGATCCTCGAGAAATCCATCGCGGCCACCGGGGGCCGCCAAGCCTACGCACGGCTCCGGACGACGCGGGCCAGGGGAACCGTCGAGTTCCAGGACCAGCACCTGCACGGCACGGTCGAGTTCTGCGCCAAGGCCCCCAACAAACGCCTGCTGGTTTTCGACTTCGAACACCTGGGGCCGACTCGCCAAGGTTTCGATGGCAAGGTGGCCTGGGTCGAAGACCCCATCAACGGGTTGCGCAAGCTCACCGGTGCCGAACTGGAACGCGTTCGTCTGGAAGCGGACTTCCATCGGCCCCTGAAGTGGCGGGAACTCTACGCGGCGATCGAACTGATCGGCGTCGAGCAGGTCGCCGGCCGTCCGGCTTACGTCCTGCGTCTGACCCCCAAGCGGGGAATGCCCGGCCTACACTACTACGATGCCGAGACCTTCCTGCTGGTCCGGCAGGACTTGCCGCAGCCGAGCGCGCGGGGAGTCCTCGAGATTCGCGCCTGGTTTTCCGACTATCGCGACGCCGGGGGAGTCAAAACGCCTTTCCGCATCGAGCAGGAAATGGCCGGGGCGAAAGTCGTCATCCACTTCACCGAGATCCGCAACAACGTGCCGCTGGATGACGCCCTTTTCGCCATGCCCTCCAAGCGCTGAGGCCCGCCTCTCATCCCCCCGCTTTCCAGGCCAGCAGGACCATGGCCGCCAGCCATCCCAGCAGGGCCCGGTGCTCGCGGTTCAACCAGAACAATTTCCAAGAAAAACGTTCTCCTCCGCCCACCCTCCCCGGACGGGGCAGCAACCGCGGCGTTCGCCGCGCGTACCCTTCGTACTCCGGAAACAGCTTGCGCAGGTGCTGCTCCTCGAGCTCGATCACGGGAAGGTACACCAGCAGGAACAGCGCGGCGAGCAACAGCGCCACCACCGCGCGCCGGCAAGCCACCGCCGCCCCGGCAGCCAGCAGCGCCGAGCCCAGATACAGCGGGTTGCGCACCCACGCATACGGTCCGCCCGTCGCCAACCGTTCGTTCTTCGCCAGATGCCCGGCCGCCCAAGCCCGAAGGGCCAGACCAGCCACCATCCAGGGAAGCCCCGCAGCCAGCGACCGCCAGCTCGGCTCGGCGAGCCACAGACTCGCAACCGCCGTCAACAAGGTCGCCGGAACCCGCAGGCGCGCCACTCGATCGGCGTAGGGTTTCGGGAACCAGGACGAACCGCTCATGGCTGCGCCCTCGCTGCCTCTCCGGCTCGGGCGAGCCGCTCGGCCAGCGCCTCGAGGACCTCGTCGGGAGTAACGGCCCGCATCCACGGGGAGATTTCGCGCCGGCGCTTGTAGTTGGTCACCGCCTCCGGCCTGCGCAAGACCGTGAAACCGCCGCCATACGGCCCGTTCCGTGCCGGATCCGTCGGGCCGTAGATGGCCACGCCGATCTTGCCCAGCGCCGCCGCCAGATGCAACGGCCCGCTGTCCACCCCCACCACTGCCGTGGCGCGGCGCGTCGCATAGATCAATCCCCGCACCCCGCTGAGCGCGATGCGCACTTGCCCCAAGCCAGCGAGCAAACCGCCCGCTGTGGGTGGAGCGCAAAGCACCAGCGGCAGCCCCAGGCGCAAGCGCAGCAACCGGTCCAGCACGGCGTAATACTCGAGAGGCCACTGCTTGTGAGGCCAACCCGCCAGCGGACTCGCGAGCACGAATGGGCCAGCGGGCAACTCGCCTTCCGGTTCCCCTTCCGGCAGCCAGAACGTGCGTAGGAGGTTTCCGGCCCCCGCGGCCGCAGCCAGTTCGAGATTCCGCTCGACCACGTGCGTGGCCCGGGGGCGCACCTTCCGCGAGTAGAAGATCGCCGCCGCTTTTTCCCGCGCTGCCGACCGGTGGAAACCGTACAGCTGCCCCGGGCGCGCCAGCCAGGCCAGCAGCGCCGATTGCACCAAACCCTGGAAGTCCACGGCAAGCCCAAACTTCGCCCCTCGCAACTCCCCGATCGTAGCCAGCAAATCCGGCAGGCGGCGGGAGCGCAAGCACACCAGACGATCCACGAACGGATTGCCTTCCAGCAACGGCGCCCACGGACGGGCCACCAGCCACCACAACTCCGATCCGCTGTGGCTGTGCTTGAGACTGGCGGCGGCGGGCAGCGCGTGCACGACGTCGCCCATCGAACTGAGCCGCACCACCAAGATCCGCAGGGAGCTCATTGCCGCGCCCCGCCACCCCTCCATCAGCCCACACCGTAGCGGCTGCGCACGAGGCGGATCAACGCCTCGCGTCGTTCGAGGTCGGCAGTCTCCTCCCGCACCAGCTCGTCCGGGGCCAGCGCGGCGATCACGGGCTCCGGATCCGCAGCGACCACGACCCAGTCCACCGCGGCCAGCGCGGCAACCAGCTCGGCTCTCGCTCCCAAGGGCAGCAGGGCGCGCTCCAGATCCCGCACCACGACCACCAGCGTCTCCCCTTCCCCGCGCAGGTTTGCCAGCCGACGCGCGTGGGAGGCTAGCAAGGGATCGAAATAACCCGTGACGACTTTCAAGCGCCGCCCTTGGCGGCGCACGGCTTCCAGCCCGTCAGGACCGAGAATCTTGGCGCGCGTGTCCACGTTCTTCCAGCTTCCATTCGAGCAGATCCAGCCCCGCCCGCGCGACCCGTTCCGGCGTGACCCTCAGCATGCAGCGGTGGTCCGTCGGGCAATCGCGCAGCATGCACGGACTGCACTCGACAGGCTCCCGCACGATCACCGAGCGCGGGCCGACGGGCCCCGTGGCGAACCACTCCGTGGGCCCGAAAACGGCCACCGTCGGAACGTCCAGCGCGGAGGCCACGTGCATGGCGCCGGAATCGTTGCTCAAGAACACCGCGCAAGCCGCCGCCGTGGCGATGAAGTCCTCGAGCGAGGTCTCCCCCGCAAGGTTGAGTACGCGAACGCCGGCCCGGCGCAGCCCTGCCGAAACAAGCCAGCCCAGCTCCCGCTCGTTGGCGGAACCGAAAATCGCCACCCCCGCCCCGAGCTCCACGGCCAGCCTGCGGGCGGCTTCCACGAAGCGGTCCGGAGGCCACTGCTTGGCGCGGCTGTTCTGTGCTCCCGGACTGATGCCGACCACGGCGCCGTCGAAAGCCATCGCCGAGAACAAAGCCCTTCCGCGAGCCCGCGCTTCTTCGATGCCGCTCAGCAGGATCGGGAGCGGCGACGGAAGGTCCTCCCACAACCCCGCGCGGCGGATCAGATCCAAGTAATAGTAGGACTGGTGCGGTGGGATGGCGCCACGCGCCGGCAGCGGGACAGCCTCCGTCAGCAGCCAGCTCCGGCCACCCCGATCGTACCCCGTCCGGCGCGGGATGCCCGCAAGCCAGGGCACCAGCGCCGACTCCAGAGAGCCCGGCAGCAGGATCGCCCAGTCGAACTGCCCTCGCAGGTCACGCGCAAGCCGCAATCTGGCCCGCCAGCTCGATAGCCCTCCGCCATCGCGGTAATCCAGCACTCGGTCCACGCACGGCTCCCGCCGGAACAAACCGGCCACCCGGGACCTGGCCAGCACCGTGATGCCTGCCCCGGCACAACGCTCGCGCAACGCGCGCACCGCAGGCAGGCACATCACAGCATCGCCCAGCCAGTTCGGCGCACGGACCAGGATTCTCATGAGACCGGCGGCGGACGCCGGGCAGGGCGCGGCGGCGGGAAAGGCAACTTCTCCGGGATCACCCGCACCCCGGTCGTCACCTTGAAAGGCGCCGGCCCGCCGAGTTGATAGGTCAACTCCACGAAGTAGGCCGTCCAACCTTGCGCCGGCTCGGGCACACGAGCCAAGTACACGCCCCTGCCTCGTTCCTCGAGCGGCTGGCTCTTCCAGGCCGCGCCGATCGCCTCGAAGCGGAAATCGCGGGCTTTGGGATTGGTCGCCTGCCACAGCCGCACCTCGACCGGCTTGTCGAAACTGCGAACGCGGATCGAGCCGTCACGTTCGAAGCGCCACTCCAGACGCGGCCGCGGCCGGTTCCGCACGATGGCCTCGTAGAATGCCGCCAGGCTGAAGTACACATCGGAGTTCCTCAGCGAATGGTCCGTGTTCGGTATGTAACGCAGATATTTCTCGCCCGGCAGGTCGTCGAAATAAAAGCGGCTCGATTCCACGAAGAAGAACTGATCCCCCGCCGAATTCACGATGTATTTCGGCATCGTGAGCCTGCGCCGGTACTGGTAGGGCTCCTCGATCCTCAGCAGTGCACGCAACTCGGGCGTCCCGAACCAATCCATGATCCGCATCCGCTCGTAATCGGCCAGCGCGGGGGCCCAGAAGCCGTACGAGCGGTACTGGTGCACGAGCGACCTCTCCAGGTTGAGCACGTCAATGACCGCCGGGGCCACCCCAACCACCCGGCGATCCACCGCAGCGACCGTCCAGGCCGTCCAGCCGCGCTTGGAGCCGCCTGAGACCACGAATCGCTCGATCTTCATTCCGCCCTGCTCGGGCGCAGCGCAGAAGGCGGCCACTGCGTCCATCGCCCGGACGACCGCCTTCGTCATCGGCAGACGCGCGGGCCAGCGCGCATCGCCCGTGCGCAGGAAGCGATCCCAGGTATAGGCGATCAGCGCGTCCTCGCGCCGCGCTTCCGCCTCACCCGCAAAGCGCAGCGGCTGGTTGGGAATCTGCTGGACGCTCGCTACCACCGAACCCACGCTGGTTGCGATCAGCGACAGCGCGGCGTCCACCCTCTCGGGCGGCTTCCCGCCGTTGTTGCCCCCGCCGATCAACATCAAGGCCATTTCCGTAGTGGGCCTGTCCGGCTTCACGATGGTCAACCAGTGCTGCCACACCGTGCGGTCCACTTCGTCCGGACGCAGCCAGCTCTGCGAGGTCAACTCCAGTACCCACGCGGTCCAGCCCTGGCCCGGCACCGTCCGGACCAAGCGGTAGCTGAAGGCCGGATCCGGCGCCGCGACATAATCGTCGAGCGGCGTGCGGTCGACCCGCATGGCGGAGGCGACCAAGGCAAGCACACAAACACTGAGCGCGCCGACCCTCATAGCCCACTCTCAATTCTCGCACGCAGGGGTTCCCCTCGCAGCTTCGGGCCCCGTTCCTACTGCTCGCACAGGACCGGTGTTGCAACCGTGCCATCCAGCCCGCCTGCCCGGCGCAAACCAGAGCCTTCGCCGAATCCCCGGCCGTGTTGGATCGCCCTCCGCGCCGCCCCGCACAGGGCATGGCGGGCGGTACAATTTCCTTACGGGATGGGTCGCTTCTATAGCCGGCCCGAGCTGCTCGCTGCTCGCGGCGAATGGAGGCAGCAGGGGAAGACCGTCGTCTTCACCAACGGCTGCTACGACCTGTTGCACCCGGGACACGTACGCCTGCTCGAACGAGCCCGCGCCCTCGGGGACGTCCTCGTTCTCGCTCTCAACAGCGACGAAAGCGTCCGGCGCCTCAAGGGACCCGCCCGGCCCCTGATCCCCCAATCCGAGCGTGTCGAGCTGGCCCTGGCGCTGGCCGCTGTGGACGCGGTAACGCTTTTCGACGAGGACACTCCGCGCGAGCTCATCGCCGCCCTGCTGCCCGACGTGCTCGTCAAGGGGGCC
>JANXAE010000093.1 GCA_025062235.1 Bryobacteraceae bacterium
CCTCGCGGCGCCGCCGGGCCAAGCTCCTGGCGCGCCCGCTTGGACCTCTTCCGAGCACTCCGCTGCGAGGACGAGCTCGTGCGCGGGGACGGAGCCTGAGCTCCCAGCGGCGCCACGAGCGCCGGACCCGACGGCCGGCGCCTGGAGCGATCAGCCGCCGGTCAAGCTCGGCGCGGGGCTTGGGGGGGCGCCAGCCGCGGCAAGGCCCGAGCCGGTCGAGATCACCGGCGCGCAAGCAGGGAGCGGGCGTGCAGCGCCCGTCTGGCTGGCGTTGCGGTTGGCGCCGCCAGAGGCTTCACAGTTGGCACTTCGCGAAGGCACGGCCCCCGCCGCTTCAGGGTCGGCACCACCGGCTGGGCGCGCCGAGGCTCTTTCCGGAGCCGCCTTGTCGCAGCCTCACGCCACCGACGTCGCCGAGCCGCCCGAGTGCTTGACGCAGCAGGCCGGATCCGAAAGTCAGCCGAGCGGAGCCAAAGCGCCAGCCGCGAGTGCGACCGGCGGTCCGGAGCCGAAGCCCGCGAGTTCCGTGCGCACTGGCATCGGGCGGTCGGAGGCCACCCCGGGCGGCGATGCGGAGACCGCGACAGCCGCCCAGGCACCGAGCGGCAGCGCTCTGACGGTGGCGAGCAGCGACGGCGCGGCTGCGCGGCCGGCCCAGTCATCGCGGCATCTCGTGCACCAAGTTGGGCAACCGGTGGCTGCCGAACGGGCCGAAGGGCGCGCAGCGCCCGAGGCGCCACGCGAGGTCTGGGTGCGGATCGAACCGCGCAGCGCGGGCGAGCGAGCCCGGCCGGCCGTAGCGGTTCAGATCGCCGAGCGCGCCGGGCGGATCGAGGTGCGGGTCCGCACGGCGGATCCGGCGCTGGGCGAGTCGCTGCGGCGCGAAGCGCCCGCCCTGATCGAGCGGCTGGAACGGGAGGGCTTCCGCGCCACCGCTCTCGAGACCGGTGCGCCGGTTCCTCCGTTCCCGGCCGGCACGCTGCGCATCGCGCCGCCGGAAGCGGCTCCGACCTTCGAGGAGCAGGGATCGAGGCAGGGCGGAGGCAGCCCCACGGACCAGCACGGCGAGCGGCGCCAACACCAGGACTCGGCACAGCAGGAGCGGCACGGCGAGGGGAGGCTTTTCGCCCGGGAGGTATGGCGATGGCTTCATCGGTGAACCCGGTGACAGTGGCTGGAGGCGCTGAGAACGCCGCCGGGGCTGCGGCCGGCGCGCTCGCGCACAAGGAAACCTTCCTGAAGCTGCTGGTGGCGCAGATCCGTCACCAGAATCCCCTCCAGCCGGCCGATGCGATCCAGTTCGTGACGCAACTGGCGCAGTTCAGCCAACTCGAGCAGATGATCGCCATCCGCGCCGAGCTGGCGGCGATCCGGGCCGCGCTCGAGGGCGCAAGCGGGGCCGGGGAGGGGCAGCGGAGCGAGTCTGCGAGTCCAACAAGGAGTTGAGGAGATGTTTCAAGCCTTCAACACCGCGCTTTCCGCGCTGGCCGCGCACGCCACGGCGGTGGACGTGGTGGGCAACAACCTGGCGAACCTGAACACGCCGGGCTACAAGGCCAGCTCGGTATCCTTCCGCGATCTGGTCACGCAGTCGGTGGGCACGGGCCTGGGCGAAACCCAGGTGGGCTTTGGCACGGGCCGGCCCTTCACGCTCAGGCTGTTCTCGCAGGGTGCCATCCAGACCAGCCTGGACCCGCTCGACGCCGCCATCCAGGGGGATGGCTTCTTCGTGCTGCGCAACAGCCACGGCGCGATGCTGTTCACGCGCGCGGGCAATTTCCAGGTGGACGTCAACGGCTACCTGATGACGCCTTCGGGCGAGCGGGTGCAGGGCTGGATGGAGGGGCCGGACGGGACCGTGAACACCAACAGCGCGATCGGGGACATCCGGATACCCGTGGGCACGCTCAAGACGCCCGTGGCGACCTCCCGCTTCTCGCTCGACCTGAACCTCGATGCCGGCGCCGTGGCTGGCCAGCCGAACGGGGTCTTCTCGACCGCGGTGGAAGTGATCGACTCGCTGGGCGTCTCGCACATCCTCACCATCACGTTCACCAAGAGCGACAATCCGGGCGAGTGGAGCTACCGGATCGAGATCCCTGGCGCGGATGTGGGATCGGACAACGCGACGGAGCTGCTGGCCGAAGGCACCCTGTCGTTCGACAACACGGGGCGACTGACCTCGCCCGCCCCGGATGCGCCTGCGGTGAACTTCCAGATCACGGGCCTGGCCTCGGGTGCGGCGGACATGGATCTGAACTGGTTCCTGTACACGCCGAACGGCATTCCGCGTCTGACCCAGTACCGGCATCCCTCGGCGCTCTCGGCGGTCGAACAGGACGGGGTGGCGCCGGCGGCGCTGATCCGCGTGGCGGTGGGTGACGGCGGCAAGATCCTAGCCCAGTACTCCAACGGGCAGCAGCGCGTGGTCGGCCAGCTCGCGCTGGCTTCCATCCGCAACCCCGATTCGCTGATCGCGGTGGGCAACAACAACTTCCAGGCCAGCGCGCGGACGGCGCTGCCTGCGATCGGTTTGCCGGACACGGCCGGGCGCGGCCAGGTGGTGGGCGGGGCACTCGAGAGTTCGACGGTCGAGATCGCGCGCGAGTTCACCAACCTCATCGTCTACCAGCGCGGCTTCCAGGCCAACGCGCGCGTGGTGGTGACGGCGGACGAGTTGAGCCAGGAGACCATCAACTTGAAACGCTGAGGGTGGGGTAATGGGCGATGGCGCCCCTGGAAGAGATCGCCTTCTTCGCCGACGTGCCCGTGGAGCTCGAACTCGTGCTGGATCGCATGACGATGACGGTGCGGGAAATTCTGGAGCTCGAGGAAGGGAGCCTGCTCCGGCTGACTCGCTCGGCGGGCGACAACATTGACGTCTACGCCTCCGACGCGCTGCTGGCCTACGGCGAGGTCGTCGTGATCGAGTCGGCCATCGGGGTGCGCCTGACGGATTTCCCCCACGAGCAATGAGAGGGATGAAGCGATGGAGTGGCTGCGCGCACTGGCTTCGATCGCGGTGGTCCTGGGGCTGGCGCTGGCCCTGCGCTGGTGGGCCTCGAAGCTGAGGCTGCCGGTGGCGAGGGGTCGCGGGCGGGGCGCGGCGCGCCGTTTGGAAGCGCTGGACAGGCTCGCGCTGACCGCCCAACACACGCTGCATCTGGTTCGGGTGGGCGACCGGGCGTTGCTGATCGGCGTTCACCCGGCGGGTTGCAGCCTGCTCGAGAGCCTGCCTGCGACGTCCTTTGCGAGGGCGGAAGCGGGCAAGACCTCCGGGGAGGAATCGTGATGGCGCTGCTGGCGGCGAACCCGCTGGCGGGCCTGATCGCGCGCGACGGCTCGCTCAGCGTTCCCATGCAGATCCTGCTGCTGCTGACGCTGCTGGCGCTGCTGCCAGCGCTGGTCGTTTCGCTGACGCCTTTCCTGCGCATCGTCGTCGTGTTGCATTTCCTCCGGCAGGCGCTGGGCACGCAGACGGCGCCCTCGAACCAGGTGCTGGTGGGCCTGGCGCTGTTCCTGACGCTGCTCATCATGCAGCCGGTGGCGATGGAGATGTACGAACGGGGATGGGCCCCGCTGGCGCGGGGACAAGCGACACCCGAGCAGGCCTTCCGCGAAGGGACCCAGCCGCTCAAGAACTTCCTGCTGCGCTTTGCGCGGGAGAAGGAGCTGCGGCTGGCGCTCGAGATCGCACGCGCGCCGGAGCCACGCACGCCGCAGGATCTGGAGTTGCGCGTCCTGATCCCGGCCTACATTCTCTCGGAGCTGCGCGTGGCCTTCCAGATCGGCGCCGTGCTCTTCCTGCCATTCCTGGTGATTGACCTGGTGGTGGCCTCGGTGACGCTTTCGATCGGCATGATCCAACTGCCGCCGGTGATGATCTCGGCTCCCTTCAAGGTGCTGCTGTTCGTGCTGGTGGACGGCTGGACGCTGGTCGTGGGTTCGCTGATGCGGAGTTTCCATTGAGCGAGGTCGAGCGATGAGTCCGGAGGCGGCGATTCATCTCATCCGGCAAGCGGCGCTCGCGGCGTTCTGGGTGAGCGCGCCGTTGCTGGTGATCGGATTCGTGGTGGGGGTGGTGGTGAGCCTGGTCCAGGTGCTCACGTCCATGCAGGATGCGGCTTTCAACGCCATCCCGCGGCTCGGCGCGTTCCTTGCCGGTTTCCTGCTGCTGTTGCCTTGGATGTTGCGCTACATGACTTCCTACACCCAGGCGCTGCTCGGAGATTTCACGCGCTATGCCCGCTGAAGGCGGCAAGCTGCGGGGAGGGCGGTCGGGTTGAGCGAGACGGTGCTCGGGTTCCTGCTGGTGCTGGCGCGGGTGGGCGGCGCGTTGGTTTTCGTTCCGCTGCCGGGGATCCGGCACGGGCCCGCGCTGGCGCGGTTGGTGCTGGCGGGGTCGCTCGCGCTGGCGCTGTTTCCGGCGTGGCCCGCCGCGCCGCAGGATGCGCGGGAGGCCGGCCGCCTTGCGCTGTGGATCGTCTCGGAGGCAGCCTTCGGCGTCACGGTCGGGCTGGCGGTGGCGTTCCTGAACGAGATCTTCCTGGTGGCGGCAGCGATCTTCGGGTTGCCCGCAGGCTACTCCTATGCCGCCACCATCGACCCTGCGACGGAGGCCGACAGCGCGGTCCTGCTCGTGCTGGCGCAGTTTCTGGCGGGGCTGCTGTTCTTCGCGCTGGGCCTTCATCTGGAGGTGATGCGGATCTTCGCTCGCAGCTTCGAAGCCTGGCCGCCCGGATCGTTTCTGCTGGAGCCCGTGTGCGCCCGGCGCGTGATCGGGCTGGGAGCGGGCATGTTTTCCATGGGCCTCAGGTTGGCCATGCCGGTGGTGGGCCTGCTGCTGTTGGCCGACGCCACGCTTGCGCTGCTCGGCCGGATCCATTCGCAATTGCAGTTGCTGATGCTGGCTTTCCCGGTAAAGATGCTGGCCGCGCTGGCCATGCTGGCGGCCGCGCTGGGAGTGTACCAGCGCGTGTACCGGGGCGCAGCCGAGGGCACGCTGCTGGCGTTGTGGGAGCTGACGGCGCGCCGTGGCGGATAAGTCGCAACGCACCGAGCAGCCCACGCCGCGCCGCATCGAGAAGGCGCGGCGGGAAGGACGCTTCCCGACCAGCCGCGAGTTCGTCGCCGCGGTGCAGTTCCTGGTCTTCGTGCTGGCGGCGGGCGCCGTGGGCGAGGCCACCGTGGGCGCGCTGGCGGAAACTACGCGGCGTGTGCTCGAGCAGGCGTTTCAGGGGGAGCTGACGGGAGCGCGCCTGCTCGGGCTGCTGCGGCTGATCTCGGCGGCGGAGCTGGCGCCGCTGGCCTGGCTGGGAGCGTTGCTGATGGCGGCGACGCTGGCCGCGCAACTGACGACGACGCGTTTCGGCTTCGCCGTCCGGCGGCTGCGGCCGGATTTCCACCGGCTGAATCCGCTGGCCCGCCTGAGGGAGCTGCCGCGGCAGAACCTCCCCCTGTTCCTCGAAGCGCTCCTGCTGCTGCCTCTTTTCGCGCTGGCGCTGTACCTGGTCATCAAGAGCAATCTGGACGGGCTGATGGCGATGCCCTTCGAGCGTCCGGGACGCGCGGCAGCGCGGCTGGGGCAGGTGCTGCTCGAGCTGTTCTGGCGCGCGGGTCTGTTGATGATGGCGCTGGGCGCATGGGACCTGTGGAGACAGCGGCGGCGCTACCTGGCGGACCTGCGCATGACGAAGCAGGAGGTTCGCGACGAAGCGAAGGAAGTAGAGGGCAACCCGCAGGTGCGGGCACGCATCCGGCGCCTTCAGCGCGAGCTGCTGCGCCGGCGCATGATGCAGCAGGTCCCCAAGGCGACCGCGGTCGTGGTCAATCCCACGCACTACGCGGTGGCGCTGCGCTACCGGTTCGAGGAGATGCCCGCGCCGGTCGTGGTGGCCAAGGGCAGGAACTATCTGGCGCAGCGCATCCGGCAAGTCGCCGTCGCCCACCAGGTTCCGGTGGTCGAGAACCCGCCGCTGGCGCTGGCGCTCTACCAAAGCTGCGAGGTCGGACGGCCGATCCCGGTGCACCTGTACCGTGCCGTGGCCGAGGTGCTGGCGTACATCTACCGCCTGATGAACGGGCGACTGCCAGGCTAGCGGGAGCGTGAACCGATGGCGGAAGCGGGAGCGGGAGCCTTGAAGGCGAAGGGTGGTGGGGGCAGTCCCCCAGGAGCCGGCCTGCTGGCGCGAGCCAACCTGGCCGAGCTCAGCGTTCCGCTGGGAGTGCTGGCCATCCTGCTGGCGATGCTGACGCCGGTTCCGCCCTGGCTGATGGACGTGCTCATCGTGCTCAACATCACGCTCTCGGTGATCGTTTTGTTGGTCTCTCTGTACATCCTGCGGCCGGTCGAATTCAACGTGTTTCCCACCACGCTGCTGCTGATGACGCTGTTCCGGCTGGCCCTGAACGTTTCGTCCTCCCGCCTGATCCTGCTCTACGGCAACACGGGCACGGCGGCGGCCGGGCACGTCATCGAGGCCTTCGGGCAGTTCGTCGTGGGAGGCAGCTACGTGATCGGGGTGGTGATCTTCCTGGTGTTGATCGCCATTCAGTACGTGGTCATCAATCACGGCGCGGTGCGCATCTCCGAGGTCACGGCTCGCTTCACGCTCGATGCGCTGCCCGGCAAACAGATGTCCATTGACTCGGACCTGAACGCCGGGCTGATTGACGAGGCCGAGGCCCGGCGGCGGCGCAAGCAGCTGGCGGCAGAAGCCGAGTTCTACGGGGCAATGGACGGCGCCTCGCGCTTCACGCAGCGCGACGCCGTGGCCAGTATCCTGATCACGGGCATCAACATCGTCGCCGGCTTCCTGATCGGCGTGCTCCAGCACGGCATGGAGCTCCGCGAGGCGCTGGCCACCTACACGGTGCTGACGATCGGCGATGGGCTGGTGACGGTGATTCCGGCGCTGATGATCTCGATTTCGGGAGGCCTGATCATTACGCGCGCGAGCTCGGACTTCAGGCTGGGCGCCGAATTCCGCCGGCAGGTGTTCGGCAACGCGCAACCGCTGATGCTGGCCAGCGGCGTGCTGGTGGCCATGGCGGCCTTCCCCGGCCTGCCCAAGTTGCCCTTTCTCGCCGTCGGACTGGGACTGGGCGTGGCCGCCTGGCGAATGAGCCGGGCCACGGTGGCCATGGAGCGCGCTCCTGCCGCTCCCAGCCCGCCGCCGCGGGAGAACTTGGAGGCGCTGCTGCGCGTCGAGCCGATCGCGATCGAGCTGGGCCTGGGATTGGTGCGCCTGGTCGAAGGAGGGCAAAATTCGCCCCTGCTGAGGCGGATCGCCGCCATCCGCAGGCAGCTCGCTCTCGATCTGGGCTATGTGCTGCCGGCCGTTCGCGTCACCGACAACCTCTCGCTGCGCGCGCGCGAGTACGTGGTCCTGATCAAGGGCGCCGAGGTCGGCCGCTACGACATGCCGCAGGGGCTGGAGCTGGCGATCCCTTCGGGCCAGCCGGCCGCAGAAATCGAGGGCCTGGCGGCGCGGGAGCCAGCCTTCGGACTGCCGGCGGTGTGGATCAGGCCGGAACAGGTGGAAACGGCGCGCGCCGCCGGCTATACGGTGGTGGATACCGTAGCCATCATCGGCACGCATCTGGCCGAGCTCGTGCGGCGACACGCGCACGAGCTTTTCTCCCGCCAGGACGCCAAACGCCTGCTGGACCGCGTGGCGGAAGAGAACCCGAAAGTGGTCGAAGACCTCGTACCGAAGTTGCTTCCGCTGGCCACGGTGCAGCGGGTCCTGCAGAACTTGCTGCGTGAGCGGGTCTCGATTCGCGACGGGGTCTCGATCCTCGAGGCCCTGAGCGAGGCCGCGCAGATCACGCGCAATCCCGTGCTGCTCACCGAGTTCGTCCGGCAGGCCATCCGCCGCACGGTCGTCAAACCGTATCTGAACCGCAACGGCGACCTGCCGGCCTTCCTGCTGGATCCGGCGATCGAACAGGAGATCGAGGGCGCGGTCGAGCACGGCGAGCACGCCAGCCACCTGAGCCTGGCGCCGCAGCGGCTCCGCGCGATCGTGGAGAAGATCCGGCAGGGGGTGGGAACGCTCGAGGCCCCGGCAGCCGTGGTGACCAGCTCGGGCGCGCGCTACTTCCTTCGGCAGATGCTCGAGCAGGCCCTGCCCCAGCTCTACGTGCTGGGGCACAACGAGATTCCGCCCGAAGTGCGGGTGGTAACGCTAAAGCTCATCCGTTGAGGAGTCATCCGACGATGAAGATCAAATCGTACTTCGTACCCAGCGTGGCGGCAGCGTTGGTCCTGGCCCGTCAGGAGCTGGGGCCGGAGGCCGTGCTGCTCGAGACGCGGCCGGCGCCGCCAGAGGCAGCGCATCTGGGGCGCTATGAAGTGATCTTCGGAACGCCGCCGTCCTCGAACGGGTGTTCGCGGACGGGCGGCGGGCAAGAAGCGTCCGAGCGAGCCATGGATTCGCTCATGCGCGAGGTGGCGCGGTTGCGCCAGGAGCTCGAACGGGTCCGCGCCAGCGTGGCGCGCTCGAATCTGCTGGGCAGCCCCGGCGCGGCGGGCTGCGCAGAAGAGGCGCGTCTGCTGGCAACGTTGTTCGAAGCCGATTTGGAACCGGAACTCGCACGGCAGGTGCTGGCTACGGCCCAGCAACGTTGCAGCCCGGAGGGACTCTCGCTCGAGGAGGCGGTGGCGGCGGAACTGGCCTCGCGCTGCGCGGTGGATGCGCGCCTCGGGCGGCGGGCTGGGGGGCCGCGGATCGTTGGGCTGGTCGGACCGAGCGGCTCCGGCAAGACCACGACGCTGGTCAAGCTCGCCATCCGGGAGGGCATCGCTCGCCGGCAGTCGGTCGAGCTGCTCAGCCTCGACAACTACCGGGTGTGCGGCGCCGAACAGTTGCGCCAGTTCGCAGCGATCCTCGGGCTGCCCTTCCAGGCGGTCGAGACCGGGCACGGCCTCGAGCAAGCGCTGCGCGACAGCGCACGCAAGGATCTGGTCCTGATCGACACGCCGGGATTCAACGCCGCAGAGCAGGAGGAAGCGGCCGAGATGGCGGAATGGTTGACGCGGCATGCCGAAATCGAGTGTCACCTCGTCCTAACGGCCTCGATGCGATCTGCCGATCTATGGCGTGTGGCCGAGCGGTTCGAGCCTTTCCGGCCGGCCAGGCTGCTGTTCACCCGGCTCGACGAGGCCGGCTCGTTCGGCCCGCTCTGGAGCCTTGCGGTGCGGCTAGGCAAACCCGTTTCGTACCTGTGCGGCGGGCAGCGCATACCCGAGGACATCGAGGCGGCCACCACGACTCGTTTGCTGGAGCTTCTGGGATTGCCGGAGCGGACCTGTCGGGTTGCGAGCGTGGCGGCGTGAGGAAAACGTGGTAGCGGGAACACGGATGTACCGGAGCAGCAAGGCGCGGGCTTGCTGTCCGAACAGCCAAGCGATGCGGTGGGTGGCCGGAGCACAGTCGAGGCGGAGCAGCCAGGCGGCTCCGGGACGGGGGGTCGCCGGGCACGCCATCCATCGTGCCGAGGGCCCGCGGATGGGGAGGCAGGCCGGCCAGGTCCTGAAGGTGATGAGGCCCGTGTTGTGGGGGCCCGTGGATTGGAGGCCCCTAGCCGCCCTGGCAAGGGCGGCGCCGGACCGCGGACTCTTGGGAAGCCGAGGCGCATGGGAACGCCGCGGGCTGGCCGTTCCCACGCACGACCGGCGACAGGGAAGCCGAGGACAAAGGGTGCTATGGGCTGTGTGGCGCGCCGCCAGGCGGGGGCGAGCCGAGCAGAAAGGCCCCGATGGGCCGGGCTCGATGGAGCGCCGCGGCTGGAAAGGAGAAGCCAAGCTGCGCAAAGTGCCGGAGCAGGAGACGCGCGACGATGCCGGCCCGGCCACGAGCCGAGGCGTGGAAGGGATCGAGGGGCCATGCGCACAACCACCGCATGACTTCCGAACAGGCCGGACGAGGGGACTCCCGCCGGGAGCTTGGCGGGTCGGGATCTGCCGGCGGACACCGAAGTTGCCGTCGGCAACGCGTTCGCGGGCGGGAAGCCAATGCGTGCCGGGATGGAAACGCGGCGTTCGCCAGGGCGCGCGCACGGGCACGGCGAAGGGCAGCCGTCGAGCGCTGGGCAGCAGCGGGAGGGTCGAAAACCGGGAGGCCGCAGAAAGGTGAGGAGCAAGGCCGGTGGCGACAGGAACCAACTCGGGGATGTCGAAACGGGCGGCCGGTGAGATCGCAGCGAACTCGCGAAGCGTCGGGAGCCCGGCGCCGGCAGCGGTGCAAACGTACGTCGCACCCGCGCCGTCCGACGACCGCTCGCCTGGGGAAGAAAGCCGGACGGGGCCCTACGAGTCGGGGCCCCGGACCAACCCCGAGGAACGGGAACGCCTGATCCTCGAGCACCTGCCGCAGGTCCGGCTGATCGCGCGCCGGATCCACGAGAAGCTGCCCGACAGCGTAAGCCTGGACGATCTGATCTCGACCGGCATCCTGGGGCTGATCTCAGCGATTGACAACTTCGACCCCAGCCTCAACGTCAAGCTGAAGACCTACGCCGAATACAAGATCCGGGGAGCCATTCTCGACACGCTCCGCGGGCTGGACTGGGCGCCGCGGCAGAAGCGCAAGAAGGCCAAACAGATCGAAGCAGCGATCGCCTCGGCCGAGCGCAAGCTGCACCGCGCGCCCGAGGAAGAGGAGATCGCGCGCGAGCTGGGCCTGACGCTCGAAGAATATCACCACTGGCTCACCGAAGTGCGCGGGGTCAGCTTGGGTCGGCTGGAGCGGACGCGCGGCGATGAGGAGGGCCGCGATCTGCTCAAGTTCGTCGCCGACAGCGAGGAGGGTTGGCCCTCGCGCATCCTGGAACGGGCCGAGCTCGAGCGGCTGCTGGCGGAAGGGATCCGGCAGATGCCTGCCATCGAGCGAACGGTACTGAGCCTGTACTACTACGAGGAACTGACGCTGCGCGAGATTGCTGGCATCCTCGACCTGCACGAGTCACGCATCTCGCAACTGAAATCGCAGGCCATCCTGCGGCTGCGCGCCTGGCTCGAAAAACGCTGGCCCCTTGAGCGGAGAGCCGAACGATGACGGATCGCAGCGCCTCCCAACCGCGCGCCACCCTGGAGTGGTTGACCGAAGCGCTAGCGCAGCGTCTGGGGGAAGCCCTCGAGTTGATGACGGGCGAGACCGCCCAAGTGGCTTGGACCACTTCGGAGGCCGCGCCGCCGCCCGGGGAAACGACGTGGTGGCGGCAGGGGTTCAGCCTCCAGCCTGCCGCCGAAGTGTGGATCGGCGCGCCCCGGGCAAGCTGGAGCGCGATCGGCGCACACGTGCTGGCAGCCGCGGGCATTGAGGCGGTCAGCGAGGCGGATCGCAAGAACACGTACTACGAGATCCTGGGGCAGGCCTTCGCCAGCATGGCGCGCGCGCTGAGCGAGCGCGTCGGACGCGAAATCAGCGTCGAGGAAGGCGCCGAGTCGGACCCTCCCGATGCTCTGGAAGCGGGCGCCGTGGTGGAGCTGACCCTTAGCGACGGCGCGCCCCTTTCGCTTTGGTTGCTGTTCAGCAAGCCGCTGCTCGAGGGGTTGGAACAGCCGGCGCCCGAGGCCATGGGCGGCGTTGTGGCCAGGCAGCAGGAACCGGGCCCGCCCGCACGCGAAGCGCCTGAGGAAGCGCCGGCTCCGGCGCGCACGGGCGGAGGCCGCACGCTCGATCTGCTCCTCGATGTCGAAATGCCCGTTTCGGTTTCTTTCGGACGTGCGCAGCTAGCCTTGCGCGACGTGCTCAAGCTGACCACGGGCTCGATCATCGAGCTGAACCGCACGGTCAACGAGCCGGTCGAGATCATCGTCAACAATTGCGTGATCGCGCGCGGGGAGGTCGTGGTGATCGAGGGCAACTACGGCGTCCGCATCCAGCAGATCATCAGCCGGCAGGAGCGGCTGCGCACACTCAAATAGGGGGAGGCCGATGGGTTTCTCTCACGGCGCGTGGCGGACCCGGATGCCGGGCCACCGACCCTGGGGCGGAAGACTGGAAAGAGCCGCCGGATGTCGCCGCCCGGCAGCGAGGGGCTTGGATCCGGACCCTGGGGCGGAAGGCTGGACAGAGCCGCCGGATGCCAACCCTGCCGCGCGGCAAGCTCCGGCAGCAGGGCGAGTAGGGGGACGCTCGTGGCGATGACGGTCGTTGCGCTGCTGGGTTTGGTGGCGGCTGGGCTCGTGCTTTGCCTGGTCCTTTTCCTGTTCGCGAAGATGGAGCTGGCGCGCCTGGCCAAGCGATCGGACAACGAAGCCCGGCAGTTGCGCGCCGCCGTCGAGAACTTGGGCCGGGCCTTGGCCGAGTTGGAACTGAACCTGCGCGACTTGGAAGAACGAACCGGCGTGCTGGTGCCCCCCGCTCCGCCGCGCTCGGGGCTCAATTTGACCACCCGTGCGCAGGCCCTGCGCATGTTGCGCCGCGGCGAGACGCCCTCGCGGATTGCCGCTGCCCTGCACGTACCCGAGAACGAAATCCGACTGCTGATGAAGGTCCAAGAGTTGACTTCCGCACCGGAGGGACCGCCGGGCTGACCGGCTCAAACCA
>JANXAE010000094.1 GCA_025062235.1 Bryobacteraceae bacterium
CGGGCAAGAACGCGAACTCGGGGTTGTAGATCTCGCCCTGCTCGGCCGCCCGGCGGCGCGCGGCGAGAAACTTCTCGGCGGTGACGAACTCGCCCGTGTCGCGGAGGATCTGGAACGTGTAACGTCCCAGCCGCTCGGCAGGCGGGGTCTGCCAGCCGTAGTTGACTCCCAAGTTCACCGTCAGCGACGAGGTCACGCGCCAGACGTCCTGGAAATAGAACTCGGGGCGCGGATCCCGCGCGTGTCGGATTCGAGCAGCGTACCGTAGGGGAGCGGTTTGAACTGGCCGTCGCGCACGGCCATCATGCTGACGTTGTCAAGGATGCCGAGCGCGGAGGCGTAGAGGCGGTTCCGCTGCCGCACGTCCGAGGCTTGCAGACAGTAGGTGGTCCGGCCGGGACCGCAGGTAGGCGGGGCCACCGCGGCCGGCAGGCGGATGGCCCCGTAGTCGGAGTCAATCTGGGCGACCAGTGCGCCCAGCGTGCCCAGGACCTTGTCGTCACGCAGGTGACGGGTGGGCAGGTCGCGGATATGCGAGCCGAACCGGAAGGAGTGGCGGCCGCGCACCCAGTTCAGATCCGCGTTCCATTGGAAGACCCGGTTGTCATTGACCTGCTTGCGCGCCACCTCCGTGCCTACGTCCATGGGTTCGGCTAGCAGGGCGTAGGTTCCCTCCAGCGCACCCTGATCGAGCGCCACGTAGCCCTCGGGGGTGTTGGTCTCGGGAATGGCCAGGATTCTCGCCGCCTCGTTGGGTCGCAGCGAATCCGTCGCCGGACGCACCCGGACCCATCCGAAGCGGAACTCCCCTGTCAGATCGGGACGGAAGGCCCCCGTCAGGCCGATGTTCAGCATGTTCTGGCGATTGGGGAACTGGCGTACGCTCTGCACGTTCCCGTGGATGATGGAAAGTTGCGCGTTGCTGCGGTCGAGCTCCCGGTAGTAGCGGAAGGCGCCGTCCAGCCGCCAGTTGCTGTTGAGATTGAAATCGAGCCGGCCCATGTAGAAGATGATCGCTGGTGAAGGGGTGCTGGACGGTGGCGCGGAAGCCAATGGTGTTCAGCCCGTCGCCCAGGCTGGAATCGTTGCCGGCAGGCAGGAAGGACCACAGCCTGGCGATCGCGGGGCTCAAGCCGAGGCCGCGGGGGTCGCAGGGCTGCTCGCCGGCGGGCCCGCACAGGCGCGAGGTCGCCAGGGGGTAGGTGTTGATGTTGCCCGCGGCGTCGCGGAAGGCAGTTCTCCACGGCGGAGGGACTCGGTCGGCAGGAGGCGATTGATGTCGCTGGAGCGCGGGAAGCGCCGTCCGCCGTAGTTGGGGAAATGGAACACGCGATCGCGCCACAGGGGACCGCCCACGCGGAAACCGAAGCGGTTGTCCTTGAGCTCCGGTTCCTTGATCCTGTTGCGACTGTTGGTCCGGGTATTGGCGTTCAGATCGTCGTTCTCGTGATAGCAGAGCAGCGCCCCGCGCAGTTCGTTCGAGCCTCGGCGACCGACGATCGCCACCCGCCCGCCCGAGCCGCGGCCGAAGCTGGCGTTGGGGTTGGCGACGCCGACGCGGAACTCCTCCACGCTCTCGATGCCCAGATACCTGTACGTGGTCAGGCCACCGACACTCTGGTTGGTCACGTCAATGCCGTCCAGCGGGAAAGTGCTTTGGTCGTTGCGCGCGCCGGTGACCTGCCCGTCGGGCGTGACGCCCGGTTGCAAGGTCAGCAATTCGTTGGCCTTGCGCGTGATGGTCGGCAGCACGGGCAGCGACCGCCCCGAAAGCACATTGCCCACCCTGGCGTCCACCGTTTGCAGCTCGGCTCGCGCCTCGGCCGTGACGGCCACGGTTTCCGTGTGGCGCCCACCTCGAGCGCCACGTCCTGCAGGTAGCTGCGGGCCACCTCTACGCGGAGCTGGTGCACGGTCGCACTGCGGAATCCCGGCGCGTTGACCTTCGACTCGTACAAGCCCGGCGGCACCGAAGGGAAGAACAGCTGGCAGGCCTCGCTGGTTGCCTGCTGCCGGCTAAGCTTCGTGTTCGACTCGACCAGTTCCACGCTGGCGCCAGGGATCACGGCGCCCGAGAGGTCCTTGACGGTGCGGGAGACCACGGCGGTAGTGGCGGTCTGGGCCGGGGCGAGCCTGGACAACACGAGCGCCCCGGCCGAAGGACACGAATAAATATGCAAATCGCCGCATAATCATCAAACTGCCGCGGAAACGCCCGCACCCGACCGGGCAAGCGGATGGGCGGGGTTTTACACGGGCCGGACCGGGGCTTGTCAAGATCCAATCGCACGGCGGGGCCGGACGGATCCCGAACGCAGCTTTTCGTCCTACCGAGGGGAACGCCTTGGCGCACGCTGTGTTACCATGCCTCCGATTCGCGCAGAGCGGCTCATCCGTCTGTCGGGGAGTCGAGACGGCGTGGAATGGGGCAAAGGCTGTTGGCGTCCTCCCGAGTCCACAGGCGCGCCCGGCTTGCCCGCGGCAGCGCCCGTGCGCCGACTCACCGCGCACCCGGCCCGCAATCACCTCGCAGGACGCAGCGCCTTCACCCCGGAAGGCGACGCCCTGATCTTCGCCTCGGATCGCGACGGTCCCACACAGCTTTTCGAGCTGCGGCTGCAAGACGGAGCAATCCGCCGATTGACCGAGGGCCATCCCGTGCAACCCTTCAGCGCAGCGGTGCACCATGGCGGCGACAAGGTGTTCTTCGCGCGCGGCGGCGCAATCTGGGTTCTGCGACGCTCGAGGCTGGAGGAAAACTGCGTGGTCTCGCTCGGGAACACGCGCCTGGGACCCTGCGCGCTGGCGGGCGATTGGCTGGCGGCGCCGGCCCGGCAGGGCCGTCAGTACGGCTTCGTCATCGGCCGCACGGACGGCTCGCGTTGGGACTTCATCGCTCTGCCCCGCCCGGTGGCGCGGCTGGAATTCCACCCGGTCGAACCGGAGTGGCTGGAAATCGCCTTCGCCGGTGCTCCCCGGATGTACCGCCTCCGGCGCGACGGCGCCGGCCTGGAGTGTCTGTACCCGCACGGCCCCGACGAGCGGGTGGTGCACGAGACGTTCCTGGGACCCACGGGCGACCTGGTCTTCGCTCTCTGGCCGCATGCGCTTTGCCGCATGGATTGGGAAAGCCGGCAAGTCCGGCAAATTGCCCGTTTCAGCTCGTGGCATCCTGCTTCCAACCCCTCGGGCACCCTCGTCGTGACCGACACTCATGGACCGGACGAAGGGATCTTCCTCGTGGATCCGGTCACCGGGGCACGCCAGTGGGTCTGCTCGCCTGAAGCGAGCAACCAAGGTGAGAGCTGGAAGCCCGAAGGGCAGCAGGTTGCCCCGGAGACCGGCTGGGAAACCCGCGATCTGAGCTGGGAATGGACGCACCCCCATCCCCTCTTCTCGCCTGACAACTCGCTGATCGCCTTCGCCAGCGACCGCAGCGGGACGCCGCAACTCTACCTTGCTACGGTAGGAGAGTTGCCGCCGCCGTGGTTCGGCCCGCCGCCGGTCTGAGCGGCGCTTCAGGAGTGCGAGGACTCGATGACCGTCGCGCGGAGGCGCCCGCGAGCCAGCCGCACGTGCAACCGCGTGGCCGGGGGCGCCTCCGAGGCGTCCTTGACGACGCGGCCCGCTTCATCCTGCACGATGGCGTAGCCGCGCTCGAGCACGCGCAACGGACTGAGCTGGGACAGTTGCGCAACCAGCGGCTCCAGGCGCGCGCGCATTCCCGCAAGGCGCTCTCGCATGCGAGCTTCCAGTGCCTGGCGGGCGGCTTGCAGACGCCGCCTGACCTCGGAGAAGCGCCATCGCAGGTCCTGCATGCGCAGGCGGGCTTGGAGCGCCTCGAGCCTGCGCCGACGCGCCTGGAGCTGGCCCTGTGCAAGCTCTCTCAGGCGGAAATCGAGCTCGTCCACTCTCTGGAAGGCTCGGCCCAGCCGTCGTCCGAGAAGGCTGGAGGCGCGCGGCAGGCCACGCTGTTCGAGAGCCCGCGCCGCGTGCGAGAGCCGGTAGCGCACCGCCTGCCTCATCCTGGCCAGCAGGACGCCGAGCTGCTCGAGCAACTGCTGGCGACTGGGGGTGAGCATCTCGGCGGCGGCCGAGGGCGTGGGCGCGCGCAGGTCGGCCGCGAAGTCGGCGATGGTGAAATCGGTCTCGTGCCCGATCGCAGAGACCACCGGCACCGGGCAGGCGGCGATGGCGCGCGCCACCGCCTCTTCGTTGAAGGTCCACAGATCTTCGAGCGATCCGCCCCCCCGCGCGAGAACGACGACATCGGGCCAGCCCGTACGGCCGAAATATTCCAGGCCGCGGCAGACGTCTTCGACCGATCCCTCGCCCTGCACGAGCGCCGGATAGATGCGAATGTGCAAGGCCGGGAAGCGCCGTTCCAGGATCTTCAGCATGTCGCAGATCACCGCGCCCGCAGGCGAGGTCACGATGCCGATGCGGCGCGGGATGCGAGGCAAGGGACGCTTGCGCGCCGGGTCGAAAAGGCCCTCGGCCGCCAGCTTCTTCTTGAGCTGTTCGAAAGCCACTTGCAGCGCTCCGGCCCCCTGCGGCTCCAGATACTCGACGAGCATCTGGTATTCGCCGCGCGCCTCCCAGAGATCGAGTCGGCCGCGCGCCAGGACCGCGATGCCATCCTCGGGCTTGAAGCGCAGGTAGCGGAGCGTCGAGCGGAATACGACGCAGCGCAGAACGGAAGCGTCGTCCTTGAGCGAGAAATAGACGTGCCCGCTGGCGGCGGGACGGACACCGGAGATTTCGCCGGCCACCCAGATGTCCTGGAATTCGCGCTCCAGCAACGCGCGCAGGGCGGCGTTCAGTTCGCTGACCGTGTAGATGCGCCGCTCGGGCCGGAGGGGCAGCTCGAATTGCTCCATGGGTTGCCGCGCGCCCGCGCCTTCCGCTATTCTAATAGCAACTTCCGCTGCGGCGTTCCCGCCTGAAGTCTGCCAACTGGATCGGAGGAGGAATGACCCCGAAAGACGTGCTCGAGTATGCGAAGAAGAACGAAGCCCGGCAGGTGGATCTGCGCTTTGCGGACATCCCAGGGATCTGGCATCACGTTTCCTATCCCATCGAAGAGCTCAGGGAGGAATCCTTCGAGGAGGGATTCGGTTTCGACGGCTCCAGCATCCGGGCCTGGGCGGCGATCAGCGAGAGCGACATGTTGCTGGTCCCGGACCCGACCACTGCCTTCATGGATCCGTTCTGCGAGACGCCGACGCTGGTGATGATCTGCGACGTGATCGATCCGATCACGCGCCAGCACTACGAGCGCGACCCGCGCTGGATCGCGCGCAAGGCGGAGATGTACTTGCTCAATTCGGGCGTCGCCGACACCTGTTACTTCGGCGCCGAAGCGGAATTCTTCATTTTCGATAACATCGCCTTCGAGCAGAACCAGCATTCCGGCTTCTACCACATTGATGCGGAGGAAGGCCGCTGGAACAGCGGGCGCCGAACCGAGAACCTCGGCTACCGGCCGCGCTACAAGGAAGGCTACTTCCCGGTGCCGCCCACCGATCACTACCAGGATCTGCGCAGCGAGATGGTCAAAGCCATGCAACGGGCGGGGCTGGTGGTGGAGTGCCATCACCACGAGGTAGCCACCGGCGGGCAGGCGGAAATTGACCTGCGCTACGATACGCTGCTGCGCACGGCCGACCATCTGATGAAGTACAAGTACATCGTGCGCAACGTGGCCTACCAGTACGGCAAGACCGTGACCTTCATGCCCAAGCCCATCTTCGGGGACAATGGCAGCGGGATGCACACGCACCAGAGTCTGTGGAAGAACGGCCAGCCGCTGTTCGCCGGGGACGGCTATGCCGGGTTGAGCCAGATCGCCCTCTGGTATATCGGAGGCCTGCTGGCGCACGCGCGGGCGCTCTCGGCCATCATCGCACCCACCACGAACAGCTACAAGCGGCTGGTGCCGGGCTACGAGGCGCCCGTGAACCTGGCCTACTCGCGGCGGAACCGCTCGGCGGCCATCCGCATTCCGATGTACTCGCCCAGCCCGAAAGCCAAACGCATCGAGTTCCGCCCGCCGGATCCCTCCTGCAACCCCTACCTGGCGTTCGCTGCGATGCTGATGGCGGGCCTGGACGGGGTTCTCAACAAGCTCGACCCGGGACAGCCTCTGGACAAGGACATCTACGACCTCTCGCCCGAGGAGCTCAGGGGCGTACCCTCGATGCCGGCTTCGCTGGACGAGGCTCTCGATTGCCTGGAGCAAGATCACGCCTTTCTGCTCAAGGGCGAGGTCTTCACCGAAGAACTGCTCGAGACTTACATCGAATACAAACGCAAGCACGAGGCGGAAGCCGTGCGCCTGCGACCGCACCCCTACGAATTCGAGCTCTACTACGACATTTGAGCGGGCGGTGCGGCCGGGGGGCGGCTCCGGCCAAAGGCTATAATCGGCGGGGAAGATCCAGCGGGCGGCCGATGGCGGCCTGGACGCACCAGATCGAGTTCCGGGATCCGGCGCGCAGCGAGGAGCTGCTGGCGCGGGTGACAGCGGCGGCGCCTGCGGAGCTCCACTCACCGTTGGTCTCCGTGCTGGCCTCCGCTCCCGATCCCGACGCGGCCGTGTCAGGCCTTGAGAGGCTCGTCACCGAACGTCCCGAGGCCTTCGCGCGCCTGGCACGCCTTCCGGCCGCCCTTCCGGTTCTGGCGGCGATCTTCTCGGTGAGCCGCTTCCTTTCCGACGCCATCGCAAACCATCCCGAGTGGGTCGAGGAGCTGATCGCCTCCGGGGATTTCGAGCGGGCGCTGGGGCCCGAGGACTACCGGGCGCAACTTGAACGCGAGCTCGGGCCGGGCGTCCCGTCCCCGGAGGCCTTGGCGCGATTCCGCCGGCGGCGGCTGCTGCGGATCGTGGCGCGAGATGCCATGGGCGTGGCGACGCTCGCCGAAACCACGCTGGAGCTGTCGAGCCTGGCCGACGCCATCCTCGAACTGTGCTGCACGCGCATCCAGCTCGAGCTCTGCCGCCGACATGGCTCGCCGCGTCCCAGCGCGGGGCAGCCGGGACCCGATCCCGCCAGCTTCGCGGTCATCGCGCTGGGCAAGCTCGGGGGCCTCGAGCTGAATTACAGCTCCGACATAGACCTCATGTTCGTTTACTCGGCCAACGGCCAGACCGACGGCCCCGAGCGCGTCAGCAACAAGGAGTTCTTCCATAAACTGGCTTGTCAGCTGACCGCGCTGCTTTCGGCCTTCACCTCTGAAGGCCAGTGCTACCGCGTGGACCTCAGGCTGCGGCCGGACGGCAGACTGGGAGAGATCGCACTCTCGCTGGAAGCAGCCTTGGACTACTACCGGCGGCGTGCACGGGATTGGGAGCTGCAAATGTTGATCAAGGCCCGCCCGGCTGCGGGAGACCGCCAACTGGGAGCACGGCTGCTCGAAGCCGTCGAGCCGCTCATTTACTCGAGCACTCTGGATTTCTCGGTCGTGGAGGCCGCCGTCGCCGCGCGAGAACGCATCAGCGAGAAGCTGTCGCAGCGGCGCGTCCCCGGGGGGCTGGACATCAAGCTGGCGCGCGGCGGGATCCGCGACATCGAGTTCCTGGTGCAATGCTTGCAGCGGCTCCACGGCGGTCGCGAGCCCTGGGTGCGTCACGCGGGGACGCTGCTGGCTCTGTTCCGCCTGCGGGACAAGAACCTGCTTTCGCCACGCGAGTATTCGCGGCTGGCCTCGGCATACCAGTTCCTGCGGCACCTGGAGCATCGCTTGCAGCTCGTGGAAGACCGGCAAACGCACACGCTGCCCCTCTCGGATCAGGAGCTGACCGCCCTGGCGCGTCGCATGCCGCTCAGCCAGATCGGCCGTCGTCCCACGGCCGAGTTGCTGCGCAGCGAGCTGGAACGCCACCTCGAAGAAGTCCGCGAAATTTACGAGCGGGTCATCCACGCCCAACAACCGGTCTACTACCAGCCTCCTCCCGGACCGCCGCCCGAGGCCGCCCCGCCGCCGGCCCCAGCCGCGGTCAATCTGATCCGCTCCCTGGACGAGCGGGCGCCACAGTTGGCCATGTCGCTCGCTCGCGGCTGCCTGCGGCGCGGCACGATCTATTTCGAACACCTGCTCGAACGGCTCGTCGCCGAGCCGGAGCGCCTGCGCCGACTGGACGAGCAGCCCGTGCTCGCCGGTTACCTGTTCGACCTGCTCGATCACAGCCCTTATTTCGCCGAAGAGTTGATTCGCGCTCCGGAGCTGCTGGACCAACTGGCCAGACTCCACGAAGGGCACGCAGCGACCGCAGACCGTTTCGCCGCCCTGCGCGAGGCCGGCGACCCGGTTGAGCTTCGCCGCCTTTTCCGGCGCGAGATGTTCCGCATTCAAGCGGAAAGCATCTGCCTGTGGACTCCGATCTTCACCACCCTTGAAGAGACCTCCGATCTGGCCGACGCCGTACTGACGGCGGCCTACCGTATGGCAGTGCGCCAAGTGGCGGCCTCGCACCCACCGGCCACGCCCGGCTACGAACCCACGGACCAGATGATGGTCATCGCACTCGGTCGCCTGGGCATGCGCGAGTTCGATCTGGCTTCCGACGCCGATCTGGTCTTCGTGCTTCCGGAAAGGGAGGCTGCGGAACTGGTCTTCTGGACGCGTGTCGCCGAGCGCATGATCGCCCTCATCAGCGCCTATACCGGGCAGGGTGTGATCTTCGCCGTGGACACCCGCCTGCGCCCCGACGGGCGCGAGGGTCCACTGGTGCAAACGGACACCGCTTACAAGGGGTACTTCGCCGAGCGCGCCGAAGCCTGGGAGGGAATCACGTACATGAAGGCGCGCGCTGTGGCCGGCGACCTCGAGCGCGGCACGGAGTTCCTCAAAGAGTTGCAGCGCGTGGACTGGCGGCGTTACGGGCAGAGCGGCCGTTCGCGGGCGCGCCTTGCGCAGATGCGCCGGCGCATCGAGAAGGAACAGGGCGCGGCGAACCCCCTGAAAGCCGGACGTGGCGGGTACTACGACATTGATTTCGCCCTGATGTACCTGAGATTGAAGGGTGCGGGGATCTTTTACCGCGTGCTCAACACGCCCGCTCGCATTGACGTCATCGAGGAGATGGGGCACCTCGACCGCCAGGACGCTGACTTCCTGCGCGACGCGGCCACGTTCTACCGCGCCGTGGATCACGGCTTGCGCGTCATTTCCGGACAGGCCGCCGGCGCTCTGCCTCGCAGCGGCCCCCAGGCCGAAATGCTCGCGGAACTTGTCAGCCGCTGGACGCCCGACCACCTGCACGACGAGCCCTTGGAGATCGAGCTGGCCCACATCCAGGAGCGTACGCGCGAGTTCTTCGATCGGTTGTTCGGCGCCTGAAGCGGGCCGTGCGCGACGAGTCCACTAGACTGGAAACAGGATGGACGAGCGCATCTTCATCGTCAGCGCACGCGAAGGGCGGATGGCCCGCATGCGCCGGTGGGTGTTGCTGGCCATAGCCCTGCTGGCCATCCTCTTCCAGGTCTACGTCCCGCGCTTCCTCCCGTTGCTGGCCTACCTGGAGCTGCCGCTACTGGTTGCGTTGTACTTCGCGCTGCTGCGGCGCTGTCCTCTGCGGGCGGCGCTGATGGGCGCGGCGATCGGGCTCGCACAGGATTCGCTCTCCCATCAGCCGCTGGGCGTCTTCGGCATCGTGAAGACGCTGGCCGGTTACTTCGCGGCCTCGATTTCCCTGCGTTTCGACGCGGATCACGCAGTGCTGAGGTGGGTGCTGGCCTACTTCTTCTTCACCTTCCATCAGTTCTTTTACTGGGTGCTGGTGCGGGCCCTGCTGGCGCAGCCCTTGCGCTTCGAGCTGCAACTGACGCTGGCCTCCGGGCTGCTCAACGCGCTGGCCGCGGTCGCGCTGTTCCATCTCTTCGACCGCCTCAAGGAACGCGCCTGAAGGCTTGCCCGGCGCCGTGCGGGGCGCCGTTCGAGCATCTGCGGCATCATTCTTCGATGGCCACGATCGAGTGCAGCGCCAAACGGGGGATCTGTACGGACCAAAGGCCCTCGCGCCACGCGCCCTCCAGGCGAACGCCCTCAGGCTCGAGACGCGCCGAGCGCGGTGGACGCGCCAGTCTGACGCCCACCTGCAACGGTCCCACAGGGGGGACAAAATCCACGGCGGAATACTCCACCGCCACCTGCATGCCAGTGGCGTTCAGCAGATGCACGAGCAGCAGGTTGTGTTTGCGCCGCAACACCACCTCCACGGTGGGCGGTCCTTCCACCGTCACCGCGGGCACGAAAAGGCGGCGCACCATGCGGCGGGCCACCTCGCGCGCTGCTGGAGCATGCGTGACAGCAAAAACCGCTCCCAAGGGCCCGTAGAAACCCACGATCTCTCCCGCGCCCAGCCTCGCCCAGCTGGCGGCACAGCGCCCGTCCTTGCGTGCGTCGTACGTGGGGTAACGGGTTTCGATCGCTTCCGCGCGGGCCAGCTCGACCTCCTGCCACAGCCCGTGAAAGTTGGCGAAGACCTCCTCGCCCGGAATCCACGCCGGCTGCTCTGCGGGCCCGCCTTTGAGCCGGATGCCGAGTTCCTCCCGGAACAGGGCCGCATTCTCGGCGCCAGCCACCAGCAGCTTGCCGCCGCCCGTGGCGTACTCACGCAGACGATCGCGCACCGCTTCGCCCACGTCGGGCCAGTCCGGAACCACGATGAGCGGATACTGCGCGGCGACTTCGGCGAGTTTCCATTCGGGAATCACGTCCACCGACCACCGATTCTCGATCAAAGCCTCGAGCAGGCCACGCGCAGGGTGTACCGCGCTACCCCAGCTCCCGAACAGTCGTTTCGTCGTCCGGTACAGGCTGCGGGTGGAAAACAGCACGCCGATCTGGGGCACCGTTTCCGAGCCGTGGCACCACTGCCGGCGCTCGCGGCAGAAGCGGGCGACCCTCGCCATGACCTCGACGTGGCGGTCGTCTATCCAACCTGCGCGAGTGGGCTGATAGTAAATCTGGAACGCGCCGCCTTGGGCCAACACCACCGCAGCTTCCTGGCAGAGCTGCACGGCCGGCTTGTGTACGACCGCCAGCGATTGGTTGGGCCTCCACTGGAAGCCCCACGCCATCAAGTCCCACGGCTTGCCGGTCTGCGAAAGGTAACGCGCCTCAAGGCGCGCCGCCGAAATGCAAGCGTTGCCCAGGTAATCGCCGGAGAGGAAATCCACGGGGATCTCCGGCCGCTCCGGCACGTAAGTCGAGTACAGCCAGTTGCTGGCGATCTGGAATCCAGGACGGAAGCTGTGTATCGCCTCCACGTAGCGGCGCACGTAGCGGCGGAATTGTTCGCGGTTTAACTCGAGGAACTCCTGCCACCCGGGTTCGCCCGGACCCTTGGGGAGCTTCTTCCAGCCGGTGGCTTGGCGAAAAGCCCGGGCGGCCTCCTCGCCGTAATCCGGTTGTACCGCCCAGCATTCGCCGTCCACCCAGGCGCCGTCGAGATCGTATCTTTCGATCGCTTCCTTGAGCTGGGGGATCATGCGGGCATCCACGTACGGTCCAAAGGTGGAGGTGTAGTTCTCATCCGGCTTGCCATCGGGCCGGCGACGCGCCCATCGCGGATGCTCGCGCACGGCCAACGAGTCCCAGACGCCGGAGAAATGGATGTACAGGGAAACGCCGTGGCGCGCGGTGACCCGTCTCCACAGTGCCAGCGAATCCTGCGCGATGGGCGCCGAGCGGCTGACCCTGGAGGGATAGCCGAGCCACCCGGGGTGGCCTTTGCAGTCGTACTGCACGAAGTCCGGCCGCACCCGTTCGAGGAAGCGCTCGATCATCTCTTCGGTGATGTCGCGGCCCAGTTCGCGGTCGGTCTCCGTGGGATGCAGATCGAGATGAATGCCGAAGTAACAGTCCCTGCGCGGCCGACGCGCGGGCGCGGCCCGAGACCCGCGGGCGAGAGCCGCGACGGCGGCGAGGAACTCGCGACGGCTGAACAGCATGGGCCGATTCTATAACACCCGGAACGCGCGGACGCCGCCCGCTACTCGGCCACGACGGCCTCGATCGTCGCAGGGGCGTTGCCTTCGAAGCGGTTGTTCACGAAAATGAAGGCGCTGCGCCCGTCGCGGCGCACAGTTTCGATCAGGCGCCTCAGGGCTTCGCGCCCGTGTGGGTTGGGGTCCTTGATTCGATCGTACGGGGCAAAGAGTTTGACCGCTTCCTCGTAACTGCGGCCCCGGCGCAGCAGGGCGCGACAGACCGTGAAATCCGCGGTGAAAGCTCCCGGCAGCCGAAGCTGGGCATCGAGCTCGGGCATCCGCGTCCAGGCGTTGAAGACGTGGGCGACGCCCCGTGCCCGCAGGCAATCGAAATAGTCCCCGCCCAGGAACTCGGGATTGCGGATTTCGACCGAATAGCGGAAATGCGCGGGCAGCGCGGCCAGGAACCGCCCGAGCTCGTCCAGAAAGTCGCGCGGCCGGGCGTACGCCTGCCGTGAGAAGGCCCCGAATTCGAAAATGAGCACGGCGA
>JANXAE010000095.1 GCA_025062235.1 Bryobacteraceae bacterium
CTGGCGGCTCGCAGGGGGGCGCGCCAATGAGCAAACCGAAACTCGCCACGGTGTGGCTGGACGGGTGCTCCGGCTGCCACATGTCTCTGCTGGACATGGACGAGGCTATCGTGGACCTGGCTGGCCTGGCCGAGGTGGTCTACAGCCCGCTGGTGGATGCGCAGCAGTTCCCCCCACGCGTAGACATCACCCTGATCGAGGGAGCGGTGAGCAGCGAGGATGACCTCAAGCTGGTTCAGACCATTCGCAACAACAGCCGGCTGGTGGTAGCGCTGGGCGATTGCGCCGTGACGGGCAACGTGCCGGCCATGCGGAACCTCGTGTCGGTGAAGAAATTGCTCGAAAGCGTTTATGGTAACGACGGGCAGACGGCGGCCGTCCTTCCCACGACCAACGTGCCTGCTTTGCTCAAGAAAGCCGTGCCCGTCCACGAAGTCATCAAGGTGGATCTGCATGTGCCGGGTTGTCCGCCTCCGCCGGGCACGATCCTCATGGTCCTTCGCGAACTTCTGGCCGGCCGCAAGCCCAACCTGGCCACGCTGGCCAAGTTCGGCTAGCCGCGCGGACCGTCACAGGCGATGCGCTGCCAGCGGCAGGCGGGCGGCGCGGGGAGAAGGTATCGGGCGAATCGAGCGTCAAGGAGGGAGCCGTGGGCAGGACACTGACGATCGAACACGTGACACGCATCGAGGGGCACGCCCGCATCAGCATCCATCTGGATGAGGACGGAAGGGTTTCCTCGGCCCAGCTCCACGTGACACAGTTGCGTGGGTTCGAGAAATTCGTCGAGGGCCGGCCCTACTACGAGATGCCAGCGATCACCGCGCGCATCTGCGGCATCTGTCCCGTCAGCCACCTGCTGGCTTCCGCCAAGGCTTGCGAGGCGATCATGGCCGTGCAACCGCCCCCCGCCGCCGTCAAGCTCCGCGAGCTGCTGCACTGCGGCCAGATCGTGCAATCGCACGCGCTCAGCTTCTTTCACCTTTCCTCGCCCGACCTGTTGCTCGGCATGGATGCCGACCCGGCTGCCCGGAACGTCTTCGGCTTGCTGGAGCAATACCCCGAGCTTGCCCGTTCGGGAATCGCGCTGCGCAAGTTCGGCCAGCAGGTCATCGAACGGGTGGGCGGGGAAAGGATCCACCCCCCGCGTATCGTTCCCGGCGGCCTAGGACAGCCCCTCGCTGCAGAGGCCCGCGATGCCATCCTGGAGCAACTGCCGGTGGCCAGAGCCACCGCGCGGCACACCCTCCAGTTCTTCAAGGAACGGATCGAGAGCTTCAGCGAGCAGATCGAGGCGTTCGACGACACGCCCACCCTGTTCGCCGCGCTGACGGACGCCGCAGGCAACGTCCAGTGGTACTCCGGAACCGTGCGCTTTGCTGACGCGGAGGGCAACCTGCTGGCGGCCCTGGAAGAGCCGGCCGCATACCCAAGCTTGATCGGGGAGGCGGTCCTCCCTCATTCCTACCTGAAGGCACCTTACTACAAGCCGTTCGGTTTGGCGGGCGGGATGTATCGTGTCGGTCCCTTGGCCCGCCTGAACGTGGCCGAGCGGTTCGGCACGCCGGAGGCCGACCACGAGCTCGAGCAGTTCAGGAGACGTTTCGGGCGACGGCCGCGCAGCGCGTTCCTGTACCACTACGCGCGCCTCCTTGAAGTCCTTCATGCCCTCGAGCGGATGCAGGCCCTGCTGGAGGATCCCGAGATCCTGAGCCCGCGCGTGCGCGCCTTCGCTGGCGTCAACGCCCTGCGGGGCGTCGGGATCATCGAAGCCCCGCGCGGGCTGCTCATCCACGATTACGAAGTGGATCCCAGCGGCACCGTGCAGAGGGTGAACCTGATCGTCGCCACCGGGCACAACAACCTTGCGATCGGCGAAGGCCTCTGCCAGGTGGCAAGGCGGTACGTGGACGGCAACCGCCTCAGCGAAGGCATGCTGAACCGCGTCTCGGCTCTGGTCCGCGCCTACGATCCCTGCCTGAGTTGTTCCACCCACGCCGCAGGGTTGCCGCCGCTGGAGATCCGGCTTCTCGACGCACGGGGAGAGCTCGTGGACTGCTTGCGGTACTGAGTGCCGGTTTCTCTGGCAGCCGGACGCGGCGGCTTCAGCCGCGGCGCTTCAGCGTGGGCCGCTCGTCCTCGTCCTTGGGCTTGTCCTTGCGGTCCTTTTCGTCCTCGGCGTCCACGGGACCGCCGCCCGGGCCCTTGCGCAAGCGAGGCCGGTTCGCGTCCTTGTCGTCGGGCTTGCGCCGGCTGGTCAACGCGATCAGACGGGACTTGACTTCCTCGAACTCGGAAGTGGTGACGATGTACTCCGGCTTGGCCTTGAGAATCTCTTGGATGTTCTTCTGCGCTTCCCTGATGCGATCGTCGGTCATCGGGTGGGTGGAGAAGACCTTCGCCATCGTGCCCGGCCGGCGCTTTTCGAGCGCCTGGATGCGCTCGAAGAAATCCACGAAAGCGGTGGGATCGTAGCCGGTCTTGTACAGGTATTGCAGGCCGAGCAGGTCGGCTTCGCGCTCGAAGGCGCGGGAGAATTGCAGGAACTGCATGGGCACCAGGACGCTGGCAGCCTGGCGCACCCCGTAGCCCGTCCAGCCACCCATGAAGATGAGGGGAATCATCGCGTAGTTGGCGATCGCGGCGCGGCTGGCCTGGCGCGTGCCGTGCCGCGCAGCTACGTGCGCAATTTCGTGGGCCATCACGCCGGCAAGCTCGGCCTCGGTCTCCGCCCGGATGATCAGGCCCGAGTTGACGAAGAAGAAACCGCCGGGCAGGGCGAACGCGTTCACTTCGTCGCTGTCAATCACCTTGATGGTGAAGGGAACCTTGGCGTCGGAGTTGCGGACCAGGTTCTGGCCCACCCGGTTCACGTACTCGGCGACGATCGGGTCGTCAATGATCTTGGCCTGCCGTTCGATCTCCTGGGCCAGCTCTTTGCCCAGCGCGATCTCTTTCTCGAGGGAGTAAAAGTTGATGCCCTTGCCGACGTCTCGCTCGCCGATCGCGTCGGGATCTTTCTTCTTGTCCTTGGCGGGCGCCGCAGGCGTCATCAGAGCCAGCGCCGTGAAGCCTGCCGCGAGGAAACGGGCCAGCCGTAGCATCGTTCACCTCCCGCCCCTCTGTCGCGCGGTGCGCGAGTGGGGCCCACTGTCATTATACGCCGGTCCGGGCTGAGCCCCAGCCGCTTTCACCCTCCATAACGTATAGTCGAGGGTATGGGTTACGAGAAAATCGCGCCCGCCGAGCTCGAGCCTATTTCCAGGCGCTACGCCGGCGAATTCCCCGTGACGGAGAACCTGATCTACCTCAACCATGCCGGCGTCGCGCCCCTGCCCCGCCGGGTGGCCCGGGCCATGACGGACTGGGTCCAGGAAGCCATGAACTGGGGCTCCTATCACTACGACCGGTGGCTGGAGACCTACGAGGGATTGCGACAGGCCGCCGCCCGCCTGATCGGGGCCTCGCGCGACGAGATTGCCATCGTCAAGAACACTTCCGAGGGAATCGCTGCCGTGGCCATGGGGCTGGATTGGAGGCCGGGCGACCGGGTCGTCGTTTTCGCCGAGGAATTCCCTGCGAACTACCTGCCCTGGAAGCGCCTCGAGCGCCGGGGGGTGCGCCTCGTGGAACTTTCCATCTTCGACCCGTTGGAGCGCGTGGACGAGGCCTGCCGGGGCGCGCGGCTGCTGGCGCTCAGCTTCGTGCAGTACCTGAGCGGCTACAGGGCGGATGTGGAAGCCATCGGCGAGATCTGCCGTCGTCGAGGTTGCCTGTTCCTGCTGGACGCCATCCAGGGGCTGGGCGCCTTCCCTCTCGACGTGGAGCGGGCGCGCGTGGACGTGCTGGCGGCCGACGGCCACAAGTGGCTCCTCGGTCCGGAGGGTTGCGGAATCCTCTACGTACGCAGGGCAATCCAGGAGCAGATCGAGCCGGCCGAATTCGGCTGGACCAACGTGGCGCGCTACCAGGATTTCGGCAACCGTGACCTCACGCTGCGGCGTGACGCCGGCCGTTACGAATGCGGAACCCTGAACACACCCGGCTGCTTCGGCCTGCGCGCCGCCATCGAGCTGCTGCTGGAGGCAGGCATCCCGGCGATCGCCGAGGCTGTCCTGGCCCTAGGCGACCAGATCGCCGAAGGGGTACGGCGCAAGGGCTACGAGCTGGCCTGCGCCAGGACGCCGGCCAGCGCCTCGGGGATCGTCTCGTTCCGCAAGCCCGGCGTGGATAGCAGCGCAGCCGTCAAGCAGTTGAAAAGCAGGGGTATCGTGCTCGCTGCCCGCCAGGGGTGGATCAGGGCCTCGCCGCATTTCTACATCGGCCCCGAGGACCTCGAGAGGGCGCTCGCCCACCTCCCATAAAAAAAGGCCGCCCCGTCGCAGGGCGGCCTGGAGTTTGGCGGGAAGTGGAGGCTGCGTTCAGTTGAGACGATTCTCCGCCGTCTCGCTTCGGGATTTGGCGGCCGGGAAGGCCGCCTCGGGCACGAAAACTCGCACTTCGACACGGCGCGCCTGCTTGCGGGCCTCTGCCCCGCCGGCCGCTTCGCTCTCGCCGAGCCCTGCCACGTGGATGCGGCGCAGCGGAATCCGCCGTTCCACCAAGTAGCGGACCACGGCCTCCGCGCGCTTCCGGCTGAGAACGACGTTGTAATCCTGCGGGCCCGCCGGATCCGCGTAGCCGGCGACCTCGATCACGTACAGTTTCTGCCCGGCCAGTCTCGCGACCAAGGCGTCGAGGCGGGCGCGGGCCTCCGGATTCAAGTCCGCGCGGTCGAAACCGAACAAGACCGTCTCCTGTCCGAGCAGCCGGAACTCGCCGGCGTTTTCCAGGTACGCGCTGATTTCACCCAGCTGAGCCCGGTTCTGCTCGGCCAGCGAACGGGCGCCCTCTGCCATCTGTCCTGCACGCTCGGCGCTCTGGCGCGCCTGCTCGGCCGTCGTCCCCGCCTGTCTGGCGATGTTCTCGGCGCCCATCGCCCTCTCTTCGGCGCGGGAGATGCCGAGGCTCGTCTTTTCCTCGAGGGCGCCGATCTGCTTGATCGCTTCCTCGTTCTTGCGCGCCAGTTCCTCGGTCCGCTGGCGGACCGGATCCACCTGTTCGCGCACGTATTTCTTCGTCGCGCACCCGGTCGCGACCAGCAGCACGGCCAGCGCGGCCAAGAACGTGTTCTTCACTCGCTCCGACTCCTTCCACCCAAGGGCTTGCAAGCCAAGGACCAGGGCGGATGCGCTGCAAGTGACGGAGCACACAGGGGCGCCGGCCGGTGGACAGGAAAGATTTTCCCGGGCCGCGCCCCCGGACCGGGAAAAACTTACTCGCCGGCTCGCAGGGCGCTGAACTCCGTCCAGGGATGCGATCTCAGATCTCGCAGGAACGGCTTCTGCCATTCGAACTGCGGGTGCCGCTTCAGATGTTCGGCGGCCAGGAAATCGCGCCCGCAGGAGTGACCCATGGCGGCGACGAAGCTCATCCGCTCGGCCATTGCCGCGTCCGCGACTTTCGCCTGGACCGCGCCCGCCGGAGCGAAGGGAGGCTGCCATGGCTGGAGGCCCCGCGGGGAAAGCTCGATGTGGCCGCAGAGTGTGCGCTCGTTAGGGTCTTCCTTGCCCGCGAAGGCGTCGAAGTGATCCGAGAGGAACCGCTTGCCTGACTCGATGTCAATGCGTCCCTTGTACTCGGCCATGAGCTGTTCCCAGCGCTTGCGGCGCGCGTTGGCGCTCACGCTGGGATCGTTCACGGGAAAGGTCGTCTCCTCCCGGGCGAGCTTCTCGTTCACCGGGAAATTGGCGCCGACGAAATACCCGTCGCGAGTGCGCTGCAAGGTCACGTTCTTCAGCCCCAGTTCCAGGCTGGCGATCTCGGCCGTCTTGCGGTCCGCGACCAGCCAGTTGTTGGCGTAGCCTCCGTTGTTGCCCTCGCGCATGATGCGTGCGAACTCGTCAATCGAGGCCGAATATTGCATCGCCCTGCGGGCGCGCACGAATTCGGGGATCCCGTCGGGATCGTAGCCGTGGAACTGACTGATCGTGGTTTCCGTGATCATGATGCCGGCCGAATTCATGCCGAAGTCGTCGGCGCTGTGGATCAAGCCCGGGAAACCGTCCATCAGGATGCGGTGACCGCGCTCGGGCACGATGTCGAAAACGATCCGCCAGCGTGCGCCTTCCATGTAGCCGGTCCAGGCGTTGTGCCCGATCACGGGGCGTCCGTCCCGCGTGTAGCTGCCCGTGGCCACGAAGGCGCTGCAACTTTCGCGGGTCGGCGGCCCGCCGGTGGCCTTCTTGCCGTGGCTCTCCTCCCACCAGCGGATGTAATAGGGCGAGAATTCGAGGAAGTTGTTCAGGGCAGTGATGTCCCAGACGTCCAAACCGACGCCCCGCGCCCGGACGCCCTCGGCGATGCCCGCCAGCTCTTGCCGGTACTCCTCGCCGATCTTGGGCCAGAAAACTTTCTGCGCGGCGTCGCGGAAAAAGGACCAAGGTCGCTTGGTGTCGTGCTCGAGCACCAGCGCAATGACCTTCTGTGCATCGGCGATCTCCTCGGCCAGCAAATAGCCGTGCTGGAAGCCGATACGCGAAGGCGATCCTTCCAAATGCACGAAAATCCACCCATTGCGTTCCTGTCGCAGCGAACCTTCGAGCCGTGGATCGCTCTTGCGCGAGCAGGAAGGCAGCAGCAACGCGGCCGCCGAAAGCACCAACAGGGCCGACTTCCGCCTCGGGCGCATGGTTCCTCCCTCCGGGCCGATTGTAACCCGTCGGCGTTGCGTCCAAAATCAACTTAGCCGGCAGCCCAGCGTAGTGAGCGTTCCTGTCTCTGGGGAACTGCCTTGGACACGGCTCTGACGCCTTCGAGGTGTTTCCGCGCCGCGCGAGGCGCCGATTTGGGACGGGCGCAGGAAAGGGGCCGAGACCCAGCGATCGCAGACAGCCAGCCTCAGCTACCGCGGGATCCGCCAGAGGTGCGCGCGGACCGGGGACAGCGATTCTCCGCTTGCTCGCGGCCGGGTGCGTCACCCGAGGCTTCGGTCAGGCCTGGCACGCTCACGGAGCGAGCGATGGAAGGCCGGCCTCGGATCCGGTTGCCATCCGACGTCCATGCCGAGGCGAACGCCCTCGCAGGCATGCACTGAGCGATTACGTCAACCCGCCGCTACCCGAGCGGCCCTCCGGCTGGAGGCGCTCGGCCAGAGCATCCAACCGTGCGCCGAGCGCATCCACGCGGGCGATCAGGTCCTGGATTTCTTGCCGGGTCGGCACGCCGGCGCGGCGCAGCGCGCAGGCGACCTTCTCGTCGAGGAATCGCCCGCCGCGTCGCGCCAGTCCGCGGGCGCGATCGCGCAGTTCGCGGGCCCCCTTTTCGAAGCGCCCTGCCGCACGGCCCAATGTGCGGCTGAGAGCTTCGAGGCGCTCCTTGGCCTGCGGCTCGGCCCGCTCGCCCTTCTCGACGAGGGCGCGAAAAAAGCGGGCGCTGCCCTCGCCGGCCGCCACGACGGCGCCCAGAGCCGCCAGTGCGAGCAGCCGTGCACCACGCACTACAGCATCCTCGGCCTGGCCGGGTGGGCTCGCCGAGGGCTCCCCCTGTGGGACTTCACGCTCGTTGTCCGCGCGGGTCTCCTCCGTCATGGCGATCACCTCCCGGATTCTTCCAGCGCCGCCTCGAGCCGCGCGGCCAAAGCCTCCAGTCGCGCGATGCGCTCGCGCAACTGCTCGAACTCGTGGCGGAGCTCGCCGATGCGGCCCACCCGCTCGAGCGAGGCCGCCAGCAGCCGATCCAACCGCTGCTCGATTTCGGCCGCCGTCGAGCCGACCAGGCGGCCGCCCCAACGCACCCACTCGTGCAGGGCCTCCCGCGGAAGCGAAGGCCGGTCGCCCTCGAGTATGATCTTGGCCAGGGTCTGCACGGTGATGTCCTCGCCTGTGGAGTTCTCCACCACCTGGATTTCCTGGCCTTGGCGAATAAGGGCGGCCAGTTCCTGAAGGGAGACGTAGGCTTTGGCTTCCGTATCGTAGAGCTTGCGGTTGTCGTAGCGCTTGATGAGGCGGCTCATAACGCAGCGCGTCAGAACCCTCGTCTCCTTTATAACGCGCTGCGTCAGAACTCGTCAAGCCCTACTGTAGCTTGCCGCGGCCGGCCACCTGCCAGACCTCCTCCACGCGATCGCCGCGCACGCCATAGATCTTCTCGTGCAAGTTCACGGCAGCGCAGATGTGGTTGGGAATGATCCGCAGGCGGTCGCCCACCGCCAGCTCCACGCCCGCCCTGCGCACGTCCAGGTAGCCGTGCTCCTCGTTCATACGGGTGAAGACGGCGCCGGGCGCCTCCAGCACGTAGCCGAAACTGAGCTCGGGCGAGGGCGTCAACCGGTCCGAGGAGAATGTCTTCGAACCCCCGTCCACAATGACCTGTCCAGGCCTGCTCGTCGAGACCACCGTGACCAGGATCGAAGCCGCGCAGTCTTCGAGCTTGCAGGCACCCGCCAGCCAAGTGTTGCGGTCGTTGAAGATGTAAGTACCCGGGCGGATCTCCGTCAGGCCCCGGATGCGGTGCGAATGGTACAGCGTCGGCGTCGAGCCCCCGCTGACGATGCGTGGCGCAAGCCCCTCGCGGCGCAGACGCTCCAGTGTGGCGTCGAGCAGGCGATCCAGCTCCTCGATCTGCTCCAAACCGTCGTTGTCCAGAGAGCGGATGTGGCCCGGATAGAATCCGATGCCGTCGTAGCGCAGGTGTGGCAGACGCAGCAGGCCGCGGATGAAATCCACGAGCTGCTCGCCCGGAGTCACGCCCGTGCGCCCGAGCCCAACGTCCATCTCGGCCAGCACTCCGACTTCGACGTGGCCCTCGCGCGCCGCGTCCGAGAGCTGACGCGCAGCGTGCAAGCTATCCAGCATCACCGTCACGCGCGTTCGCCGCGCAATCGCCACCAAGCGTTCGAGCTTCGAGCGGCCGATGACCGGATAGGCCACGAGAAGATCGGGCGGCTCCGCCGCGAGCAGGACCTCGGCCTCCCCCACCTTGGCCACCGTAAGACCGGCCGCGCCCAGTTCCAGTTGCAGCCGCGCCAGCTCGGGGACCTTGTGCGTCTTGGTGTGGGGCCGCAGCCGCAGGTCGTGCGCCCGGGCGTACTCGGCAGCGCGGCGTAGGTTGCGCTCCATGATGTCGAGGTCCACCAGCAAAGCGGGGGTGTCCAGTTGGCGGAGAAACATGGGGCGGTTCAGCGACTCGTCAGCGGAAACGGAGGGAAAGCCTGCCTGCGGGGCCATGGTACAGCAGCTCCAGGTTCTTGGGCTTGTGCTTGCCCTCGAGCAGGAAGTAGAGCAGGCCGCTGACCGGCTCGCTGGTCTCGCCTTCCGGCAGGGCCTTGGCCTTCAGAGTCTCGAGCAGGGAATGGCCGGCCGGTTGGGAGTCTTCGCGCGCGGCGGCCTGGGTCGCGCCCTCGGAAGCGTTCCCGAGGACGACCGTCTCGCCGCCCAGGCGGCGCGGGGGTCCGGGCCAGCCACCCCACACGGGGCCCGGGTTCTCGGCCATGATCCCTGCCCCACCCTTGCTGGAAACCACGAGCACGCCGCGCCCAGCCACCTGGCTGGGAGCGAGCGGCCCCGAACGCTGCCCGTCCTTGTCGCTGCGCAGGAGGAAATCGTCGGCGAGCACCGCCAACTTCCCGCCGCTCCTGGGCGCAACTTCGACCCGGACCACCGTGTAGTAACCGCCCAGATCCGAACCGAGCTCGCGCCGCAGCGTCGCGGCATCGCCCCACAGCCAAGCCCGGATGCGCACCGCCTGGTTGGCCGTCTCACCGGCAGGCGGCGCTTTCTGGGCCACGAGCAGCCCGCTGCACGCGAGCATCGCGAGGAAGAGTCTCATGGGAAAGCCCCTCCCAATTATACGCCCCCTTCGCCTGCGCCACCGCAGAATCAGCAGGCTTCCGGCGAGAATTTCGTTGGCGAGCAAACCGCCATATAGCGGCAGGCTGGCGCGGTTCCAGCGACGGGCCTGTTCCCAATCCATCCGACCGATGCTCGCGAACGCCCGCGTCATCCCGCACAAGGCGCACGCGCGACCGTTGGCGTGTTCGCGACGGCATGCGGCCCCCAGCGCGAGCAGGCGCTCCTCGGGGAGAATCCAGGGTGCCGTGGTCGGCAGCAGCAAAGCCCCGCTCAGCGCGAGCCAGGAAATGCATAGCGCGCGCCAGAACATCTCCACGCCGCCCGCTCGCGATTCTAGCAAGCGCGACTTGCGACCGTCAGGCTATGGCTTCGTTCAACCGCAGGGCTTTCCTGAAGGCTTCGGCCGCCGCAGCCGCGGAGGCAAGGGCCTGCTCGCGATTCCCCAGCGCCGCCGAGCGCCTTTGCATCGGCATCGTCGGCTGCGGCAACACGGGCATGGCAGGCAGGCTCGCCCTGAGTGCAGATGCGCGACACGGACAACCCGGGGATCCTGGCCGTCCGGGACGCCTATGAGAAGCGCCTCCGACGCGCCGTCGAGCTCACCGGCGCCAAGCCGCACTGGGATTACCGCCGGCTGCCCGAGGACCGCAACATTGACTACGTGGGGATCGCCACGCCCCAGCAGCGGCGCTACCGGATGCCGTGGACGCAGCCGAAGCTGGCAAACACATCTACCTCGAAAAGCCCACGGCCCAGACCTTCGAGCGAGCGCGCAAGCTGGCGGCGCGGATCCAAGAAACGGGCGTGAAGATGCAGGTCGGCGTGCAGGGCATGTCGGACGATTCCTACGAGGCCGGGCAGAAGTAGGTCAAGGCCGGCGTGCTCGGCAACGTCGTGCGCGCGCAGACCGATTCTTCGTGCAATCACCGGAGTGATTGCTGGGGGGCGAACCCGATCCCGACGTGCCACCCGGCGAAAACCTGTACTGGAAGGCATGGCTGGGGCCGGCGCGCAAGCGCCCTTTCGATCTGGACTGCTTCCTGCACTGGCGTCGCTACTGGGACTACCCGGCCGGAATCGCGAGCGACCTCTTCATTCACAGCGTCACCCGCATCATCAAGGCGCTCGACCTGAGATCCCCCGAAAGCGGCGTGGCCTGCGGCGGCAAGTGGCACTTCCGCGAGAGCCGAGCCGAGGTGCCCGACACCTTCAACATCATGCTCGATTACCCCGGTGGGCCGACCGTGCTTCTGATCTCTTCGATGGCCAACGACACACCAGTGGATCACGTCTTGCGCGGGCACAAGGCCGCCCTGCATTTCACCCGCACCGGCTTCCTCATCCGCCCGCCAAGCCTCTACGCCAAGGAAATGAAGGAGATCGTGCACCAGAAAAGCGGAGGCGAGGACATCGTGTTGCACCACCGCAACCTGATCCGCGCCATCCGCATGGGCGAGCCGCTCAAGTGCGATTGCTGGCTGGGATATTACCGCCTACTGGCCTGCGCCATGGGCGTCGAGTCGGTCCGGAGGCAGAAAGGCATTCGCTGGGACGCACGATGCGGGCGGATCGTTCCGGCCTGACGTGGCGTTCCAGCGCGTCCCAGCGGATCGCCCGCCTCAGCGCTGCGGGGAGGCGGTCTTCATCGGTTTGGGCGGTTCCGGCAGCGCAGCGACGCGTCGTTTGATTCTCTCGAACTCCCGGGCGTCTCCCTTGGTGTAAGGGCCGGCCGGCAGGTACTGAAGTTCAGCCTGCACCGCCTTGACGCGATTGCCCGGGTTCGGGTGACTCGAGAAGAACTGGAGCACTCGAGAGCCGCCTGACGCTTCCAGTTTCTCGAAGAAGCGAGCCATCTCGACCGGGTCGTAGCCGACGCGCGCCATCATGCGTGTGCCGAGCAGGTCGGCGTCGCGCTCCGCGTCGCGCGAATACTTCAGCAGCACCGAGTTGACGCCTAGCCCAACCCCCAGTTGCGCGACCTGCCCCCAAAGGGAACCCTTTCGCTCCGCGGCCCAGATCGCCAAGATCGCCGGCAACTGGATCAGATTCGCCTTGGAAAGCTGGTTGGTGCCGTGACGCAGCGCCACGTGCGCGATCTCGTGGGCCACCACGCCGGCAACTTGCGCTTCGTTGTCGGCAGCAGCCAGCAACCCCGTGTGCAGGTAGGTCGGACCGCCCGGCAAAGCGAAGGCGTTGACGCTCGTGTCGTGCACGATCTTGAAGCTGTAGGGGAAGCCGGCCGCCTCCGGCGTCGCCGCCAGCCGCTCGCCGATGCGGCGCACGTAAGCTTCCAGCTCTGGGTCGTTGAGCACCACGACTTGCTTTTCGATCTCGATCGCCGCCTCGCGGCCAAGCTGGATATCCTGGTCGCGGCTGAACAGGTTGAATCCGGGACGCAACTGCCGCGGCCCTTGGGCAAACAGCCCGGCCACCAGCACAAGGACCAGCGCGTTCGCATTCCGCCGCCGCAGCCGCATGCGAGCCTCCCTCTTGCTCTCAGTCTACGCGCCGCGACCCGGCGCTGCCAACCTCCGGAATCGGCGTCC
>JANXAE010000096.1 GCA_025062235.1 Bryobacteraceae bacterium
ACGCTCTTGCGCGCCGAGAGGACGACCGCCCCCGAGACCGCACGAAGCTCGCTTTCCCATTCGAGCCACACGGCGTCGTCCGTAATCGCGGGCGCGCGCAGCGTGCGCCGTTCGGCGAGGAGGACGCTCCCACCTGCGATCCAGTGATTGAGCGCGGCGAGCTCTGGCGGCCGGGATCGCCGGCGAAGAAAGCGCTGGTGCAGGATCCCGCCGTGCGGGGCCGGGTTCGTCTCGCCCCAGAAGTCGTAGCCGTTCACGTCGCTCCAGGCCAGCATCAGACCGCGATGGTGGATGTGATCGGCGGGGCCATCCAGAGTGAGCACACGTCCGCCCGGCGCGCAGAGCGGATGCACGTACGTCTTCGGCCGCGACTTCGAGAAACGGTACTCGAACCACAGCGTCCCGCCACGGCGGAAGGCGATCTTCTCATTGGCGGTCTCCACCAACTGAAAGGCAGGCGCAGCCGCCGCCAGCAGGAATTCACGTCGCGTCGTCATGCCAGCCGGATCCTTTCCTGCTCGGCGTCGTAGAAGGCCACTTTGCCTTCCAGATGCGACTGCATGGCCATGATGAGAGGAAGCTGCGTGGCGTAGCCGAGCTCGATATCGGCGTAGGGCTTGCCGCGCGTCCGCACGCATTCGAGGAAGTTGCGGAGATGATCCTGCGCGTCGTCGCGCAGAGTGACGATCTGCGTGCGCGGGCGGTTGACGCCCTGGGCGGGCTCCACCTGCAGACCGAAGGTCTCATCGAGCCGGATCGTGCCCTCGCTGCCGCGGATCACCGTCTCAAGCGGCGTGCCGTTCGCGACGGTTCCGAGAACGGCCAGGGTGAAGCCTTGGGGGTATTCGATGAGCAGATCGAAGGTGTCCGGCACGTCGCGCTCGCCGTTGAACAGGAAGCGCCCGCCGACAGCCACAACCCGGCGTGGCAAGGGTGCACCGAGGGCTTTCAGTACGCGCGCCAGCGGGTGCGGATACAGATCGGTGACCGGCCCGCCCGAATAGTCGGCGTAGAGTCGCCACTGGAAGAAGCGCGAGACGGTGAAGGGACGCCGGGGAGCATCGCCCTGAAACGCTTCCCAGTCCAATCCCGCTCCGGGCCGTGCCTCAGGATCGTCCACCGGCATTCCGCGCTCGCCCACGTCGCCTTGGCGGAAAAAGCCGGTTTGCACGTGCACCACCTTGCCGATCACCCCGCGGCGGATCTGATCGGCGGCGCGCTCCCAGATGGGATCCGAGCACCACTGCGTGCCCATCTGGAAGACCGCCTTGTGGCGACGCACCTCGTCCCGGAGCTGCTTGAGCAGGTCGAATTGCGCCCAGTGCGTGAGTGGCTTTTCGCAGTAAACGTCCTTGCCCGCACGCACCGCTTCGATGGCCTGCGGGGCGTGCAGCCTGTCCGGCGTGGCGATGACCACGGCCTTGACGCGCGGATCGCGGATCAGCTCCCGCGCTTCCCGATAGGCGGCAGCCGAGAAACGCGCCGCCGCCCGTTCCAGACGCGGCTGATAGACGTCGCAGACGGCGACCAGGCGCACGGCCTCGCCAGCGCGCTCCAGTCGCACCAACGCATTGCCCAGCGCCGTGCCGCGCGTCCCGCAACCGATCAACCCTACCCCGATTTCCGCAGCGCCTTCGCCGCCTTGCGGCTGGGAGGCGCCCAAGCCCGCTGCCCCTGCGCCCAGCGAAGCCAGAAAGGTCCTCCGGTCGGCCTTCATTCCGGTTTCGCTCACTTTCTCCCCCCTGTCACCTTGCGAGCATAGCGCAGCGGTGGTCTTCCGCAGGCCGGATTATACAATGAGAAGAATGGCGCAGTTGCGGATGTGCCCGAACTGCCGGGCCTTCATTTCTTCCCGCGAGCGCGTTTGCCCGTACTGCGAAACCGAGGTCGGCCCGCGCGCCGTGGACCGGCGCGAGCCCGTGCTCGAGCGACTTCCCTTCACACGTTCGACGACAGCGATCATTCTGCTCATCAACTTCGGCCTCTATGTGGCGCTCACGTTAGCCAGCCTCCGCGCGGGCAATCCGGACGCCTGGAACATAGACGGCCGCACGCTGTTCGATTTCGGCGCCAAGTACCGCGACGCCATCCTGCTCGGGCAGTGGTGGCGGCTGGTGACCGCCGGCTTCCTGCACGGCGGGTTGCTCCACATCCTCATGAACTCCTGGGTGCTGTTCGACCTGGGTTCGACCGTGGAGCAGACTTATGGTACGGCGCGAATGGTCCTGATCTATTTCCTGGCTACCGTGGGCGGTTTCTTCCTGAGCACGTGGTGGTCGCCCGCGCTTTCGGTGGGGGCTTCGGCAGGCATCTTCGGCCTGATCGGGGCGATGATCGCGCTCGGTCTGCGCTACCGCACGCCGCTCGGCTCGGCCATTCGGGGCTTTTACATGCGATGGGCGCTCTACGGCCTGATCCTGGGCCTGCTGCCCGGTCTGCGCATTGACAACGCGGCGCACGTTGGCGGCCTGTTCGTAGGGATGGGCGCCGGCTACGTAGTGGGGTTGCCGGAAGCCGGCGCCCGCCGCGAGCGCCTGTTGCGACTGGCAGCCGTCCTCGCTGCGCTGGTGACCGCGCTCTGCTTCCTCCAGATGTACGCGTGGCTGACGCGCGTGCGCTGAGAGCCGCGCTCAACGCGCCCCGGAAGCCTGCCGTTTCAGCACCTCGATCATGGCACGGCAGAAAGCCGGCAGGTCGTCCGGCTTGCGCGAGGTCACGAGGTTGCGATCCACCACGACTTCGGCATCCTCGAACTGGGCGCCTGCGTTCACCAGATCGTCCTTGATGGCGAAAAAGCCCGTCACGCGCCGCCCCTTGAGAATGCCTGCGGAAACCAGAACCCACCCGGCGTGGCAGATGGCAGCCACCAGCTTCCCCTGCGCATCCATGTCGCGCACGAACTGGTTTGCCTTGGCGTGCCGGCGGATGTGATCCGGCGCGTAACCTCCGGGGATGACCACTCCGTCGAAGTCCGCCGCACCCACCTGCTCGTAGGAGCGATCCGCGACGATCGGGTAGCCGTACTTGCCTTTGTAGCTCTCGCCGGCCTTTGCAGCGACCGTGATCACTTCCGCCCCCGCCTCGCGCAGGCGGTAGTAGGGATACCAGACTTCCAGATCCTGATAAATTTCGTCCACCAGAATTGCCACACGCTTGCCCTCGAGCTCCATGACTACCATTCTAGTGACCCCCGGACCTTGGGCTCCTCACGAGCTGCGCAAGGCGCCGAGGCAACCGAGTCCCAGTCGAAGGCCACCCCTCCGGGCGAATGCCTGCGCTACGATCGGACGCATGAGACGCCGCGATCTGTTCGCCTTGCCCGGAGCGCTGGGCGTGCCCCTGCCCGGCGCGGCGCAGACGGAATTCCCCAACCCCGACTTGGCCAACCTGCACCCATTGATGGAGTGGATCGAGCGGGAGAACCGCCCGCGCATGTCCTTTCTGGAGCCTCGGTGGCGCTCCCTGGAGGCTTGGAAACGAGAGGCCCGGCCGCTGTTCCGGCAGCACCTCCGCTACGATCCTCCGGCCGAGCCGCTGGCTGCGGAACTGCTCAGGCGCGAGGAGCGGGACGACTTCATTCTCGAAACCCTGAGCATCAGCGCTACGAAAGCTTACCGTATCCCGGGACGGCTGCTGCTCCCCAAGAACCGCAAGGGAAAACTGCCCGCCGTGCTGGCGCTGCACTGCCACAGCGGGCGCTACGTCTGGGGCCACGAGAAAGTCCTGAGCAAGCCGGACGACTCACCGCCCTTGCTCGAGTTCCGCAAGCGCGCCTACGGCCGCCCCTGGGCGGAAGCGCTCGTGCGGCGCGGCTTCGCCGTGCTCGTCATTGACGCGTTCTACTTCGGCGAGCGCAGACTGCGTCCGGAGGAGATCGACCCCAAGACCGCTCCAGGCGACATGCGGGAGGCCCTGCGCAAGCTGGCGAGCTTGGAAAAGGGCAGCGCCGAGTGGATCAGCGCGACGGACAGTTTGGCAAGCCGTTACGAGCACCTGACCGCCAAGACCATTTTCGCCGCCGGGGCCACGTGGCCGGGCATCCTCGTCTGGGACGACATGCGCAGTCTCGACTACCTGGTCAGCCGCCCGGAAGTGGATGCGCAGCGGCTCGGCTGCCTGGGCCTCTCGTTGGGCGGCATCCGCACTGCGATGTTGATCGCAGCCGATCCGCGCATCAAGGCCGCCTGCGTGGTAGGCTGGATGACGCTGTTCGGCGAGCAGCTCCGCAACCATCTGCGCAACCACACCTGGATGGTCTACGTGCCGGGACTGTACCGGTGGCTCGATCTGCCCGATGCCGCCGCATTGACGGCACCCGGCGCCTTGCTGGTGCAGCAGTGCGCACGCGACACGCTGTTTCCGATGTCGGGCATGAAGGGGGCTGTCGAGAAGCTGGAAAAGATCTACGCCAAAGCCGGGCTCAAGGAGCGTTTCCGCGGATCTTTCTACGACGTGCCCCACTCGTTCACCCCGGAAATGCAAGAGGAGGCTTTCGCCTGGCTGGAGAGGTGGCTCTGAGCGGAGTCGCTCAAAAGTAGCGTCTGAGGTCCGCGAAGCTTGCGAGCACCAAGAGGCGGCCGCGGCCGTCCCGGATCGGCTCCTGTTCGAGCGACCAGGTGCGCGGGTGCGGGATGTAAATCGCTCGCAGGCCGGCCTCGAGCGCGGGATTGACATCGGACTTCGGAGAGTTGCCCACCATCCAAACCCGTGCCGGATCGAGCGCGAGCTCGCTGACCATCCGGCGATACGTCGGGGCGTCCTTCTCCCGCACGACCGCCGTGCGGTCGAAGTAGCGTCCCAGACCCGAACGCTCGACCTTGCTCTGCTGTTCGTCCGGGTGGCCCTTGGTGAACAGGATCAGCGTGTGCCGCGCGGCAAGATAGGGCAGGGTCTCAGCCACCCCGGGCCGCAACTCGATCGGATGGTTGAGCAGCCGCTCGGTGGCCCGGCGGATGAAACGTTCTTCCTCCGGATCCGGCGGCCGCCCCTGGATCCGCTCGCAGCACTCGCGCAGGTTGCGCGCGAAACTCACGGCGCCGTAACCCTGGATGGCGCGGTTGGCAAGCTCGATCTCATCGAGCACGGCGCGGATCTCCGGAGGCGTCAGCTCGGGACGGCGGAGTACGCGCACGAAGTCCTCGAAAACCTCTTCGAAGTAAATGTTGTTTTCCCAGAGCGTGTCGTCGGCGTCTACGAGCAGGATCTGGTCCCCCGCCTTGCCCGATCCCTGAGCCCGCCGCATGATACCATTATGGCTTCTCGCCCGAAGGCGGCAGGAGCCCCGCCCGCATGCGTTGCGACGGCAGAGTGGTTCTGATCACCGGGGCCAGCGAGGGGATCGGCGCGGCCTGCGCGGCCGCCTTCCGGCAGCGCGGCGCGCGGCTTTCGCTCGTGGCGCGCTCGCGTGAGAAACTCGAGGCCGTGGGCGGGGCCGACGCGCTGATCACGGCGGGCGATCTGACCTTGCCGGAGGTGCGGCGGCAGGCGGTCGAACGTACGCTCGAACGCTATGGCCGCCTGGACATTCTGGTCAATAACGCGGGCGTGGGACTTTACACGCCGTCCTGGCAGACTCCGCCCGAAATGGCGCGGCGCCTCTTCGAGCTGAACTTCTTCGCCGCGCTCGAGCTGATCCAGCTCGCCGTACCCGCCATGCGCCGGCAGGACGAAGGCATGATCGTCAACGTCAGCTCGATCGCCGGCAAGGTCACCTTCCCCTGGCTGACGCTATACTGCGCCAGCAAGTACGCTTTGAACGCGCTGGGCGAGGGCTTGCGGATGGAGCTGGCCGGCACTGGCGTCCGCGTGCTCACCGTGTGTCCGGGACACGTGGTCACTGCCTTCACGCAGAATGCGCTCGCCGGGCGGCCTCCCGCGGCGGTGTCGCGAAGGCGCCTGGCCTCGATCACGGCCGAGCAGTGCGCCGAGGCGATCGTGCGCGGCGTCGAACGCGAGGCGCGCACCATCGTGGTCCCGCGCGTCGGCTGGCTTCTGGTTGCGCTGGCGCGCCTCGCGCCCCGCCTCGTCGAGCGGCCCATGATCCGCCTGGCGCGTCAACTGCCTGCGGAGCAGAGCGGATGATCGTCAAGCTGGCGCGCACGCCCGGCATTTATCTTGTGGGCTTCATGGGCAGCGGCAAGAGCACGGTGGGACGGCTCCTGGCCGACAGGCTCGGCTGGAACTTCGTGGACTTGGACGAGCAGATCGAAGCCGAGCAGAACATGAAGATCGCCGAGATCTTCGACCGCTATGGGGAGCCGTACTTCCGCGAGCTCGAGCGGGAGGCGCTGCGCCGCCGGGTGCGCGCCATCCAGCGGGGAGAGCCCACCGTGGTGGCGCTGGGCGGCGGCGCCTTCGCGCAGCCGGAGAACTACGCGCTCGTCGAGGACAACGGCATCAGCATCTGGCTGGACATCCCGCTGGAGCTGGCCCGCCGCCGCGTCGAGCAAGACACCAACCGCCCGTTGGCGCGCGACCCGGAAAAGTTCCGGGAGCTCTACGAAGCCCGCCGGGCGAGCTATGCCCGCGCCGACTACCGGATCGAAGTGACCGGGGAGGATCCGGAAGCCGTCGTGGAAGCGATTCTGAAACTGCCGGTGTTCTGAGATGCCGAAGTACCGCTCCAGGATGGCGGCGCCGCAACCGGAGCTGCGGCTCCGCCGCCAGGCCCGGGTCATCTTCCTGCAAGGAGTGCGGGCGGCCGACCCTTTCCAGGCTGTGCTACGGAACTTCCGAGTCGAAGGGGAGAGCCTGATCGCGGGACGAAGGCGCTATTCGCTGGCAAAGGTCCGCGATGTCTATGTCGTCGGTGCAGGAAAGGCCTCGGCGCTCATGGCAGCCGCCGTCGAGCGCGTGCTGGGAGGCCGCATCCGCGGCGGGTTGATCAACGTCAAGTACGGGCACACCGCCGCATTGCGCCGCATCGAGCTGAACGAGTGCGGCCATCCCGTGCCCGACTCGAACGGATTGGCCGGAGCGCGGCGCATTATGCAGATCGTGCGGCAGGCCGGCGAGCACGACCTGGTGATCTGCCTGATCTCCGGCGGCGCCTCGGCGCTCATGCCCGCTCCCGCTCCGCCCATAACGCTCGAGGAAAAGCAGCAGGTCACCCGGCTCCTGCTGGCTAGCGGCGCTACCATCCACGAGATCAACGCCGTCCGCAAGCACCTTTCCGAGATCAAAGGCGGGCAGCTGGCGCGCCTGGCCTTTCCGGCGCGCGTCCTCGCCCTTCTGCTTTCCGATGTGGTCGGTGACCGTCTCGACGTCATAGGCTCGGGGCCCACTGCTCCCGATCCTTCGACTTTCGCCGACGCTTTGGCGGTCCTCGACCGCTACGGCTTGCGGGAACGCGTCCCGGCTTCCGTACGCGAACGGCTGGAGCGGGGTGCGGCGGGCCAAATTCCCGAAACCCCCAAAGCTGGGGACCCCGCTTTCGAGCGAACCCTCAACCTGGTCGTGGGAAGCAACCGCTCCGCCGTGGACACGGCGGCTGCGGCCGCGCGCCGATTCGGACTGAGGCCGTTGGTGCTCTCCACCACCATCGAGGGCGAGACGCGCGAGGTGGCGCGCGTGCACGCGGCGATCGCGCGGGAGATCCTGACTTCAGGACGACCCGTCCGTCCCCCCGCCTGCCTCATCTCCGGTGGCGAAACCACCGTCACGCTGCGGGGCAAAGGGCTGGGAGGGCGGAACCAAGAATTCGTGCTGGCCGCGGCAATCGAATTGGCCGGCCTGCCCCGCGTGGTCGTGCTCAGCGGCGGGACCGACGGCACCGACGGCCCCACGGACGCCGCGGGCGCGATCGCCGACGGCGCCACAGTCGCCCGCGCTGAACGCATAGGGCTCGACGCCCGCAAGATGCTCGACGCGAACGATTCCTACCACTTCTTCGAGCCGCTCGGCGACCTGCTGAAGACGGGGCCCACGAACACCAACGTCATGGATCTGCGGCTGGTGCTGGTAGGCAAGGGGGATTGAACCCCACGCCGCCACGGCGAGCAGCGGGCCGCCAAGCCAGGCTTCTCTCGCCCTCCCTCGGTGCGGCGCGCGCGACACCTCCGGCGAACGGATTGGACGGCGGGACGGGTGACGGGACGGCCCGTAGGGCAGGTCGGGCCCGGAACCGTCACTGCAAGGAAAATACCCCAGGCGCGAGGACGCCAGGACCGGCCGGGCGAAGCTCCCGAAGCTCGCGAGCCTGGCGCACGCCGGGTCGCGCTAACCTAACTTTTCCGAGACGATGCAATCCGGCCATCAGCAGGAGCTCTTCGATGCGCCCCCGGCGGGACCGCGGATCTACAGCATCGGACATTCGACGCGCAAGCTGGAAGAACTCATAGCGGTGCTCAAACATTACGGCATCCGGTGCCTGGTAGACATAAGGCATTTCCCGGCCAGCCGGCATAATCCGCAGTTCAATCGGGAGGAGCTGGAACGCGCTCTGCCAGCAGCCGGCATCGAGTACCGCTGGCTGGTGGAGCTGGGCGGCTACCGGAGCGGCGGCTATCTGGTGCACATGCTGACGCCGGAGTTCGCAGCAGGGCTTGCGGAGCTCGAGCGGCTGGCCCGCGAGCGGCCGACCGCCTTCATGTGTGCGGAGATCAAGTGGTTCCAGTGCCACCGGCGGCGCGTGGCCGATGCGCTCGCCGAGCGAGGCTGGCAAGTCGTGCACATCTTCACGGAGAAACGCGCAGACACACACCGTCCGAAAACCAACCGAATTCGTTGTGAGCCACCGGCTCGGTAGCCCACGGTGTTGCCGAACGTCCACGGAGTGCTGGTGGACTTTTCTTTTCCTCGCCTGTTCCCCAACCTTTCAGTCCGGCATGACAGGGCGCATTCATTGCAGGACAGTTCCAGTAAGTTCCTGATTCTCTTTTCGGGCCTGCTGGCGCCCAAGACCAAGGCTACGATATGGGCGGCGCCGGTACGGTTGTCTTGTATGCCTGCTCGTTGTTACATCCCCCGGCAGCGGGTTGAATGCGGGCCTCATCACTCACGCGGCTCAGCTCCGCGACGGCCTGCCGGTAACCGCCCTCGACTACCGAGGGAACCGTGAGTCATCGAACCCGGTCGGGGCAGCGTACTCCAATTTCCACGCCAAGTCGGGCTCTTCCGTTCTCCTCGGCGGTGACCGTCCGGTCGGTGCTTGCGATGTTGCCTTTTGAGTCCATGCAGCTTTGTGCACGGACACCGGCCAGTTCGGTCGTTCTCCGACGTCCCAGACCTCGGGGTCCCTGATTTCGCCGACGATGAGGACCCGGCCTATCTTTCCGGCCGATGGAAGATCCGCGCTCGACCTTCAGCGCCCCTGCGCCGGCATGGTAAACGATAGCGGTTGCAGATTCTGCCAGCACCCAAGGTCCAGCTGATCCGTTCCGCCCGACTGCCCCCGGGGTGTCGCCGTTCGAACGCCTGCAACGAAGGGGTGGCTCGGGGCGTGCTTGGCTCACCTCTTGCCGTGGGCCAAGCGCAAGCGCCGACCGTCGCGCGGGGTCAGTTCCCGGGCTGCGCAACTGCCGATCGCCTTCTTTTCTCAGTCTCCAGGTTCAGGTTGCGCGCTGGAGTGGGGGGAAGGGTGATGACCGGTATGAGCGAGCTCTTCGATTCCTTGGGCCACTGGCGAATGCGTTCGGCCAGCTCCTCGTTGAGCGAGCGGATGAATTCCTCCATCTGCCGCTGCATCTCGAGCATTTTCTCGCGCATGTTCAGGATGATCTCGACGCCCGCGAGGTTGACGCCGAGCTCACGCGTGAGCTTGAGGATCAACTCGAGCCGCTCGAGATCCTCGTCGGTGTAGAGGCGGGTATTGCCCTTGCTGCGCGAAGGCTTGAGCAGGCCCTCGCGTTCGTAGAGACGCAGCGTCTGCGGGTGGATGTTGTACTGCCGGGCCACCGCCGAGATCATGTAGGCAGCTTTGGCTCGTTTCTCGGGCATGGCTCACACCTGACTCCAGATGGAAGCTCGCGGGTCTTCGGGATTGAGCTGCGCCAGCTCGCGCAGCAACTCCTTGGTCCGCTCGTCGCGCACTTTGGGTGGCTGAACGTAGACTTCCACGATCTGATCGCCCCGGGTGTTCTTGCGCGAGTTGAAGACGCCCTTCTCCCGCATGCGGAACTTCTGACCGCTCTGAGTTCCCGGCGGGATCTTGAGCAGCGCACGCCCGTCAATCGTGGGCACCTCGATCTTGGCGCCCAAGCCCGCCTCGGTCACGGTGATCGGTACGCGAATGTGGATGTCATCGCCCTGGCGTTCGAAGAAGGGGTGGGGTTCGACGCGAACCGTGATGTAAAGGTCGCCGGGCGGCGCTCCCTGGGTGCCCGCGTTGCCCTTGCCAGGCACGCGCAGCCGAGTCCCGGTGGAGACCCCGGGCGGGATGCGGACCTCCACGGTCTCGTTGCGGAGCTGGCGGCCTTCACCGTGGCAGGTGTTGCAGGCGTTGCGCAGCCGACCGGAGCCGCCGCAGCGCGGGCAAGTCAGGGTGAAACGCATGACGCCGGCCACCTGGGTGACCGAACCGGTCCCGTGACATTGCGGACAGACGGCCGCCTGTCCGCCCGAGCTGCCGGCGCCGCCGCAAGTCGTACACACGTCCTGCCGCGTGATGCTGAGTGTGATCTGAGTGCCACGTATGGCTTGCCAGAAATCAATGTTCAGGGCGTACTCGAGGTCGGTGCCCTTCTCCGGCTGGGGCTGCGCGCGGCTGCGACCGAAGAATTGCTCGAAGATCTCGCCGAAATTGAAGCCGCCGCCGGCACTGCGACCGGTCCCCGCGCGAGAGAAGAAATCGCCGAAATCGAAGCCGCCGAAATCCATGCCCGGCCCGCTTCGCGCTTGGCCGCCGCCCGGGAAGCCGCTCTCCGAATAGAAGCCGTACTGATCGTACATCTGCCGCTTCTTCGGATCGCTCAGAACGTCGTAGGCCTCCTGGATGCGCTTGAACATCTCCTCGGCGGACTTGTCGCCGGGGTTGACATCGGGGTGATACTTGCGCGCCAGCCGCCGGTAGGCCTTGCGAATCTCCTCTTGCGAGGCGTCACGGCGAACGCCCAACGTTTGGTAGTAGTCGTGCGTGGCAGCCGGCATCGCTCAGCACTCCGTAACGCTCGAAACGGGCGCAGCGCAGAGGCGGGGCCCGCCCGGCCCGGCGGGCCCACGGCACCTCAGCGCTTGTCCTTGTCGTCTACATCCACGAACTCCGCATCCACTACGTTATCTCGCCGGCTCTCGGCCTGGCTGCGCGCGCCGTCGCCACCCGGACTAGCGCCGGGCTGGCCGGCGGCCCGGTACATGGCCTCGGCCAGCTTGTGGCTGGCGCGGGTCAGCCTGTCGGTGGCCGCATTGATGCGGTCAATGCCGCCCTGCTGCATGGCCTTCTTGGTCTCCTCCAGGGCGGCCTCGATCTCGCGCGCGTCCGCATCGGAGATCTTCGAGCGGTGCTCGCGCAGCATCTTCTCTATGTTGTAGACCATCGCGTCGGCGCGGTTGCGAGCCTCGACCTCCTCGCGGCGACGCCGGTCCTCGGCCGCGTGCAGCTCGGCCTCGCGGGCCATGCGCTCGACCTCCTCCTTGGTCAGGCCGGAAGACGTCGTGATGGTGATCTTCTGCTCGTTCCCCGTAGCGCGATCGCGCGCCGAGACGCTGAGAATGCCGTTGGCGTCAATGTCGAAGGTCACCTCGATCTGGGGAACGCCACGCGGCGCGGGCGGGATGCCCACCAGCTGGAAGACGCCGAGCAGGCGGTTGTCAGCCGCCATGGGCCGCTCGCCCTGGTAGACCTTGATTTCCACCGAGGTCTGATTGTCAGAAGCGGTGGAGAAGATCTCGCTCTTGCGCGTAGGGATGGTGGTGTTGCGCGGGATCAGCACGGTGTGAATGCCGCCCAAGGTCTCGATTCCGAGCGAAAGCGGCGTGACGTCCAGCAACAGCACGTCCTTGACCTCGCCGGCCAGCACGCCGCCCTGGATGGCCGCGCCCACCGCCACCACCTCGTCAGGATTGACGCCCCGATGCGGATCCTTGCCGAAGAAACTGCGGACGGTCTCGATGATGCGCGGCGTGCGGGTGGCACCCCCTACCAGGATGACCTCGTCGATCTGGGCCGGCGTCAGGTTGGCGTCGGCCAGGGCCTGCTTGACCGGTCCGAAGCTCCGCTGGATCAGATCCTCGACCATCTGCTCGTAGCGGGCCCGGGTGAGCTTCATCACCAGGTGCTTGGGACCGGAGGCGTCCGCCGTGATGAAGGGCAGGTTGATCTCGGTCTCGAGCAGCGTGGACAGCTCGATCTTGGCTTTCTCGGCAGCCTCCTTGAGCCGCTGCAACGCCATCTGATCGCGCGACAGGTCAATGCCCGTCTCCTTCTT
>JANXAE010000097.1 GCA_025062235.1 Bryobacteraceae bacterium
CGGCCGGTTGCGGGTCCGGCTCATCGAATCGGACCGCGCTCGATCCCGTGTACTGCCGGCAGTTGCCAAACGACGTTCGGTTGCGGCTGGTCTGGCCCGCAAGGTTGGTGATCGCCAGCTCGGAGGCCAGAGGCAGCAGCACGGCGGAAGATCCCAGCAGCACGCGCCGGTAACGGATCGCCGTGCGCGCCGAGGCGATCCGCAGCGGGGGCGCCGGCAGCCCTTCGGCTTCGACGTCCAGGCGCATCAGATCGAGGCTCTCGCGTTCGACCCAGAAAGCCCCACGGTAGGCCACCCTCCGGCCATGCTGGCCGTCCCGCAGCATGTAGCGGCTGTGGTCGAGCGGGACCCGGAAGGCGTAACGCCAGGCTGCCTGCCCGTCCAAGAGTTCTTCGAACGGGCCCTCGAAAGAAGCGGCCTCCCCGAGGAAGACTGCGCTGGCGAAGCCGGAGAAATCGCCCGTTGCGATGGCGCCCGGCGGCACGATCTGCTCGATGTCGCGGTCCTCGAACTCGGCAGCTCCCGGCCAGGCGAAGCGCTCCTTGCCACCGATGACGGCGACCTCGAGCCGCAGGCGCTCCCAGGAGCGACACTGCGCACAGGGCTGGCCTTGTCGCCAGCGCTCGATCGTTTCCACGCACGTGTAATCGGGCATGCGGCGCAGCGCGAGGCTCATCTTGCGCCGGATGGCTTCGAGCAACGGATCGTCGTCTCGAGCGCCGGCGAGGCTGCTCGAGGCCAGCAGGGCGAGCAGCAGGCCGGACATCGCACCCATTATAGTCGCCGGTCGGCGTGTGCTATGATCCGTGCCATGGCTGGGGCAAAGATCACTGTCGTCAGCAACGGTCCTCTGCGCATCGAAGGCGAGTTCGTCATCGTGGACCCGGAGGGAAAGGCGTTCGGCCTGGCCGGCCGCACGGCGATCTCACTGTGCCGCTGCGGGCATTCCGAGAACAAGCCTTTCTGCGACGGCGCGCACCGCCGCGTGGGTTTCGTGGCGCCGGCCGAGGCGCGTGATCTGCCGCCCGCCGGCTAGGCCTCAGTCCGCCTCCTCCAGCACGCAGACGTCGCGCAGGTTGCGGTAGTTCTCGGCGTAGTCCAGGCCGTAGCCCACCACGAATGCGTCCGGGATTTCGAAGCCCACATAAGCCAAGTCCACCGGACAGATGCGCCGGCTGGGTTTGTCGAGCAGCGCCACGACCTTCAACGAGCGTGGCCTGCGTTGCGCCAGCACCTGCACCAGGTAGTTGAGCGTTACGCCGCTGTCCACGATGTCCTCGACCACCAGCACGTCGGCGCCTTCGATCGAGCAGTCCAGATCCTTGGTCAGCTTGACTTCGCCCGAGCTGGTCTTGCCGGTGCCGTAGCTGGAGATGCCGATGAAGTCAATGCGCACCGGGCGCTCGATGGCGCGGGCCAGATCGGCCAGGAAGATGCAGGCGCCCTTGAGGATGCCGATCAGATAGATGGGGCCTTCCGGGTAGTCGCGCGTGATTCGATCGCCCAGCTCGCGGACGCGCGCCTGGATCTTCTGCTCGGGAATCAGCAAGCGCAGGCCGGGGGGCATGGGGATCCGCCGCCGCTTCAGCCGCCCCCCGCGCGGAGCGGTTCGCTCGGCGGTCCGATGTGGATGTGCGCCCCTGTGGAACGCCCGCGTACCGGTCCACGGAAAGCGTAATAGGGTATGCCTCGCTGCCTCAGGTACTCGCGCAGCCAGACGCCCTCGGGACTGTCGGGGTGCAGGGCCACGTCCACGCGCCCGCGGTGATCCAGGCCCAGGGCGCGATGCAATGCCGTCGCCCCGTTGGCGCTGATGGGCAGGCTGCGGCCGAAGTGGAGCTCGAAATCGAGCGCCAGAACGCGAAGCAAGCCGCCGTGGAAAGCAGCGGGCCCATCGAAGCGTTCGATCGGCGGCGCCAAGGCCGCGGGCGGAAAACTCGAAACGGAGGCTTCCGTCGCCTCCGCGCGTGCCATCTCCGCCAGCTCTTCGAGCAGCCGAATGCGGCCGCGCGCCAGATCGAGTTCCCTTCGGGCGCGATCCAGCTCCTCGAGCAAGGGCGTCAGGGCCAGCCGCGGCAAGGCGCCCTCTTCGACCAGCTTCTTGGCCGCGTCCACCCGCGCTTGGCGGCGTGCGAAGCGACGTTCGGCGGCGGATAACATCTGCCGCCCGAGCTCCTCGCTCAGTTCCTCCAGAGCGAGGGTGCCGTAGAGGGTCCGCCGCAGCACCGCTTCGTCGGCGCGGTCGGCCTCGTCCTGCCCCTGTCGCTCGAGCAGGCTCCGGGGCAAGGCGCCGGCCGCTACGAGCTCGGCGAGAGTGGCCTGTGTCGGCGGCAGGGGGCGCACGATGGCCAGCGGATCTGCGGCCTGCGCCCAGCAAGCCAGCGCCGCCAGCATGGTCGCCGCGCGATGCATCACCCCTGATTGTAGTACGATAGGCTCGAGGAGTTGTTTGCCGGCGCTGAACCGTCGCAAACGCAAGAACACAGGCGAAACTGAACCGGCCGGGCCGCCGCCTTGGATCGTTGCGGCCCGCGCAGCCGAGGACAAGAAGGCCCTGGATCTGCGTATCCTGGACCTTCAGGGGTTGGCTTCCTTCACGGACTACTTCGTCATCTGCTCCGGCTCGAATCCGCGTCAGATCCAGGCCATCGCCGACGAGGTCGAACGCCGCCTGTTGCAGCTCGGGCGCAAGCCGCTCGGCATCGAGGGTTACGAACACGCCGAGTGGGTGCTGGTGGATTACGGCGAGTTCCTGGTTCACATCTTCTCGGAAGCTGCACGGGCCTATTACGACCTCGAGAGACTATGGCGCAAGGCCAAGTTGGTTCCGCTGCCGCCCGCCGGTTGAGGCGCATCAGGCCCGCGGTGCGACGCAGGAGAGGACCGATTTCAGCAGTTGCGCGGCGCCGTCCACTTCCACTTCGACATGTAGCCAGTAAACGGGCAAGTCCCCGGCCCACTGCGGCCATCCCTCCGGGAGATTCATGAGGTCCTTTTCGGTGGTCAGCAGCGCATCGGCTCCGCTCGCACGCGCCAGCTGTGCGAGGGTGAGCAGCTCGGCCGGCCGGTAGCGGTGATGGTCGGGGAACTCCCGGCGCCAGACCGGCTCCACGCCGAGCGCCTCCAGCATCCGCCAGAACGCAGCGGGCCGTCCCAGAGCGCAGAAGGCTGCGGGACGGGCGAAGGGCGGAGCAGAAACCGGAATGGGCGTCCCGCCTGAGGCCGGCATCCAGGCTCGCGCCCGCAGGCGCGCGCGGAACACGGGCGCCCGACGGTTGAAGCGGCGGATCCATTGCTCCAGCGCGCCGGTGTCCGGGAGAGCCTCGGCGTGGCTGATGACGACGATGTGCGCGCGCGACAGCGCAGTCGGTGGTTCGCGGAGCCGGCCCACGGGAAAGACCCGGTCGCCCGGATCGAACGCGTCCACCAGCACGATGTCGAGATCACGGGCCAGGCGGGCGTGCTGGAAGCCGTCGTCCAGCAGGAACAAATCAGGGTGGAAACGTTCCAGCAGGATGCGCCCCGTGCGCGCCCGGTCCGCGCCCACTCCGACGGCTGCAACGCCCGCCCGCAGGTGGAGTTGCGCCTCGTCGCCGGTCGCCGCCACGTCGGCTCGCTCCCCGGGCGCCAGCGCCATGGGCTCCCGGTGACTCCGACGGTAGCCGCGCAGCAAGACGGCGGGTCTCTGACCGAGCCGCGCCAGCTCCCGCGCCAGCCAGAGCGTGAAGGAGGTCTTGCCCGAGCCGCCCATCGCCAAGGCTCCCACGCTGATCACGGGGGCCGCCAGTTTCACCCTTCGCGCCTGCTGCCACCTGCGTCGCGCCGCTCCCCCTGCCAGCCACAGGCGCGAGAGCAGCCAGAGGCAGGCTTGCCACGGCCATGCGCGCAGCAGCCGCGGACGGGCGCGGCAGTAACGCAGGAGGATCTCACTGGCCGCCCGCTCGGCTGCGCCTTGCTGCGCTCGGGCGGCTTCGAGCGCGCGCTGGCCCAGTTCGCTGCGCAGCTGCGCGTCCGCGAGCAGACGGGCCACCGCGGGCGCGAGCTCGGCGGCCGAACCGATCTCGCACAGGGCTTGCCTGCGGCGGAACTCCTCCGCGATGGCAGGGAAATTCTCCAAGTGGGGGCCGGTGACGATGGCCCGCGCGAATGCGCCCGGCTCGAGGATGTTGTGGCCGCCGCGTTGGGCCAGCGTTCCACCCATGAAGACCACGTCCGCCAGCCGGAAGAGGCTTGCCAGCTCGCCGATCGAATCCAGCAGGAGCACGCCCGGCAGCGCAAGCGTCTCGGCGGCCGCAAGGTGAGAGCGGCGTAAGAAGGCTACGCCAGCTTCGCGCAAGCGTTGCGCTGTTTGTTCGAAGCGTTCCGGGCGGCGGGGCGCAAGGATCAGCAGCAGGCCGGGCAGCGAGGGCGCCAGTCGCTGAAAGGCTGCGAGGACCGCCTCGTCTTCATCGGGATCGCCCGGTTCGGCAGGAGGCATGGTGCTGGCCGCGATCCAGACGGCACTGGGATTGACGCGACGCAGGAAGTTCTCGATCTCCTCCGGAACGCGCAGCTTGCGCGCATCGAAATCGAACTTCAGGTTGCCCGCCACCACGGTGCGGTCCGGTGGAGCGCCGAGCTCGAGGTAGCGCCGGTGACTCGCATCGTCCTGGGCGAGGATGGCGTGGGGCAGCGCGAGCAGCGGCTGGAAAAACCATTGCAGGCGGCGATAACGCGGCAAAGCGTGAGCCGAGATGCGGCCGTTGACCACGAGCAACGCACACCCGGCGCGGCGCCCCTCACGCCAGAGGTTGGGCCAGATCTCGGTTTCCAATACGATCAGGACACGGGGACGCAGGGTCCGCAGCACCCGGCGCACAGCGAAGCAGTAATCCACGGGCGCGTAGAAGATTCCCTGCGCCAAGCCTGCCAGTCTCCGCTCAGCCAGCTCCCGGCCCGCCACTGTCGTCACGGAGACGAACAGCGGGGCATACGGCAAGCGCTCCCGCAGACGCCTGACCAGCTCCACGGCCGAAAGCACCTCGCCCACGGAAACGGCATGTAACCAGATCGAGCCGGGCGCCGTCTGGCGGAATGCGGCGGGCAGCCATCCGAGCCGTTCTTCCCAGCCTTTGCGGTAACGCGGGTCGCGGAGGAGGCGGCAGAGCAGGTACACTGCGGCGAAAGGGAGGGCGGCTGCCGCCAGCAGCCTATAGATCAACATGACGAGGCGGATGCGCAACTTCCTGCTGCTCCTCGCACTCCTTGCGACCGCCAGGGACCAGCCGAAGTTCAACCCTGGCGCCATCACCGATTATCCCAATCGCCAGACGGTGGACCAGATCACGATCGCCGCGCGCGCTTATCACCGGCCTGAGCTGGCAAGGCAAGCGTTTGGCAGCCTCGATCCCTACCGCCACGGTGTGCTTCCCGTGCTCGTCATGATCGAGAACGGGGGCTCGCAGGCGATCCGGCTGGACGAGATGCGGGTGGAATACGTGATGGCGGATCGGCGCCGGGTGGAAGCTACGCCCGCCGCCGAAGTCAAATACATCCAAGGTCCTGACCGCCCCGGCATGGTCACCGGGCCCATCCCCGGCGGCAAGCCGCGACTGGCGCGCCGCAAGAACCCGCTCGATGCATGGGAAATCGAGGGCCGCGCCTTCGTGGCGCGCCTGCTGCCGCCCCGCCAGACGGCCAGCGGCTTCTTCTATTTCCAGGCCCCCTACCGCAGAGGCTCGCTCCTTTACATCACAGGCCTGCGCGAGGCCTCGACTGGTCGAGAGCTTTTCTTCTTCGAGATCCCGCTGGACGAAGGTGCCGCGGAGCGCTGACGCCGCTTACTGCTTTGCGCCTTTGGCGGCGGCTTTCTTCGCAGCCGGCCTGGGCGGCGCCAGCGGATCGTTGGGCGGCGCAGGACCTTCGCGCTGGAACGTGATGCTCGTGATGCGCACTGGCGTGCGTGGTTTGTCGTTGGCGTCCCGCGGCACGCGGGCGATCTGTTTGACCACGTCGAGGCCCTCGACGACCTGCCCGAAGATCGTGTGGGCGCCGTTCAGGTGGGGAGTGGGCACTTCGGTGATGAAGAACTGGCAGTTGCCCGTGTTCGGTCCCGCGTTGGCCATGGCCAGGCGCCCGGGAACGTCGAATTTCAGCGAGGGATGGAACTCGTCTTTGATGGTGAAGCCGGGGTCGTAAGCGCCCGTCCCCGTAGGATCCCCGCCTTGGATCATGAAACCGGGGATCACCCGGTGGAACGTGACTCCGTTGTAAAGCGGCCGGTAGACCTTCTGCCCCGTCTTGGGATCAATCCAAGCCTTGCGGCCCCGGGCAAGATCCACGAAATTGCGGACGGTGACCGGAGACTCGTTTTCGAAAAGCCTCGCCACGATGCTGCCCATCGTCGTGTTGATGGTGGCGTAAAGTCCGGGCTCGCGGGCCGGAGCCTGGGCCGGTGCCTCCTGGGCCACCTGGGGCTGATTCCCGATGATAGCCAGCAAGATCGGAAGCAACATGCGCGCCATGGGCACGATTATACTGCGCGCCGGGGCGCTGGCGGCTCCGCAAGCCCAAGTACTGGTAGTACTGCCGGCTCGGATGGACTGGACTCCGAGGTCGCGGCGAGAGATAATTGTGGTGGGGAGCACATACCCAGCAGGAAGAAAGAGAACCAGATGAGGAGAACAAGAGTCTCTACATTGCTCGCGCTGATGGCTTTCGTCATGTCGGCTGGGGCAGCGCCGATCGCCATCCCAGGTCTGTACAGCACCGGAACTTCGGGCGAGGGAAATGTTGACCCGTACTACTGGCTGGCGGCGAGTCCCTACGGGCCGTTGCCCGTCTACGTGGTCACGACCGACGGCTTCCCGATCCCTCCATGGGCGGCCAACAATGGTTCGTCGCGCTGGATTTCGCGGACGGCAAACGCTCAGGCGGATGCGGTGGGTTTTTACACGTTCCGGACGACGTTCGATTTGACCGGTTTTCTCCCACACACCGCCGTCATCGTCGGCCAATGGTCCTCGGACAATAGCGCCCAGATCTGGCTGAACGGCGTCTTTACTGGCATCGCCCTGAACTGGGAGCAGCCGTTCTGGAGCTTGCACAATTTCACGATCACCAGCGGCTTCCAGGCGGGATTGAACATCTTGGACTTCGTCGTGGAAAACTGGGATTGCCCGGGATGCAACGACTGGAACCCGGTTGGTCTCAGAGTGAACATCCTCGAAGCCACCGCGGAGCCCGTGCCGGAGCCGGCCACTTTCGCACTGCTGGGCATTGGTCTGATCGGTCTCGGTCTTCTGCGTCGAGGTCTGAAGCGCGAGGGCTAAAGGCGCCGCTGTTCTCGGTGCCGCCGCACGGTGCTGCGGTCGGGGCTTCCGAGGGGAGCCCGCGGGCGCTGGGTCGCGGGACCGAAGGGGGCTGCGACGGGCTGCTGAACGCATAGTGACCACCACTCTGGTTTGCGCGATAGCTGTTCCGAAAGCCGAGGTGCCGCGCTCGAGGTGCCCGTAGGTGCGGTTGCCATGAGCGCTCCAACCGGCGGTGTCAACTTTCCGCAGGTGGCCTCAGCGCCGCCCGAGGAGTGCGCGCCGTCCCGGGTTTCAACGCTCAGGGAGGCGGACCATCCGGCAATCGCAGGGGCAGTTTCCGAAACCGGCACATTCCCGCGGTAGCGCACGGAGCGACCACGCCCACTCGGCCCGAGAGCAGGTCGGTAACGTTCCGGCGCAACTGCTGCGAAGCCTCGGCGGCCGACGCTCCGTGCCCGAGGTGGGGATGGCGTCGCATGCGCGGCAGTTCCGATGCGGGAGTCCAAGACCACGGGGATGGAGGCGAGCTGTGCACCAGCAAGGCAGGGCAGCGCGCTGCCTGGCGAGACAGGCGGGGAGAATCGCTAAACTGTCTTTGGTATGTCGTACGTCTTCAAACACGCCACCTGCAACGAGGGCTTCAAAGATTGGGACTTCGCCCAAGCGGCGAAGGCGATACGCAAGGCGGGCTACGAGGGCATCGAGCTGGCGCCCTTCACCTTGGCCGAGGACGCCACGACCGTTCCGGCCGAAAAGCGGCGCGAGTACCGTCGGATCATCGAATCCGAAGGCCTGACCTTCGTCGGCCTGCACTGGCTGCTGGTGGGCCCGAAGGACATCCACGTCACCACACCGGATCGAGCGATCCGCGAGCGGAGCTGGCGGTACGTGCACGGGCTGATTGACCTGTGCGCCGATCTGGGCGAGGGAGGCGTCATGGTCTTCGGCTCGCCCAAGCAGCGCTCTTCGACCGGCGGCCTGTCGCCCGAGGAAGCCAAGAAGCACTTCGTGGAGGGCCTGGCCGGGCTGGCGGACCATGCCGCGCAGCGCGGGGTAACCGTGCTTGTCGAAGCCCTCTCGCCCGATCAGACGGACGTGGTCACGTCGCTGGCGGAGGCGGTCGAGGTGGTCCAGGCGATCAACCATCCGGCGATCCGCACCATGTTCGACACCCACAACGCCGTGGCCGAGACCGAGCCGCACGACGTGCTCGTGGACCGCTACTTCGATCTGATCCGTCACGTGCACGTCAACGAAATGGACGGACGGCGCCCCGGGCTGGGCGATTACGATTTCAAGCCCGTGCTGCGGGTGCTCAAGCGCCGCAACTATCAGGGTTGGGTCTCGCTCGAGGCCTTCGATTTCAGCGGCGGCCCCGACAAAGTGGTCGAAGAGTCGCTACGCTATCTCGAACAGCAGATCGCGCTTCTCTGACCGCCAGGGCGTCCGCATGTCGCACTACGTGGTGACGGGCGGCGCCGGCTTCATCGGCTCGGCGCTCGTGGGTGCGCTGCTAGCCGAAGGCGCGGGCCGCGTGGTGGTAATTGACAATCTGCTGACGGGCAAGGAAGAGAACCTGGAAGAGGTCCGGAAGCGGATCGAGTTCCACCGTACCGACATTCGTTGCTACGACGAGGTGCTGCCTTTGGTGCGTGGCGCCGACGTCGTCTTTCACCTGGCCGCCATTCCCTCGGTCCCGCGCTCGATCGCAGAACCCGAGCTCACGCACGATGTCAACGTCAATGGGACTTTCCAGGTGTTCCGGGCCTGCCGCGACGGGGGCGTCCGGCGCGTGGTCTACGCGGCCTCCTCGTCGGCTTATGGCGACACGGATACGCTGCCCAAGACCGAGACGATGCCGCCGCGCCCGCTGTCGCCCTATGCCGTGCAGAAGCTGGTGGGAGAGTATTACGCCTCGGTCTTTTGCACGTGCTTGGGCTTGGAGACGGTGAGCATCCGCTACTTCAACGTCTATGGTCCGCGCCAGGATCCCTCGAGTCCGTATTCGGGAGTCATCTCGGTGTTCATGAAGGCGCTCATCGAGCGCCGTCCGCCCACCATCTTCGGGGACGGCGAGCAGAGCCGGGACTTCACCTATGTGGAGGACGTGGCTGCGCTCACCCTGAAGGCGGCCCGCGCCAGCGGCGTGTGCGGCAAGGTCTACAATGGCGGCAACGGGGGCCGCTACAGCCTGAACCAGGTGTGGGCGCTCTTGCAGCGCCTGGAAGGCATCGAGTTGCCCGCCCGCTACGGGCCGCCGAGGCCGGGGGACGTCCGGCACTCGCAGGCCGATACCACCGCGGCCGTGCGCGACCTGGGACACGCGCCCCGCTTCACGCTGGAAGAAGGGCTGCGTCGCACCCTCGAGTGGTACAAACGCTCGCTCGTCAGGAATCGAGCCTGAAGCAAAAACTCCGGGAGGAAAAAGGATGGCCGAGCAACGGGTCTTTGGTTTCAACACGCGCGCGCTGCACGCCGGCTACACGCCGGAGCCCACCACGCTGGCACGCGCCGTGCCGATCTACCAGACCACCTCGTATGTGTTCGAGAACACGGACCACGCAGCGGCGTTGTTCGCCCTGCGGAAGTTCGGCAACATCTACACGCGCATCATGAATCCGACCACGGCCGTGCTCGAGGAGCGTGTGGCGTCGCTCGAAAGCGGAGCTGCCGCGCTGGCCACCTCGAGCGGCCAGGCCGCGCAGTTTCTGACCGCCATCAGCCTCATGCAGGCGGGCGATCAGATGGTAGCCGCGAGCACGCTCTACGGCGGCACCTACACCCAGTTCGACATCAGCTTCCGCAAGCTGGGTCTGGAAGTTGTCTTCGTGGATCCCGACGATCCCGACAATTTTCGCCGCGCCATCACGCCGCGCACCAAGTGCCTTTACGGCGAGACGGTTTCCAACCCGCGTGGCAACGTGCTGGACATCGAGCGTGTGGCCGCCATAGCCCACGAGCACAAGATCCCGCTCGTGGTAGACAACACCTTCGCCACGCCGTACCTGTGCCGCCCCATCGAATTCGGCGCCGACATCGTGCTGCACTCGCTGACCAAGTTCATGGGCGGCCATGGCACCTCGATCGGCGGCATCATCGTGGACAGCGGCAAGTTCCCCTGGAAGGAGGGCAACTTCCCGCAACTGAACGAGCCCTCCCGCGCCTATCATGGACTCGTCTTCACGGAAGCCTTCGGTGAGTTGGCCTTCATCATCAAGGCGCGCGTGGAGGGACTGCGCGACATGGGCCCCTGCATGAGCCCCTTCAACGCCTTCCTGTTCCTGCAGGGCATCGAGACGCTGGGCCTGCGCATGGAGCGGCATGTGGCCAACGCCATGGCGGTGGCGCAATTCCTCGAAAAGCACGAGCTGGTGAGCTGGGTGAACTACCCCTCGCTGCCCTCGAGCCCGTACTACGAGCTGGCGAAGAGGTATCTGCCCAAGGGAGCGGGCGCCGTGTTCAGCTTCGGCATCAAGGGCGGCTACGAAGCGGGCAAGAAATTCATTGACAGCGTGAAGCTGTTCTCGCACTTGGCCAACGTAGGCGATGCTCGCAGCCTGGTGATCCACCCGGCGTCGACCACCCATCAGCAGCTTAGCCTGTCCGAGCAACAAGCCGCCGGCGTCACGCCCGACATGATCCGGGTCTCGATCGGACTCGAAGACCTGGACGACATTCTGTGGGATCTCGACCAAGCCCTCTGGGCGTCGCAGCAGCGTTGAACGGCGAGGAGCGGGCGGCGGGGACGGGAGGCGTCGAGCTCGCGCGTCTGAGCTCTCGCGGGGCGGGTCGCCGCCCGCGATTCCAGGATCCAGAGAATCGCGCGACCTGCACGGCAGACTGCGGGGCAGGAGCACAGGGATCGCCGCGCGCGGCGGAGTTCAGCGTTTCAGATGCTTCTCCAGCCAGGCGTGGAGCTCCTGGTAAAAGAAGCGGCTATCCTCGGCGCGGGTGATCCAGTGGTTGGCTTCTTCGAACACGATCAGGCGGCTCGGAATGCGCAGGCGCTGAAGCACCGTCCAGCCCTCGAGCGTTTGGTTGAGCGGCACGCGGTAGTCGCGCTCGCCGATGGTCAGCAACATGGGCGTGCGGAAGTTCTTCGCGTAGCGGATGGGATTCTGCTCGCGCCACACCCGCCCGCCTTCCCAGGGAGGTCCGCCCGCCGCCACCTCGCGGTGATAGACCATGTCCGAGGTGCCCCATTGCGATTCCAGGTTCACCAGCCCAGCGTGCGACACCAGGCAGCGGTAACGGGCCGTGGTGGCTTGCATCCACCAAGCCAGGTGACCACCGTAGCTGGCTCCCGCCGCAGCCTGCCGCGAGCTGTCTATGAACGGGAAACGGCGGATCGCCTCGTCGGCGGCCTCGTTGATCTCTTCGGCCGGACCGCGGAAGGGATCGCCTTGGATGGCCTGCGCGAAGGCTTCTCCGAAGCCCGTCGAGCCGGTGTAGTTCGTCATCAGGACCACGTAGCCGGGTGCCGCCAACAGATGGTAGTTCCAGCGCAGGAAGAACTGGTCGCGCCACATTGTGTGCGGGCCGCCATGCATGAGTACCAGCAACGGGTATCGCTTGTTCTCGTCGAAGGCGGGCGGCAGGGCGATCCAGTTGTGGATCTGCTTGCCGCGACGGCTGGTGAACCAGAACTGGCGTAGCGGCTGCCAGTCCAGTTGTGCGGCGCGCTCGCGGTTGAAAGCGGTCAGCGCCGAGTGGCCGCCCGAAGGTTCGATCCTCACGATCTCGGCGGGTGAGACTGCGCTCTCCCAGTTGGCGAACAGCAAGGTCTGTGGTGCTTTGGGTGGGACGGCGAGTCTGGTGTAACACCCGCTGGTGACCCGGAACAGCGGGCGCACGGGGCCACCTGCGGCAGGAACGGCGAAGGGCTTTTCGTGTCC
>JANXAE010000098.1 GCA_025062235.1 Bryobacteraceae bacterium
GCGAGCGCCGCCGGCTGCCCCCGGGCCTGTTACTGGAGCTGCGGCTCGCCTCGGCGCTCGATCCCGAAACGGCGGCGGCCGGCGATGCGGTGGAGGCCATTCTTGCGCGTGACGTCCGCGGCCAGGGCAGGCTCTGGGCGCCCCGCGGGGCCCGGGTGCTCGGGAAGCTGCTTTCCGTGCGCCAAATCACAGGTCCGCGCGGCGGCGTCGGGCTGCTGGCGCTGGAGTTCACGCGGCTGGAGACACGGGGGCTCGAGGCCGACTTCCACGGGCGGCTCGAAATGCTGGGAGGCGTCGTACCCGGAGCGCGGCGGCCCTCCGATGTCGCACCGGGACCGGACAACATGATTGTTTTCAACGGGCGGCTGCTGCGGCTGCCGCGCGGCTTTCCCATGCAGTGGAGAACAATTCCGTGACGGTCCAAACCATGATCCCGGAATCATCTGCCCAGCAACGTCAGCTTTTCGATGAGGCTCTGCAGTTCGCTGCCCGCCAGGTTCGGCGGCTGATCGAGCGCTACCCGGATTTCTACCCCATGTACACGCACCGGGGCCGCTGGAAGCATGATTTGCCGGCATGGACCCGCTGGTGCGACGGCTTCCTGCCAGGCATGATGTGGATCTTCTGCCGCCGGGCCGAACCGGGCAGCGCGGAGGCGAATTACTGGCGCCAGCAGGCGGTCCGCTACACGCGCCCGCTCGAGCGGCGCAAACACGACCGCGAGGTGCACGATCTGGGTTTCATTTTCATGTCCACCTACCGGCGGTGGCACGAACTGGAACCCGACCCGGCGCTGGAGTCGGTCATCGTCGAGGCCGGTCGCACCATGGCGCTGCGCTATCGCGAGAAGGGGCGCTATCTGTGCTCCTTCGTGGCCGAGAACTCGCTGTTCATTGACATCATGATGAACGTGGGCATCGTCTTTTACGCCGCCGAACGTACCGGCGATCGCCGTCTGCGGGAAATCGCCACGAACCATTGCCTCACCACGCGGCGCTACCTGGTGCGTGGCGACGGCTCGACGGCGCACGAGGGCCTCTTCGACACCGAGACGGGCGAGTTCCTCCGCCAAAGCACGCACCAAGGCTGGCGCGGGGATTCCTGCTGGTCGCGCGGCCTTGCCTGGGCACTCTACGGCTTCGGGACCGTCTACGACTACACGCGCGACCCGCGATTCCTTGCCACGGCGCAAGCTTGCGCCGACTTTTACCTCACCCACACGCCCGCCGACGGAATCCCGCCGTGGGACTACGATGCGCCCGCAGACAGCCGCAGCCTCGTGGATACCTCCGCCGCCGCCATCGCAGCCTCCGGCCTTCTGCGACTGGCTGAACTCGCGCCGGATCCCGTCAAGGCACTTTGCTATGCCGCCGCGGCGCGCCGCATCCTCGAGACGCTGGCCACCCGCTACCTCGCCCGGGACGATGAGGATTGGGAGGGAATCCTCAAGGGCGGTGTGTACCACCTGCACAAGGGATTGGGGGTCAACGAATCCGTAATGTGGGGCGAGCACTTCTTCGTGGAAGCGCTGGACCGTGCGCTCCGCACCTAGTGCTCGCAAGGAGGTCCGTATGGCAATGAAGCTGCTGATCGGGGCATTCGCCGAAGGCGCCATGATTCCCAAGCTGCACACCTGCGATGGGGCCGACCTCTCGCCCGCCCTGGAGTGGAGCGGCGAGCCCCCGGGCACGCGCAGTTTCGCCCTGATCGTGGACGATCCCGACGCGCCGGCTGGCACCTGGAACCACTGGCTGCTCTGGGACATTCCGGCGGGCGTGCACGCCATCGCGCAGGGCTTCAAGCCCGGACAGATGGGGGTGAGCGGCACCAACGACTTCGGCAAGCAGGGCTACGGGGGGCCTTGCCCGCCGCGAGGCCACGGCCCGCACCGTTACTTCTTCAAGCTCTACGCGCTCGATGCGGAGTCGCTCGAACTGCCTGCGGGAGCGCGCCGGGCCGAACTGGACCGCGCGATGAAAGACCACGTGCTGGCGGAGGCCCGCTATATGGGCCGGTACGAACGCCGGTAGAAGAGGTGGCGAGGATTCCTCATGCGCTTCACACGTCGTCGCCTGTTGCAAACCCCCGCCGCGCTCGCCGCCAGCGCCGCGCCAGCCCCGCTGCTGCCCACCATCCGGCTGGGCAAGTACGAAGTGACGCGCCTGATTCTGGGCGCCAATCCCTTCTACGGATTCTCGCACTTCAACCGCCTTCTCGATCAGCACATGCTCGAGTGGTCTACGCCGGAAAACGTCTGGAAGACCGTGCAAGCCTGCGAGGAAAACGGCATCAACACCTGGCAGCTCTCCGACGCCAAGCGCGGCCTCGAAGACATCCGCGGTTACCGCGAGCGGGGTGGCAAGATCCAGTGGATCCTGCTCAGCTCGCGCCGCATGGAGGAGGATCTGAGCTGGATCCCGAAGATCGCCCGCATGGGGCCGATCGGCATCGTGCACCACGGGGGTACGACGGACCGGCGGTGGCGCAACGGCGAACACGCCCGGATCCAGGACTTCCTCAAGGCGGTGCGCGACAGCGGAGTTCTGGTCGGGCTTTCCACCCACAATCCGTTGGTCGTCGAGGAGGTGGAAAGTCGCGGCTGGGACGTGGACTTCTTCATGTGTTGCGTCTACCGGCTCACGCGCACCGAGCAGGAGATCGTGAATCTGCTGGGGCAGAGACCGCTCGGCGAGGTCTACCTGCCGCAGGATCCGCCCCGCATGTTCCGCGCGATCCGGCAGACCCGCAAGCCGTGCCTGGCCTTCAAGATCCTCGCCGCGGGGCGGCTGACGGACAGTGCGGAAGCCATAGATCGGGCTTTCCGCTTCGCCTTCGACAACATCAAACCGACCGACGCGGTGATCGTCGGCATGTACCCGCGTTTCTCCGACCAGGTGCGCGAGAACGCCGAGCGCGTGCGCCGGATCCTCGGGGTGGCTTGAAGCGCCGGGCGACGCCAAGGATGCGTCCGCCCGGCGCGGGCTGACACGTGCAGTGCGCTGTTGGGCGCCCCGAGAGACGCCCCTGGAGGACTGTGGTTTCGCCTATATAGTGGGCACCGCGCGCCGAGTTCTCAGTCCCTGCGCGCCCGGCAACCCGGACCTGGACGCGCCCCCGCTACGCGCAGCCGCTGCTGCCCCCACAGTTGCCACAACGGTAGCAGGTGCCACTGCGCACCATCAGCGAGCCGCATTCCGAGCACAGCGGCGCGTCGCTGGGCGGCGTCTCGAAGGGCAGCTTGGGTTGTACGTCGGGCTCCGTAGGCCGCAACTTGGGCGTCTCGCCAGCCTCCGTCAGCGCGTACTCCGGCCCGAGGAATTTCGCCCCCAGCCACCGGAAGATGTAATCCAGAATGGACTTGGCGTACGGGATCTGGGGGTTGTTCGTCCAGCCGCTCGGCTCGAACCGCACGTGGCTGAACTTGTCCACCAGGAACTTCAGCGGCACGCCCCACTGCAAGGCAAAGCTGATGGCGGTGGCGAAGCCGTCCATCAAGCCCGAGATGGTCGAGCCCTCCTTGGCCATGGTGATGAAGATCTCGCCGGGCGTTCCGTCCTCGTACAGACCGACCGTGATGTAGCCCTCGTGGCCCGCGATCGAGAACTTGTGGGTGATGGACTGGCGCTCGTCCGGCAGCTTCCGGCGCACGGGGCGATAGACGACCTTCTCGACGGTCTCGGGCGCGGCCTTGCGCTCGGTCTTGAGGCCGGTGGTCAGCGGCTGCGTGCGCTTGGAGCCGTCGCGGTAGATGGCGACCGCCTTCAGGCCCAACCGCCAGCTCTCGATGTAGGCGTTCATGATGTCCTCGACCGAGGAGTCCTCGGGCATGTTGATGGTCTTCGAGATGGCGCCCGAGATGAACGGCTGCACGGCCGCCATCATGCGGATGTGGCCCATGTGGTGGATGAAGCGGGTCCCGTTGGCCGGGCGCAGGCTGCAATCGAACACGGGCAGGTGCTCGGGCTTCAGGTCGGGCGCTCCTTCGATCGTGCCGGTGGCGTCCACGTGGCTGACGATGCGCTCGACCTGTTCGGGCGTGTAACCCAGCCGGAACAGCGCCTGGGGCACGGTGTTGTTGACGATGCGGATGATGCCGCCGCCCACCAGCTTCTTGTACTTGACCAGCGCGAGGTCCGGTTCGATGCCCGTCGTGTCGCAATCCATCATGAAACCGATGGTTCCCGTAGGCGCGATCACCGTCACCTGTGCGTTGCGAAAGCCCACCCTCCGGCCCGTCTCGTAGGCTTCGTCCCACACCCGGCGCGCCGCCTCGAACAGATCGGCCTGCACCCGGTGGGCGTTGATGCGGCCCAGCGCTCCGCGGTGCATGCGAATCACTTCGAGGAAGGACTCCTCGTTGGCGGCGTAGCAAGGGAAAGGTCCGAGCGCTTCGGCCAGGCGCGCGCTGGTCAGGTAGGCTTGGCCGGTCATCAGGGCGGTTACCGCAGCGGCGAAGTCGCGTCCCTCGTCGCTGTCATAGGGCAGCCCGAGCGCCATCAGCAGCGAACCGAGGTTGGCGTAACCCAACCCGAGCGGGCGGAAATTGTGGGAGTTCTCGGCGATCTTCTCGGTGGGGTAGCTGGCGCCATCCACGATGATTTCCTGGGCCACGATCATCGTGTCCACCGCATGCCGGAAAGCCTCCACGTCGAAGCGACCCTCCGGGCCGAGGAACCTCATCAGGTTGAGCGAGGCCAGGTTGCAGGCCGAATCGTCCAGGAACATGTACTCGGAACAGGGATTGGAGGCGTTGATGCGCCCGCTGGCCTTCGAGGTGTGCCAGCGGTTGATCGTGGTGTCGAACTGCATGCCGGGATCGCCGCACTGGTGCGTGGCCTCGGCGATCTGGCGCATCAGGTCGCGGGCCTGGTAGCGGCGCACGGGCTGTCCGCTCAGCCGAGAACGCGTCCACCACTCGCCGTTCTCGACCACGGCGCGCATGAACTCGTCGGTGACACGAACCGAGTTGTTGGCGTTCTGGAAGAAGATCGAGCTGTAGGCCTCGCCGTCGAGCGAGGGATCGTAGCCCGCTTCGATCAGCGCGTGCGCCTTCTTCTCCTCTTTCGCCTTGCACCAGATGAACTCCTCGATGTCGGGATGGTCAATGTTGAGGATCACCATCTTGGCGGCGCGGCGCGTCTTGCCGCCGCTCTTGATGACGCCGGCAAAGGCGTCGAAGCCCTTCATGAAACTGAGCGGGCCCGACGCCCTCCCGCCCCCGGACAGCGGCGCGTTGCGCTCCCGCAGGGGCGAAAGATTCGTCCCGGTGCCCGATCCCCACTTGAAGAGCATCCCCTCGATCTTGGCCAGCTCCAGAATGGATTCCAACGAGTCCTTCACCGAGATGATGAAGCAGGCCGAGCACTGCGGCCGCGTCAGCCCCCCCGGCTCGAGCTTGCGGATGGCGTCGGCCTCGGCGTCATAGTAATAGCCGTAGCCGCGCGCCTCGGGCACCCCCACGTTGAACCACACCGGGGAATTGAAGGCGGCCTTCTGGTTCAGCAACAGGTGCGCCAGCTCGAAGCGGAAGTTCTCGGCATCCTCGTCCGTGCGGAAGTAGCGACCCTCCTTGCCCCAGGCAGTGATGGTGTCCACGACGCGCCGGACCAGGTGCGCCACGCTGCGCTCGCGTTCTTCCGAACCCAGCCGGCCATGGAAGTACTTGCTGGCGACGATGTTGGCCGCGGTCTGCGACCAGTCGGCCGGAACCTCGACGTCGCGCTGCTCGAAAATGATCTCGCCCTTGTCGTTCGTGATCGTGCAGTGCCGCAGCTCCCAGCGGATTTCATCGTAGGGAGTGCGTCCCGGCTCCAGCCGCGCGGTGAAATAACGGGGGAAGCGGATTCCCGTGCGTTCCCGCGGATGCAGGCTCCGCCTGACGGCCTGGCCGGCCAAGGAAAGCTCGACACTCGGCTGCCCCATGATGAGAACTCCTCGGCGTTGACAATACCACGCTCGGTCCCCAGCGGGCGGCGCCGCGGCCGACGCCTCCGGCGCCCGTTCCCGACATATGCTTCCGCAGGGTGACGGGGACGGCGTCTTCGATGATGGCCCAACATGTTGTGGTATGTCAAGAAAATTTTCTATTAGCAGTATCTTCGACTTGCAGTCGTACCTTCATCGCTCCAGGCTCCTCCTGCGCGATAAACTGCTTCTGGGTGCCAGCCCAACTCCTTGCAAACCGGCGCCCTAGCGGACAGGAGCCATGAAGTTCGCGCTCGTCGCCATGTGCGTCGCCTCCGCCCTTGCCGCCCAGGAACGCGAGGCGCGTGGCCGAAGGCTGCTCGAACAGGCGCTGCAGGCTCTCGGCGGGGAACGGTTCCGCGCCATGCGAGATCGCGTGGAATCCGGTCGCGCCTACTCCTTTTACCGCGAGGAGCTTTCGGGACTGGCGCGCACGACGATCTACACGCGCTACCTGAGCGCCGACGTCGCTCCCGGCGAATTGCGCGTCGAGGAGCGCCAGTCTTTCGGCAACAACGAGGACCGCGGAGCTGTCCTGTTCACGCGCAGCCAGGCGTACCAGATCACCTTCCGCGGCGCCCGACCGCTGCCTGCCGAAACGCTCCAGCGCTATCGCGAAACCACCCTCTGCAACGTCTTCTACATCCTGCGCCAGCGCCTTGACGAGCCCGGCTTGATGGCGGAGTGGCGTGGCTCGGACCTCTGGGAGGGCCAGCGGGTCGAGCTGCTTGAGATCACCGACTCGGACAACCGCAGCGTGACCGTGTACCTGAACGCCTCCACGCTGTTGCCCGTGCGGCAGGTCTTCCATCGCAGGGATCCGAAGACCCGCTTGCGCGTCGAAGAAGTTACCCTCTACTCGAAATACAGGGACGCGGGCGGCGTGTTGTGGCCCTATGTGATCGAGCGCGAACGCGATGGGGAGAAGATCTTTCAGATGTACTCCGAGCGTGTCGAAATCAATCGTGGCCTTTCCGATGACCTGTTCCGGCTGCCGCCCGGCATCAAGATGCTCAAGCCCCTGCCCTGAACCGGTGGCCAAAGTGGCGCCGGGCCGCAGGTCTGGCGCCGAGCGTGTGATACACTGATAGTCGGTCTCCCCTCCGGTGGGTGTAGCTCAGTTGGTAGAGCACCGGATTGTGGTTCCGGGAGTCGTGGGTTCGAATCCCATCACCCACCCCAGCGGCGCTCTCCGATTGCTGGCGGCCCGGCGATGCCGTCCGCACGCACCCACAACCGTTGCAGGGAGCGGGTGTACGATGGTGAGTGCATGACCAGCCGCGCTGAGCAACGAGGGGGTCACCGATGGGCCGACCTGGACTCGCTCGCCAGGCTCGCCCGCAGGCTGGTGCGCAGGCGCTGGTGCAATCTTGCGCTCGCACAGGCAGCCTGGACCCTCGCGGTTGCGCTGTGCGCCTTTATCCTGCTGCTGGTGGCCGGCGCCGAGGTGCTGGGGAGCGCGTGGTTGCCGGCGGTGGTCGTCTCGACCGCGGTTTGGAGTGCGGCCAGACTCGCTCGCAATCGGCCCCAGCCCTACCTCGTGCTCCAAGAGGCGGACCGCCGCCTGGGCCTGAACGACACGCTTTCGAGCGCGTACTATTTCCGTTGGCTGGGAGCGTCGTGCCAGCAATCCGACTGGGCGCGCCGCAAACTTTTCGCGCAGGCTGAGAAGCTCGCTGCCGAGGTGGATCCCGCGCTGGCCATGCCGCTGTGCGCTCCCCGGCGGGCTTGGTGGCTCGTTTGCCTGACGGCGCTCGCGGGCTCGTTGTTCGCCTTGCGCTACGGTGTGACCAAGAGGCTGGACCTCCACCCGCCCCTGGTGGCCGTGTTTCTGCCGCCCCAGGTTCAACAGGGCCAGGATCAGCCGCCCGCGCTGCGCGATCCCATTTCCGAGAACGTGCGGCGCATGTTGCGCCAGGCCGGTTTGGGGAGCGATCCCTCGCAGTTCAGCACGCGCGCGCGCAGCCCGTCGCCGCACACCGACCGCGGCCACTCCGCCGAGGTGGTTCCGGTTCCCCCACGGCCGGATCTCTCGCGCCCGGTTCCCACGGCCTCCGCCGAGGAGGGTGCCGAGGCCGATGGCCATGCCGGCGAAGCTGGAGACCTTCCCGCTCGGCCCGAGGGAGCGCAGGCGGCCAATGGGAGCCAGTCCGCGCAACCGTGGTCGGAAGCCAACAGTGACCTCCTCGAGAAATTCCGCGAGGCCCTCGCCAGCCTCCTCTCCCAACTCAAACCCCGGGCGAACTCGGGCGATGCCACGCAGGTGGAAAGCCCGGGCGGGGCGAAGGAATCCGGACGCCCAGGGCGCTCCCCGGACAAGGGCGTACCGGGCCCGGGCCGGCAGTCGCAGGGCGAGGGCGATGCCCAAGCCGAAGCGGCAGAACAAACTGGCGAGAGCGAGCGCGCCCAGGGGGCTGCCGGCAAGTCCGGCGGTCGCGATGCCGACTCTGAGGCCGCCCGTGAAGGCCGCAGCGGCATCGGCAGGGAGGACGGCCGTAAGGATACGCGCGAGGCCGAGCAGCTGGCCGCCATGGGCAAGTTGACGGAACTGATCGGGCGCAGGCAGGCGAACCTGACCGGCGAGGTGACCGTTGAAGTCGCCTCCGGCTCTCAGAAGCTGCGCACCCCATACAGTCAACGCGAGACCAAGCATGCCGACAGAGGCGGCACCGTGCACCGCGACGAGGTCCCCCTCATCTTCCGCGAATACGTGCAACGCTACCTGGAGCTGGTCCGCAGGGGGCCGCCTGCTGCGGCGAGCGAAGCCGGCCGTCAGCCGTGAGCCGGCCTTCGGGCTCTTGCCAAGGACTTCCCCAGTGCGGTTCGATGGACTTCTATGGCCCAGACCACCAATTGGACCCGCAGGCACTTCGTCAGCGCCACCCTGGCAGTCGGCGGCGTGAGCGCTCGCTCGGCCAACGACCGCATCCAACTCGGCGTCATCGGCGCCGGCGGCCGGGGCAGCGAGCTCATGCGTCAGGTGGCCCAAGCCAGGACAGCCGACGCCGTCATCACCGCCATCTGCGACGTCTACCGGCCCAACCGCGAGCGGGCCGCCGAGTTCGTAGAGAAGACCTGGAAGATCAAGCCGCGACTGACGACGGAATACAAGGAGCTGCTCGGCTGGCCGGACGTGGACGCCGTCATCATCGCCGCGCCCGACTTCGCGCACTCGGTGATGCTCAAGGACGCCGTCGAGGCCGGCAAGGATGTCTACTGCGAAAAGCCGATGGGCGTGGATTTCGCGGAAGCCAAGGCGGCCTACCTGGCGGTGCGCCGCAGCGACCGGGTGGTGCAGATCGGCACCCAGCGGCGCAGCGAACCGCGCCTGATGGGCGCAGCGCGCCTCGTCCGCTCGGGCCTGCTGGGGCAAGTCACGCGCGTGGAGTTCTCGGTGAACTTCCAGGAGCCACGCTGGCGCCGCGACTACTCGCACATCCGCCCCGAGGACGTCGCCTGGCCGCAGTTCCTGATGCACCGGCCCGCCCGCCCCTTCGACGCCAGGCGTTTCCGCGAGTGGCAGCTTTTCCGCGATTACACCAACGGCATCCCCGGATTGTGGATGAGCCACTTCATTGACTTGGTCCACTGGTTCCTCGACGATCCCTATCCGGCGGGCGCGGTGGCCAATGGCGGCGTGTACCTGTGGAAAGACGGCCGCGAAACCTCCGATGTCTTCCACGCGTTGCTCGATTATCCGAAGGGATTCCTGGTCAGCTTCGCCATGAGCCTGACCAACGCTGCGCGCAACCGCAACCTCTGGTTCGGCACTCGCGGCACGCTCGACGCCGAAGCGATGAAAGTCACCGGAGAGGGCAGCCGCATGCCGGACCGCATCACCGAAGAAATCGAAGTGCCCGCCGAACCCGCGAACTCGCACATGGAGAATTTCCTCGAGTGCGTGCGCACCCGCCGGACGCCGCGGGCCGACATCCAGGCCGGCTTTTCGCACACGGTGGCCTGCTGCATGGCTGCCCTGGCCCTCGATTACGGGCGCAAGGTTCGCTTCGACCGTGAAAGGCTTGAGCTCATCGTCTGAACCCGCACGGCGGCACGGCTTCCCCGGTCGCTCGATCGTGTGGGCGCAAGCCGAGGCCGCGGTGAGAATGCCAAGGATTCCCGCGCAGCCACCCGCCCGGCCCTCGGTTCGATCACTGCGCAAGGACCTTGACGGCGGGCAACGGGGCCACAGGCCGTCGTCGGTGGCGGGGCCATGGCGCGCGGCGAATCGGCAGCAGCCCCTTGCGGCGCCACGGCGTCCCGGTCGTGGAGCCATGCCGCGGCCTCCCCGACGCCCAGGATCCTGACCGCTGCTGTTGCCTGTCTCGCCTTTCCGGCGTCCGGGGAATGCCGGTAATGCCTGCGGTAGAATCGCTCGCACCGACCGACCGAAAATGCACCGTTTCGGAGAAAGGCCCCGCACGTGTCGGAAGAGCCGAGTCAGGGAGGCGGAAAGAAAGCGCTGTACCATAATAGTGGGCTAATTGAAGGGCCAGGGCTGACGGGAGGCGCGGCGTATGCTGGCCGAAACCGCCACGCGGTCGCTCCGGGAATTGTTGTTGGAGTTCTCTCACGGTCACATCTGGCTGCCACAGTTCCAGCGCGATTACGTGTGGACGGGACGCAGAATTCGCAATCTTTTGGACTCGCTCTTCCGAGGATTGCCGATCGGTGGTTTCTTCGTATGGCAGCCGGACAAGCAGGTTCAAGCCAAACCGAGGGGCAACCGCAGGCAGGGTACGTTTTTCCGCGGTTTCCTCCTAGACGGCCAGCAACGATTGACCAGCCTCGAAGCGGCATACGGGCTGTACGCGCAGGAAGATCGAGGCGGCGAAGTGTTCGAATGCTACCTCGACCTGGCGGCGCCTGACGAGAAAATGGCCGCGGTTTCGAGGTTGTTCGTTTCACGGGGCCAAAGCAAGCTCGTCAAGAAACGTCTGGAAAACGGGGATCCCACTCTCGTCCCGGTTGCACACCTGCTGGAGGCGGATCCGGTGGAATACTGTCATGACGTCGAAGGCCAGCTACGGTCGCTTCCGGGATGGGATCACGAGCGGGTTTACCGGGCGCTCGAGCGGCTCAAACGGGCCTTCGCCATGTTGAACCAGCTCGTGCCCTGCACGGTCATCCGCGGGCTCACCGAAGAAGAGGCCGTGGAGGTGTTCCATCGCCTCAACAAGGGCGGCGTGCCTCTCAGGCAGGCAGACGTCGAGGCGGCGCGCCTCGTCGCCCAGGGCGGCGCCGAAGTCCTCAACCAGATGCGTAGCTTCGTCAATCAGGAACTCGCGCGGCGGATGGGCTTCGGCTTCTCGTTCGCCTTCCGTGCCCTTGCCCTGTTCCACCTGGGGCATGGCCGGATCGCCAAGCTTGCACCGGGCTGGGTGCAACTTCCCGGAGCGAACGGCCAGACTCTGACGGAAACCTGGCAGGCTGTGGAGCGCGCCATGGCCGAGGCCATGAACTTCGTTCACACCCACCTTCACTGGTCAACGCGCGCGCTGCTCCCCTCTGCGAACGCGCTGATCCTGGTGGCTTGGTCCATCGCCCAAGAGGGAGGGCGGGTGAGCCCGCGCTCCCAAGAGCTGTATCGAAGATGGTTGTGCCTGACCGCACTGCGCGGAGTGTTCCGCGGCGCGGTGGACACGACCATGGGCCGCTTCCTCAAGAGTGTGCAGCGCCACCCCGCAAATCCGGCCCGAGGGTTGATCGAGGGCCTCAAGCAGTACGAAGCCGCCACAACGCAGCCTCGGGATTGGCGCCGGGCGTCGCAGCCGTGGAGTGGCGGCACGCAGGTGCTGTATGCCTGGCTGGCGAGCCGGGGCGCCGAGGATTGGATCACAGGCAAGCCGCTCCGCCAACTCGTCGCCGGAGCCGGATCGCCCATCGGCGTCTTGACGGTGCATCATATATTCCCCCGGCGCGTTGTGGCGGAGCTGATGGGCGACCCGAACCTCGCCAACCATCCTGCCAACTACGCGCTGGTGAGCCGCGAAACGAGCACACGACTGAGAGACAAATCCCCCAAAGAGGCACT
>JANXAE010000099.1 GCA_025062235.1 Bryobacteraceae bacterium
GAGCAGTGCCGGCAGCTAGAGACCTATGTGAAGCGCGGGGGCAGCCTGATTGCCACCTTCGAAACCCCGCTCTACGACGAGTGGGGAGAGCCGCGGAAGGATTTCGGGCTCGCGGAACTGTTCGGCGCTTCCTTCCAGGGACGGCTGCCAGGCCCCATGCGCAACGCCTATCTCCGTCTGGAACACCATACGCGCCACCCCTTGCTGCGGGGACTGGAGGCGGCGCCGCGCACGATTCACGGAGTCTGGAGGCTCGAGGTGCGCCCGCGCGCGCCGATCGCCGATGCGCCCGTCACCCTCATTCCGCCTTACCCCGATCTGCCCATGGAGGAAGTCTACCCGCGCGTAGAAAGGACCGGCATCGCCGAGGTCTACCTGCGGGAATTCGGGCGCGGGCGCGTGGCCTACTTCCCATGGGATATTGACCGCACCTTTTGGGAGGTGCTTTGCCCGGATCACGGCCGCCTCTTCGCCAACGCCGTGGATTGGGCGGCCGCTGAGGAGCGCCCGGTGCGTGTCGAGGGGCCGGGCCTGCTCGATCTGGCGTACTGGCGGCAACAAAACTCGGTGACCTTGCACTTGGTGAACCTGATCAATCCCATGGCGATGAAAGGGCCCTTCCGGGAAGCGATCCCCCTCGGGTCGCAGCGCGTGCGCATGAGGCTGCCGCAAGGTCGCAGGGTGCGCCAAGTGAGCCTGCTGGTGCAGGGCGGGCGCCCGGCATGCAAGCAGAACGGCGAGTGGCTGGAGATGACAGTGCCTTCGATCGGCATCCACGAAGTGGTGGCGGCAGACTTCTGATGCGCGACCGCCCGCCGGCCGGACGCCTGGGACACCGCCGGCCGCAAAGCGTCATAATGCGAGTTTGGGCCCGTAGCCGGCGGGCGACGCGAGTCCACGACGGCGGCGCCTGGAATTTTGCTCTTGCCCTGCCGCTCGTTTCGATACACACTAAATTTCAAAAGGAGATTGCGAAGTTGCGACTGGCCGACAGCGCGGTCCTGCGTGAGCCGACCGAGCAGTGGACCACCCTGGACGCCGCGGAACTGTACGACGTGGCAAGCTGGGGGAAGGGCTACTTCTCGGTCGGCGCCAACGGCAACCTGCATGTCCATCCCACCAAGGATCCTTCCCGCTCCATAGACCTCAAACAGCTCGTGGACACGCTGGTGCTGCGCGGCATCTCGCTGCCCATCCTGATCCGCTTCGGCGACATCCTGCGCCACCGCCTGGGGGAGATCTACCAGGCCTTCGAGAGCGCGATCGCCGAACACGGCTATCAGGGGCAATACTGCTGCGTGTATCCCATCAAGGTGAACCAGCAACGCCAGGTCATCGAAGAGCTGCTCAAGTTCGGTCGCCGCTACCACTTCGGCCTCGAGGCAGGATCCAAGCCCGAGCTGCTGGCGGTGCTGGCGCTGGCGGACAACCGGACCCCGATCATCTGCAACGGCTTCAAGGACGACGAGTACATCGAGATGGTGATGCTGGCGCGCAAGATCGGCCGCCACATCATCCCGGTGGTCGAAAAATACAACGAGCTCGAGATGATCGCCGAGCATGCGCGCCGCATCGGCGTGCGGCCGGTGATCGGGTTGCGGCTCAAGCTAGCCACGCGCGGCTCGGGACGGTGGAAGTCTTCCGGCGGCTACCGCTCCAAGTTCGGCTTGACGGTGAGCGAGGCACGGCGCGCCGTCGAGCGGCTGGCGGGACTGGGCATGGCGGACTGCCTGGAGCTGCTGCACTTCCACCTGGGCAGCCAGATCACCAACATCCGCTTCATCAAAGCCGCGGTCATCGAGGCCGCCCGGATCTACGTGGAACTGGCGCGGCTGGGCGCGGGGCTGAAATACCTCGACGTGGGCGGCGGGCTCGGCATTGATTACGACGGCTCCCAGACCGACTTCGAATCCAGCGTCAACTACACTCTCCAGGAGTACGCCAACGACGTCGTCTACCACGTGCAGAGCGTTTGCGACGAGGCCGGCGTGCCGCATCCGACGATCATCTCCGAAAGCGGGCGCGCCGTGGTCGCCTACCACAGCATGCTGGTGTTCAACGTGCTGGGCGTCAGCGGGCTGGGCGAGGACGAGCTGCCCGCCGAGCTGCCGGCCGACGCCGAACAGCCCCTGGTGGACTTGCAGGAGACCTACCAGTCGCTCAGCATCAAGAACCTGCTCGAGGCTTTCCACGACGCCCAGCAGGCGCTCGATCAGGCGCTCAATCTCTTCAGCCTCGGCTACCTGCCGCTCGAGCAGCGCTGCCTGGCCGAGAACTATTACTGGAACATCTGCCGGCGCATCCAGCGGCTGGCCCGGGAACTGGATTACCTGCCCGAGGAGCTCGAAGGCCTCGATGCCATGCTCGCCGACACCTACTTCTGCAACTTCTCGCTTTTCCAAAGCATGCCCGACAGCTGGGCTATCCGGCAGCTCTTCCCCATCATGCCCATCCACCGCCTCAACGAACGGCCCACGCGCCATGCCATTCTCGGGGACATCTCCTGCGACTCCGACGGCAAGATTGACCAGTTCATAGATCGGCGCGACGTCAAGCGCACGCTGCCGCTGCACCCCTTCTACGGCGAGCCGTACTATCTGGGCGCCTTCCTGCTGGGCGCTTACCAGGAAATCCTCGGCGATCTGCACAACCTCTTCGGCGACACCAACGCGGTGCACGTGAGCCTGGACGAACGTGGCGAGGCGGTGCTCGATAACGTCATCAAGGGCGACACGGTGCGCGAAGTGCTCGAGTACGTGCAGTTCAACAGCGACGTGTTGCTCAGCCAGTTCCGACGCGACGTCGAGGCCGCACTGCGCGAGGGGCGCATCGGCTACGAGGAATCCGGCCGGCTGCTCAGGTTCTACGAAGAAGGCCTGTACGGCTACACATACCTGGAAGACGGACGTACTCGCTGAACGGGGCCGGAGGTCTCAGCACCAGGGGCCGGCCAAGGGCTTGGGGGGCCACGCGATGGATTGGAAACGCGCCAGGCGCACCAGGTCGCGGTTCTTGAAGCACACCAAGGGCATGAAGCCCATCTCGAGCAGCTCTTCCACTGCCTCGCTCGTCAGGAGCAGTTCCGCGCAGGGCTTCATCCGGGTTTCCCCCTCCTCCTGGTAGAAATGCGCAGGCAGGTCCGCGATCTCCTGGACCATGCCCGGCCGCATGTCCCAACCCCAGTTGAGGAAGGCGCGCCCGAGCAGGTACGCGCAGGCGAAGGCCGGACTCCCCCAGAGGTACCACTGGTGCTGCGGCGATCCGGGCATCTCCTCGAACGGGAAGGATTCGATGGGGTGCGTGTGCCGCCCGTAGGGCAGTCGTAGCAGGAAACGCGGCAGGGCGAGGCCGATCCAGGCCGCTTCGGGCATGGCGCGCAGCCGCTTCCAGGCCTGCGCTGCGGAAGGCTCCGGGGCCTGGCTGCCCGCTTCGGCGATGAACGGCGCGCCGGCTTGCGCAGCGAGCTTCGCCAAGCGCCCCAGCAGCTCGGCATCCCGCGCCGTTTGCTCGAAGACGAAATTCCCCGCCATCACCGACCAGGCTTCGCCACCCGAGGTTCCCGTGGCCTGCTCCACCAAGAGCCAGTGCAAGGCGGTGGACGACAAGTCGGCGCCGGCCAAGTCCTTCTCCAGTTCCTGGCGTGACAGATCGAGCAGGTGAATCCTGAGGCGACCGTTGCTCTCCAGGCGGCGCACCAGGAACTCCACGCCCCGCCAAGCCGCTTCCAAGGCCTGGAAGGCGGGTTGGTGGAGCAGGGCGCGCATGAGTCCGCCCACCGCTTCATCGAGTTGCGCGAGGATCTCTTGCTGCTTCGGGTGAGGCCTGGGCACCAGGTAGGGGGCGACGATCCTCCGCAAATAGTCTGCCAGCGGGTCGTGGGTGGGCGCGGCTCCTCTCTGTTCGGCGGCTTCGATGACCTGTTCGAGCAGGCTCCCCGACGTCAGCCTGGCGATCTCAGGGGCCGGAGGGCTGGAGACGACCCCCAGTTCGCTCGCTGCCGCCGCGAACATGGCCGGGTCCGCCATTCGCTGGCGGGTCTGGCGCAGGCGGCGGAAGATCTCGAGCGAGGAGTACAGACGGTCGGGGTGGAAGTCTTCGAGCTCGCGGAATTCGAGGTGCAAATGGGGGCCAAGCTCTAGCGAGGGAGCCAGCCGCGCCAGGACTTGGTCGAGATTGTCGCGGTCCACGCGCAGGACCGGACGCCTGGCCAGGTCCGGTCCGGCTGCGCAGAGACCGCGATTCGCGCGGCCGCTGAAGTCACCCAGAACCAGGATATTGAACGGCGTTTCTGCGTCGAGCAACGCTGCCGGTTGGGTTTCCGGCTCGGCTTCCAAATGGAGGCGCCCGTAGTGGAATGGCTTGGGCATCGGCGTTCCCCGCTCCGCGCCATTATGCAGCAAACGCGGCTTTCGGGCAAGGTCCCGCCGCGCTGAAGCAGGTTAGCGCCCCCGGGCTCAGCCCACTCCGGGCAGTTTCAGGAGTCCGCCGCCTTCAACTCCTTGCGGTAGGTTTGCAGCGCCTCCCAGACGTCGAGGCCAAAGAACACGATGGGCAGGGCATACTGGAGGCCCTTCAGAAAGGGGGCGCACTTCGTCTTCGACTGCAATTCCTTTTGGTACGCCTGGAGCGACGTCATCCGATCAGCGATCACGCTTTTGGAGACGGGAGCCGTCACGCTCCGCTGCTCTCTGGCGATCCATTGCTCGGTGTAGCCCTGTAAAGAGACCAACTTACCCCACTCTTGCAAGTACCGTTCGCCCAGCTCGGCAGAGTATTTCTTGATGAGGCTCTCGCATTCCTGGATCAGGCGTTGGAGTTCTTTGGTGCGTGCCGAAACCTGATCGCCCATGGATTGCAACCCTTGCGAGAAGCCCTCCTGTGCGCCTGCCAACGCGATCACCTTGGCCGAGCCCAGCAAATCGAAACTCGGTATGTTGGTGAGGATGAGGTTGGTGACCCCGCCGATTACGGTGAATGCCCATTGCGGATCCCCTACAGTGAGCTGGATCCGGCCGAGAGTGATCGCCGAGATGCCCGCCACCCCCGCAATGCCCGCCACCAGGCCCACCGTGGCCAACCCCATAGAAGCGCCGAGCTTTATGGTGGACCAGACCTTGATCCAACCGGTCCACAGTCTGTCGACCTCCTGGTTGATGTGCCCGGCGGCGTGCATCCGCATGTAAACCGCCTCCAGATACGAGGTACGTATCTTTTCCAGGTTTTGGATGTACTGGAGGGCCGCTGCGGGGTTCGTGTGCAGGCGCTCGTAGAATTTGCTTTGCCACTCGCTGGCGAAGTCACCCGCCAGTTCGTAGAGCTTTGGGGTCGGCGCAATGTCGAAGACGGCTGCGCCCGGCTCGGCGCATTCCTTCGGCATCTTCGTACGGATGAAGTACAAGGCCTTGATGATCCAGGGCACCTGCGTGGGTTGCCATTCCAGGCTGGACTCCTGCGCCATGGCCCGTGCCAAGCCCACTGAAAGCAAAAAATTCGCCACTGCACGAGAATCCACCGCTGCGAACGGGATCGGTCTGCCATTGAGAGTCACTGGCTGCGCCGGCTTGCTTGGAGTAGTTGCTGCCATCGGCTGCATTCTCCCGCTAGGAGTATATGGGCTTTGCGATTCTAACATGGGGACGCGCGGAGGCGATTCTTTAATTTCAGACCCCTTTATCCGCGAATGCAGGACCGTCGTCCGAGACGGACTTACTCGTACCGCAAACAGACAATGGGATCGAGGTTCGCGGCCCGATTGGCAGGGTAATAGCCGAAGAAGATCCCCACCGCCGCCGAGATGCTCACTCCGCTTATGACCCAGAACAGGGAGACAGTGGCCGGAATCGAAGGGACCAGTTTGCGGACGGCGAAGGAAATGGCCGCACCGAGCAGGATGCCCAGGATGCCGCCCATGACGGTCACCACAACGGCTTCGAGCAGGAACTGGGCCCGGATGTCGGCCCGTCGCGCCCCTACCGCCTTGCGAACGCCAATTTCCTGCGTACGCTCGGTCACCGAGATGAGCATGATGTTCATCACGCCGATGCCGCCCACCAGAAGGCCGATCGAGCTGATGACGCCGGTCAGGATCACCAGCGCGCCCGTGAGCTGGTTCCAGAGGTTGGTCAAGAAATCGGGCGAAACGACTTCGAAGTCGTTCTCCTCGTGATAGGGCACGCGTCGGAGCCTACGCATGGCCTCGATGACCTCGTTGCGCACCTGCACCGGATTGGCATCGGGTGCGACGGAAAAGGCAATGAAAACCTCGCGCACCTCGGGATAGCGCTTGCGGAAATCGCTCAGCGGGATCACCGCGAACTGATCCACCCCGGGGCCGCCGAACAGTCCGGGATCCTTCTCGAAGACTCCGATGACCTCGTAGAGCTTGCCGTTCAAACGCACCGTGCGGCCGATCGGATCGAGCGGGCCGAAGAGCGCGGATGCGATGGCATCTCCCAGCACGACGACCTGGCGGGAATGTTCGAGGTCGTAACGCGAAATGAAACGTCCCTGGGCCACGCTGAACAGCGGGATGGCCTCGGCGTACTCCGGTTCCACGCCCCGGAGGATGATCTGGTCTACTCTCTCGCCGCCATAGCGGATTTCGTTGGGCTCGGCGCGGCGGCCTCCGAAACCGGCCCCGGGGCTGGGACGCTGGGCGAAGGCCGTTGCGAAGGCCAGCGAGGGAACGGTTTCTTTGAGGTAACGGGCGTCGGAGAAGTTCAAGTACTTCCGGCGCCGGATCTTCTCCGGCAGGCGACCGAACTGTGCCGGAGGCAGGCGGGTGACGAAGTAGGTCCGCGAGCCGATCCCTTCCACCCGCTCCTGGATGTGCCGGTTCAAACCCTGGATGATGGCTGCGACGGTGATCACGCTGGTCACTCCGATCACGATGCCCAGCACGGTGAGGCCGGAGCGGACCTTGTGCGCGCGCAGGTTGTCCAGTCCGACGATCAGGTTTTCGCGGATCTCGGCCGCCGTCATCGCTGCTCACTCGCTGCGGAGCGCCGCCACGGGATCCAAACGCGCCGCCCGCACTGCCGGGTAGATGCCGAAGAACAGCCCGATGGCGGAGCTCAGGGTCAGGCCGAGCAGCGCCACCCAAGTCTGCACCGCGGCAGGGAAGGAGGTCCAGTTGCGCAGCGCGAGCGCGCAGAGGAAGCCGGCGCCCACGCCGAGCGCGCCGCCCGCCACGCACTGAAGCACGCTCTCGGTCAAGAACTGGCGGAAGATGTCCTGCTGGCTGGCGCCCACGGCCCTGCGCACCCCGATCTCCTTGGTGCGCTGCGTCACGCTCACCAACATCACGTTCATGATCACGATGCCGCCCACCACGGCGGCGATCGAGCTGACCAGCACGAAAGTGGCGAAGAAGGCCGAGCTGATCGAGCGCCACAGCTCGATATAGCTTTCCGCCGTCCCGATGAAGAAATCCTCCTCGCGGTTCCCCGTGATCTGGCGCCGGGCGCGCAACACCATGCGGGCCTGATCCTGCGCCCGCTCGAAGGCCGCGCCGCCGGCCGTGGCCTTCACGCTGATCGTCACGCTGAAACGGCCCCCCCGCAGGCGCTGGAACGCACCCATGGGGACGACGGCGAAGTTGTCCTGCTCCTGCCCGAGAATGGCGCCGATCTTTTCGTACACGCCGATGACGGTGAACTCCTGCTTGCCCACGCGGATGGTTCGCCCCAAAGGGTCGAGACCGGGGAAGAACTCCTCGACCAGGCGCGCGCCGACCAGGCAGACGCCCGCTCCCCGTTCGTCCTCCGCAGCGGTGAAGTAGCGGCCCTCGACGATGGTCCGCGTGTCAATGTCCGCCATCGAGGCCGTCTGCCCGATGATCACCGTATCCTCCAGCTCGCGGTCGCGGTAGCGGCTGGCACGCGTGGTCTGCGCCTGCGCGCCCACGGCGCGGCAGTCCGGGCAGCGTTGGGCGATGGCGCGCATGTCCTCGAGCGTCAGGTGCCTGTTGCGCAGCGCCTTGAGGAACGTGTTGAAATCGGTCACCGCGAAGGGCAAGCGGCTGATCTGGAATACATTGGTGCCGAGGTTGGCGATTTTTTCCTCCACGTAGACGTTGGCGCCCTGGATCAGCGTCATCACCGTGATCAAGGTGGCCACGCCCATCATGATTCCGAGCACGGTGAGAGCCACGCGGAGTCTGTGCGCGGCGAGGGCTTGCCCGGCCTCCTTGAAGTTGTCGCGTAGCGCCAGCAACTGGTACTGCATCCTATCTTCGCATCCTGTCGAGGCCGGGCGGCGCGTACCCGCGGCAGGCGACAATGGTGCCAGGGGATGGATACGCAACGCGTCTTGCGACTGGCCAGAGAGTGCGGCTTCGAATTGGCGGGTGTGGCTCGCGCCGAACCGCTCGCCGAATTCGCCTTCTATCGAACGTGGGTGGCAGCGGGCATGGCCGGCGAAATGCGCTATCTTGCCGATCACCGGGCCAGCCTGCGAGCCGATCCCCGGGCGCTTCTGCCCCAGGCGCGATCCGTCATCTGCGTCGGCAAGGTCTACCACACCAGTGCCCCCGGCACGCACGGCACGGCGGATGGTGGGCGCGGCTGGATCTCGCGCTACGCCTGGGGCGAGGACTACCACGTCATCGTCCGGGCGGGCCTCCGACGCCTTCTGGAAAAACTGCGGGAGGCGATCCGTGCGGACTTCGTCGCGCGTGTGCTCGTGGATGCCGCACCGCTGCTCGAGCGGGCGCTGGCCCGTCGCGCCGGGCTGGGCTGGATCGGGCGAAACACCTGCCTGATCAACCAGCGCACGGGTTCCTGGGTCTTCCTGGGCGAACTGCTGGTCTCTCTGGAGCTGGAGCCCGGCCAGCCGGCGCCGGATCGCTGTGGCAGTTGCATGCGCTGTGTGGAAGCTTGTCCCACGGGCGCGCTCGTGCCGACGGGCTTGCCCGATGACCCCGCTTGGACGCTCGACGCGCGCCGGTGCATCTCGTATCTGACCATCGAACTGAGAGGAACGATCCCGGAGGAGCTGCGGTCCCAGATGGGCAGGCATGTCTTCGGATGCGACATCTGCCAGGAGGTCTGCCCGTGGAATCGCAAGGCGCCGGTAACCGCCGAGGCGGGCTTCCAGCCTCGAGAATACGCACCCGGACTGGCGGAGCTGGCTTCGCTGGATCGCGGCCAATTCGCACGGCGCTTCGCGCGCAGCCCGGTCCGGCGCGCGGGGTACGAGGGCCTGATGCGGAACGTTGCCGTCGCCATGGGCAACAGCGCGCGCCCGGACTGGCGCGAACCGCTGGAGCGGCTGGCCTCCACGGCCTCTCCGATCGTGGCCGAACACGCCCGTTGGGCGCTGGCGAGGCTCCCCGAGCGAGCCGGCTAGAATGGAATCGGTGACGATGCTTGCGGCCGCTGCCCTGCTGGCGATGCTGGCGGGTCGTTTCCCCGATCCTCTGGTCGAAAAGGGCTTCGAACACTTCTACAACCTGGAGTACGACGAGGCGATCGTGGTCTTCCGCCAGTACATCGCCCGTCGTCCCCAGGAACCCCGCGGCTACAACCACCTCGCCCAGTCCATTCTCTACCGCGAGATGCTGCGCACCGGCGCCCTCGAGACCGAGCTGGTTAGCGGGAACAACCCCTTCCTGCGCCGGCCGAAGATGAATCCTACCCCGGAGGATCAGAAGGAGTTCGAGGACGCGATCCAGCGTGCGATGGAACTTTCCCAGGCTCGCCTGAAAGAGAATCCCCGCGACACGCAAGCGCTCTACACTTTGGGGGTCGCGCATGGCCTGCGCGCCAACTACAACTTTCTGGTGCGCAAGGCATGGATGGATGCCTTGCGCGACGCCACACAGGCGCGCAAACTTCACAACCGCGTCACCGAGCTCGATCCCTCCTTCGTGGATGCCCGGCTGGTACAGGGCGTGCACGAGTACGTGGTGGGCAGCCTGCCGTGGCACTGGCGCACGCTGGGTTTCCTCGTCGGTTTTCGCGGCAACAAACAGACTGGCATCCGGATCCTTCAGGAGGTGGCCGAAAAAGGGGACGTGAACCGGCTCGACGCAAAGGTCCTGCTGTGCGCCATTTACCGTCGGGAGCGCAAGCCGGAGCTGGCCGTGCCGCTGATCCGCGAACTGATCGCGGCCTTCCCGCGCAACTACCTCTTGTATTTCGAGCTGGCGCAAATGTACAGCGACCTGGGAGACAAGCAACAGGCGCTCGAAGCCCTGGCGCGGCTGGAAGAACTCCGCAAGTCGGGCGCGCCCGGCTTCGCGCGAGTGCCCATCGAGAAGATCTACTTCGCGCGCGGCAACATTCAGTTCTGGTATCGCGACCTGGACGATGCCCTCGAGAACATCCGTAAGGCGGCAGCGCACGCCGATCAGCTGGACCTGAACACCGGCGTGCTGGCCTGGATGCGGCTGGGCCAGATCTACGACCTCAAGGGGCGTCGCCAGGAGGCCATCGAAGCCTATCGCCAGGCGATCGCTTACGCCCCGGAGTCGGACGCAGCCAAGGAATCGCGTCGCTACTTGAGCAGGCCATATCGCCGCCCCGATGTCCCCGGATGACGAGGGACAAAGAAAAACCGGCCGGCTGCGCTGGGCAGCCGGCCGGCGCAGGTCTCCTCAGCCGACGCTGCGGCTCACCACTGGAAGCGCACGCCCATCCGGAACTGCCGCTCCGCGCTCGCCGAGGTGATGCACATGAAGTTGTTCAGCGCCGCAATGCTGCCGTCCGGATTCAACCGCATGGCCCCCGCACCTCCCGCCGGGTTCCCCCAGCGCGGCGTGTTCGTGCCATTGCGCGCCTCCATGCGATACTCCATCCGCACCCGCTCGGTGAGCCGGAACTCCTTGTACAGCGCCGGATCAATCCGCCAGAACCCAGGCCCGTACAGCACGTTCCGCCCCATGCTGCCCGGCCGGTAGACCGGATTGCGCGGATCGAAGAAAAACAGCGGATCGCGGAACGAATTGGGATCGTAGTAGGGCTGGTTCGGCCCCTTGCCCCCGAGCTTGCGCACCGGCCCCACCTGATCGGCCGTCTGCGTGCAGCCAATGCACATCAGCGAGGAGCCGCTGCCCGTCACCGTGAACGGCGTGCCGGAATAGGCGAAGAACATGCCGTTGATCTTCCAGCCGCCCAGGATCTTGTCCGCCAGACCGCTCAGAGGCACCGCCCGGCCCGCGCCGAAGGGCAGGTGGTAGACCCAGCCGATCGAGAAGCTGTGGCGGCGGTCCCAGCTCGAGGGAGCATAGTTGCGCGGGATCATCGGCTCCCAGTGCCAGAGCGAGAAGCCCGCCCAACCGTTATCCTCGGCCATGTTCATGTAACGGCCCCAGGTGTAGGCGCCCTTGAAGAACAAGCCGCGGCTGAACGCCTTGTTGAAGGTGACCTGGAGCGAATTGTACGTGCCGTACCCGATGCCGTCCCACATGTTCGCCGCGATGGTCCGGCCGTGGAGCTTCGCCAACGGCAGGTTGCGTGTGTCCACACCCAG
>JANXAE010000009.1 GCA_025062235.1 Bryobacteraceae bacterium
GCTCGGGCCGCGGCCCGACGATCGCCATCTCGCCTCTGAGGACGTTGATGAACTGGGGAAGCTCATCCAGGCGCAACCGACGCAGCCAGCGTCCGACCGGCGTCACGCGGGGATCGTCCTTGGCGGCCCACACGACGCCGGTGCGGGCTTCGGCGTCGGCGTACATGGAACGGAACTTGTACAGGGTGAAGTGCCGGCCGTGCAGTCCCACACGGGTCTGACGGTACAGAACGGGCCCGCGCGAGGTGAGCTTCACGGCCAGGGCGACCAGCAGCATCAGGGGGAGAGTGGCGACTAGGCCCACCGCCGCCAGGACCAGCGAATACAGGGTCTGCAAACGGACGTAGGCGGGACGCGGGCCCAGCTCGCCGGAGAAGATCAGTTGCGCCGGACGGAGTTCCTTGGTGGAGACGCGGCCGCGAATGGTTTCGTAAGTGGCGGCCACTTCCTCGACGAGAAGGCCCGAGAAGCGAAGGTCGAGCAGGTCCTGAAGGGGCAACCGTTGCCGGCGTTCGCTGAGGCCTACCACGATGCGGTCGGGTCGTGTCTGCGCGACGGCCTTGCGCAGGGTGTTCGTCGGTCCGAGGATCTTCGCCCCGTGCAGGACCGTTCCCGCCGGGAGCTCGTCGTCTAGGTAGCCGACGTTCTGCATGCCCAGCTCCGGGTGGCGGTCGAGATAGGCGGCGATTTCTTCGACCAGCGCGTGGCGTGCGCCAAGGAACAGTACGCGGTGGGCGCCGATGGCCTGCGTGAGGACGCCGTCGTAGAACAGTCGCCAGCCAAGGCAGAGCGCGAAGCCAGCGGCGCTACCCGGCAGCATGATCGAGCGCGGAAGCATCCAGCTCCGGCTGAGATAAGCGAGAAAGGCCTGGAAAAGAAAGGCGAAGCCGAAGGCCTGGGCCAGCGCCAGCCCCAGCGCAGTGCGCGAGGGCGCCCAGCGGCCGGAATAAAGGTCCAGAAAGTGCAGCGCCAGCATCACGCTGGCCACGGAAACGAGGATCCGGGCCAGACCGCCGTCGTAGAGAAGGAATACGGTGGGGTCCACCTGGAGGGCGAGATAGGTCGTGGCTGTGTAGGCGGAGGTCAGCAGCAGGGCCTCGGAGACCACCAGCAGGAACACGCCGGTGGGCACCGAAACTCTGAAGAAACGGACCATGAAAGCACGCAGTCTAACACGAATCGGACCTCGGCCTACGCCTCATCGGGCGGGCATCGCCACACTGGCGGAGAACACCCGGGAGGCCAGGCGATCACCGGCGCGGCAGGGGCGGATCCCTACTCTAGCCGCGGGCATCACAATAATGGGATGGGCCGGCGAGTCTACCTCGATCATCACGCAACCACGCCGGTAGATCCGCGCGTCGTGGAGATCATGCTCCCCTACTTCACGGAGAAGTTCGGCAACCCGGCTAGCCGACAGCACCACTGGGGATGGGAAGCCGAGCAGGCGGTCGAGCGGGCGCGTCGCCAGGTGGCCGGGCTGATCGGCGCGCGGCCGGAGGAGATCGTATTCACCAGCGGCGCCACGGAGTCCTGCAACCTGGCGATCAAGGGGGCCGCGGAGGCATGCGCGGGGCGCGGCGATCACCTGATCACGGTGGCTACCGAACATCGCGCGGTGCTCGATTGTTGCCGGAGGCTCGAGCGGCGAGGCGTGCGGGTGAGTCTGCTCGGCGTGGACCGCGATGGCCTTGTGGACCTTGTGGAGATTGAGCGCGCGATCACGCCACGCACGTTCCTGATCAGCGTGATGTACGCCAACAACGAGATCGGCGTGATCCAACCGGTGCGGGAGATCGGCCGGATCGCCCGCGAGCGCGGGGTCTTCTTTCACTGCGACGCGACGCAGGCCGTGGGCAGAATCCCGGTGGACGTGGAAGCAGATTGCATTGACCTGCTGTCGTTCAGCGCACATAAGATGTATGGTCCGAAGGGAGTGGGCGCGCTCTATGTGCGGAGCCGCAACCCGCGCGTCGGGATCGTCCCGCAGATGGATGGCGGTGGCCACGAACGGGGGCTGCGGTCGGGGACGCTGAACGTGCCCGGGATCGTCGGCTTCGGCGAGGCGTGCGCGATCGCGCAGCGCGAGATGGCAGAGGAGGCGGCGCGGCTCCGCCGGCTGCGCGATCGCCTGCTGGAGCGGTTGCTCGGGGAGCTCGAACTGGTGCGCGTGAACGGGAGCATGGAGCGGCGGTTGCCGGGGAATCTGAGCCTGAGCTTTGCGGGTGTTGATGCCGCCGGCCTGATGCGCGAGCTGCGGGAGATCGCGCTCTCCAGCGGCTCTGCGTGCAGCTCGGCCGAGGAGGGTCCCAGTCACGTGCTGCGGGCCCTGGGACTGGACGAAGCGACGGCGCGCAGCACCATCCGCATCGGGCTGGGACGGTTCAATACGGAAGAGGAGATCGAGTACGCGGCCGGACGCCTCGTCGAGGCGGTGCGCCGGCTGCGAGAGCTTTCGCCGGTCTACGCCCTGCTCAAGGAGCGGTTGGAGGCCGGCCAGAGCACATGATTTCATGGTTCTCGAGGAGGGGCTGATGATACACTTGACCACGCAAGCCATCGAGAAGATCCGCCAGACGCTCGCCAGGCAAGGGGTGCCCGAAGGTGGCTTGCGCCTGGGAGTGCAAGGCGGGGGATGCTCGGGATTGAGCTATCTGTTCCGCGTCGAGGCAGCGCCGCGCGAACGCGACCACGTATTCGAGTTCGACGGTGTGCGCGTGTTCGTGGACCCGAAAAGCTTGCAGTATCTGAACGGCCTCACCCTGGATTACCAGGAATCGCTGATGCGTTCGGGCTTCGTTTTCAAGAACCCGAACGCGCGCAAAAGCTGCGGTTGCGGGTCCTCATTCACGGTCTGATCGCGGTCCGTCTGGCTGGTCCGGTTGGAAGCGGAACCAGGAGCGCAAGAGACTCCCCTCGGCGCTGACGACGGCGGTCGCGACGAAGCGCGAGGCGGGCGGCTCGCCGAAGCGCAGATCCATGGCTTCGACGCGTAGGGCTCCTTCGGGCTCGTCCTCCGGGATGAAGCGCCAGAGCGGGTAACGGCTGAAGTCCAGAAAGACCTGGAAGGCGCGCGAGCGGCGGGCGGCCTGCTCGGCGACGGCGAACCGGGGGTCGCCGGCGGCCTTGTGAAGGATGCGGGCGGCGCCGGGGTCGAACTCCTCGCGCAGATCCAGCTCGGCTGTGGCGTAGAAATTCTCGGTTTCCACCAGACCCCGCCAGCGCAGCGGGTTGAGGGGCGAAGGGAGGGCCGCTACGCGGCGGGGGACCTCGTTCTGATACATCCGCGCCTCCAGCACGGCCACGGCCCGCTCGTGCAAGAGGTAACGCCCGCCGGCATAGAGGGGCAGGAAGGCAAGCGCCATCGCCGCCGCGGTACGTCCCCGACCTCCCCGTGCGCCGATTTCGCGGCTGACCAGCCGTCCCAGCATCGGCCCCAGGATGGCCAGCAGGAACACCGCCCAGATCCACAGGTCCACGATGAACAGCAGATCCCAGGCGATCCAGGCCGAGGAGAAGGGCAGCAGCAGGCGAACGCCGTAGGAGTTCGTCAGGTCGAGCGCATCGTGCAAGGCGACCGCGGGCAAGGCCGCGAGAAAACCTCGCCGCCAGGGCATGCGCCCGCGCGCCCACAGGCCCACGGCCAACACTGGCAGGGCGGCCACCGCCGGGAGCGCGGTCAACGAATGAGTCCACTGGCGGTGCCAGGCGAGGTAGTTCTCATCGCCCCAAAAGTCGGCCACGACGTCAATGTCGGGCGCCATGGCGGCCAGCGGCACGATCCAGCGCGCTTGGGGGCAAAGCCGTTCGAGCCCGGCGCGATTCAGCACGATCCCGCTGAGCAGGTGAGTCACAGGGTCCATGGTCTCATCGTGAAACGGAGCAGAAGGAAGGCGGCGCCAGGATGGTGAGCGCGTCCCGCACGATTTCAACGCTCGCCGGCAGGCGCCCGGCGTACTCGCCGTCCACCTGTACGTGGATTTCCGGACCGGGCAGTGGGACGAACTCGGCCCGCGGCGCGTAGAGGTAGGAAATGCCGCGCGTGCGGTCAGTCAGGCCGGCGAGCACCGAGAATAGGTACACGCTGTAGTAGCGGAGCGTGGAGCGCCCCTGAAAGATGGCGAGCTGGAAGTCATCCCGCAGCAAAGAGGCGCCTCTGGCAATGCGCATATACCCCGCATAGTTTTTGACGCGGCTGGCCAGGGCAAAGCTGCACGGGATGCGTCGCCCTTGGACCACGGCTTCGAACTCGTCCTGCCGGCGCGCAATTTCCTTGGCGGCGCTGACCCAGTAGGCCAGTTCGCCCAAGCGCGCTTTCAGGCCGACGTCGAGGTGGTAGACGATGTGGCCATCGAAGCCCACGCCAGCCATGAGCAGGAAGTGCCGCGGCGGCCGCCCCGCAGCCCGCAACAAGCCCACATGGATGCGGAGCGGGACGAGTTCCGCGATGCGGGCGGCAACCGCCGGCCCCCGGCAGGGCAGGCCGAGTTCGCGCGCGAGGACGTTGGCCGTGCCTGCGGGTATGACAGCCAGCGGCACCTGGGTCCCGATCATGCCGTTGGCCGCTTCGTTGAGAGTGCCGTCGCCTCCCAGGGCGAGCACGAGGTCGGCGCCGTCCCCGAGGCACTGGCGCGCCAGATCCGCGGCGCTGCCGGGCGCCGGAGTCTCCAGGGCGGTGACCCGATGGCCGGCGGCGCGCAGCGCCTCGAGCACGCGCGCCACACGCCGGGCGGTAAAAAAGCGCAGACCGCCAGCACGGGGATTGTAAATCAGGAAAGCGTTCCTGTAGACCCTGATGGCTCTCCGTTCCTTCGAGAACCGACAATTATAATAAACGCGGCGCGGCAGCCACGGCGCTGCTGCGGACCGAGGCAGAGCCATGGACCACGACATCCGGGAGAGGATCGAGCGGCTGCGGGAGGAGATCCGCAGGCACGAGTACCTGTACTACGTGCTCGACCAGCCCGAAATCAGCGACGCCGAATTCGACGCGCTGATGCAGGAGCTGAAACGGCTCGAAGCGGAGCACCCCGAGCTGGTCACGCCGGATTCGCCCACCCAGCGCGTGGGCGGCAAGCCGCGCGAGGGTTTCGTCAAGGTGCGGCACAGCTCACCCATGCTCAGCCTGGACAACGCCCTCAACGAAGCCGAGTTCCTGGATTTCGATCGTCGCGTGCGTCAGTTGTTGGGCGGTGAGCCTTACCGGTACGTCGCCGAGTTGAAGCTCGACGGGCTTTCCATGGCCGCACATTATCGCGACGGTCTGTTCACGCAGGCGGTGACGCGGGGCGACGGTATCGAGGGCGAGGATGTGACCGAGAATGCGCGGACCATCCGGTCCCTGCCGCTCAGAGTGCAAAGCGAGGTCCCGGCTTTCGAGGTACGGGGGGAGGTGGTCATGAATCGCCGCGCCTTCGAGCAGCTCAACCTGGAGCGGGACAGGCAGGGATTGCCCCGTTTCGCCAACCCGCGGAACGCCGCGGCCGGATCCATCCGCGTGCTGGAGCCATGGATCACGGCCTCGCGGCGGCTGGATTACTGGGCCTACTTCCTGCTGGTGGATGGAGAGCCCTACCATCCCAGTCACTGGGAATCGCTCCAGGCTCTCTCGCGCATGGGCTTCAAAGTCAATCCGCACCGCCGACTCTGTCTCAGCGCGCAGGAGGTGCTGGCATTCTGGCGGGAGTGGAGCGAACGCCGGGAGACGTTGCCCTACGAGATTGACGGGATCGTCGTCAAGGTGGACTCTGTCGAGCAGCAGCGGCGGCTGGGCTGCACGGCGAAGGCGCCCCGCTGGGCCATCGCCTTCAAGTACGCCGCGCGGCAGGCCGAGACGGTGGTCGAAGACATCAGCGTGCAGGTGGGACGGACGGGGGTGCTGACGCCCGTGGCGCACCTGCGGCCCGTGGAAGTTGGAGGAGTCACCGTCTCCCGGGCCACGCTGCACAACGAGGACGAGATCGAGCGGCTCGGCGTGCAGATCGGAGACACGGTCATCGTCGAGCGCAGCGGCGACGTGATCCCGAAGGTCGTGCGCGTGAAAGCCTATGGGAGCCCGCGGCGGCCCTTCCGCATGCCGAGCTCCTGCCCGGTGTGCGGCGGCAAAGTGGTGCGCGAGGAAGGCGAGGTGGCCAGCCGATGCATCAACACCAACTGCCCGGCCCGTCTGAAGGAATCTATCCTGCACTTCGCTTCGCGGGGCGTGATGGACATTGATGGCCTGGGCGAGGCGCTGGTGGAGCAGCTCGTGGATCGTGGCTTGGTGCGGAGCGTGGCCGACCTGTACAGACTGAAGCTCGAAGACCTGGTCGCGCTGGAGCGGATGGGCAAGAAGTCGGCCGAGAAGCTGCTGCGCAACATCGAGCAATCCAAGCAGCAGCCCCTGCCGCGGGTGCTGACGGCGCTGGGCATCCGCTTCGTGGGCGAGCGGACGGCGCAGTTTCTGGCAGAGGCCTTCGGCAGCCTGGATGCGATCGCGGCCGCGGACGTGGAAACGTTGCAGGGCGTGCCCGAGGTGGGGCCGCGCGTGGCGCAGAGCGTTTACGACTTCTTCCGCGAACCGCGGAACCGCGAGCTGGTAGAGCGATTGCGCGAGGCGGGTTTGCAGTTCGAATACCGGGCCGAGCGCCGCCGTGGCGGTCCTCTGGAGGGCCTCACGTTCGTGCTCACCGGCACGCTGCCGACGCTGACCCGCGAGCAGGCGCGCGCCATGATCGAGGCCGCCGGCGGCAAGGTCACCGGCTCGGTGAGCAAGAAGACCGACTACGTGGTGGCGGGCGAGGAGGCGGGCTCGAAGCTCGCGAAGGCGCGGGAACTGGGCATCAAGGTCATAGACGAGGCCGCGCTGCGGCGAATGCTGGGAGAAAGCGCCTAGCTTGCGCTAGCTTGGGATTTGCGGTTCCTCGCTGCAATTGCGGAAGAATTGACGAGTTGGGGGCCGGTGGGGGTGTTGCTGCTGGCGGCGGTGGACTCGGCGGGAGTCCCCATCCCGGTGGGTGTGGATCTGCTCCTGCTGGCTCTTGCCCTCCGCGATGCCCGCGCCGGGTTTGCGGGCGCGGCCCTGGCCACGGTGGGCTCGGCTCTCGGTTGCCTCTTCCTCTACCGGGTCGGACGCAAGGGGGGCGAGGCCTATCTGGACCGCAAGATCGAGCGCGCGGCGCACTTTCGCAGCTGGTACGAACGTTACGGGCTGCTGACGGTTTTCGTGCCCGTACTGGTTCCTGCCCCGCTGCCCACCAAGATTTTCGTGCTGCTGGCGGGCGCAATGAACGCTTCGCGTCTGCGCTTCCTGGCCGTCGTTACGGGCGGGCGAGCGTTGCGCTACGGAGGTCTGGTCCTGCTGGGTGTGCATCTGGGCGCGGCCGCCTCGGAACTGCTGCGCCGCCGTGGGTGGCTGATGGCCGCGGCGGCGCTCGCGCTGTTCGCGCTGCTGGCGCTGGCGGTGCGACTGGCCGGGTGCCGGCGCTGGCGGGCTAAAATAGCAGGCGCGAGCCATGCCGAAGGCGAGTCGTCGTGAGTTTCTGCGGGCCGCCGCCGCGCCCGCCCTGCCGTACGTCCTTCGCGCGGCGGACGCGCGCCGCATCCGCGTGGAGAGCGTACGCTACGCTTACGAGGACTACCTCTACCGCACCCCGATCAAGTTCGGCGGAGTGGCGCTGGATCGGGCCACGCTGCTCAACGTCCACGTGGAAGTGCGTGCCGGCGATGGCCGCAGGGCGCGCGGTTTCGGTTCCATGCCCCTGGGCAACATATGGGCGTGGCCGTCGAAGCTGGGTTACCAGACCACGCTGGAGGCCATGAAGGATCTTGCCGGCCGCATCGCGCGCATCACGGAAAGCTCGGGCGAGGAAGGTCATCCCGTGGACATCAACGTCGCACTCGAGCCGGCGTACTTGAGGGCGGCCGAGGAGGTGGCGCACCAGCGCAAGCTCCCCGAGCCCATTCCCAAGCTGGCCACGCTGGTCGTAGCCAGCCCTTTCGATGCAGCCGTTCATGATGCCTACGGCAAGCTCCACCGCTTGAGCTGCTACCGGACTTACGGCCGCGGGTTCATGGCGCATTGCCTTGCGCGTTACCTGTCGCGGGAGTTCGAAGGCGAGTTCCTCGACAAATACGTCCTGCAAGAGCCGAAGCCGCGCATGCCCCTGTATCATCTGGTCGGCGCCCTCGATCCGATCACCGAGGAGGACATCGCCAGGCGGATCAACGACGGTCTGCCCGAGACGCTCCCCGAATGGATCCATTTCAACGGGCTCACGCACATCAAGATCAAACTGAACGGCGACGACCTGAAATGGGACGTGGAGCGCGTCTTGCGCATTGACCGGGTCACCGAGGAGACCCAGCGCAAGCGCGGCGTGAAGGCCTGGTACTACTCGGCGGATTTCAACGAGCGCTGCCCGAACGTGGACTACCTGCTCGAATTCCTGCGGCAGGTCAAAGAGAAGGCGCCGCGCGGGTTCGAGCGCATCCAGTACGTCGAGCAGCCCACGGCGCGCGACCTGAAGGCGAACCGGCACAACGTCATGCACGAGGCGGCGAAGCTGCGCCCGGTGGTGATTGACGAATCGCTCACGGATCTGGAGAGCCTCCTGCTGGCGCGCGAGATGGGCTATAGCGGCGTGGCGCTGAAAGCTTGCAAGGGCCAGACGCACTCGCTGCTGATGGCCGCGGCGGCGCAGAAGTTCAAGATGTTCCTCTGCGTGCAGGATCTGACCTGTCCGGGCGCCTCGCTGATCCATTCCGCGGGGCTGGCTGCCCACATCCCCGGGGTCGCCGCCATCGAAGCCAACGCGCGGCAATACGTGCCCGCGGCCAACAAGGGCTGGGAGGACAAATTCCCCGGGATCTTCCGCATCAAGGACGGGATGATGCGCACGGGCGAGATCCGCGGCCCCGGCCTGGGGGCGGTTCCTGCGTGAAGGGAAAACCAAACCGCATGCCAAAGCGCCGCGCGTGAGCCGGCCAAGCACCATGCGTACCTCTTGGTCCGCAAGGCTCGTCTTCACGGGTCCGCCCCGATCGGAGACTGCCAGCGAGGCGGCCCGTGATGGAGTCCGGGCGCGTGGAAGCGGGGCGGCAAGAACATCCAACCGCTGGGGACGTCCCGTAAGCGCACGCTGCGCCGCGGCTGCCCGGCTGTCGCGCCTCGCAAGCCGGGCCGGCGATCTGTAGCAGGGAGTCTCCCTTGGACTCCTGCCCCTCGGACTCGGCAGGATTCGTGGCGCTGTCCGAGTGGCGCTCGAGCCGTTCCGGCGGTGTACCTTGAGAGTCCGGATCTCGCCGCAGACCTCTCGCGTCCCAACTTCTGGCTCTGTTCCGGACGTCTTCCCGGTGCACACCCGACCGCCTAGGACGAGGCTCCGGGCCTCGGGGACGAACCTGAGGAGAGCTGGGATTTGACTCGCGCCGATTTCCGAAGGAGCCTTGTCGGGCGCCAGCGCGTGGAGAGCTGGTGCCGCTGGCAGCCAGGCAGCGCTCGACGCGGATGCGGCTGGATCCCGAGGGCAGCGAGGCGATAGAGCAGCAGACCGAGGCCGTGTACTTGAGAAACAGCGGGGGCGATTGGATTTAGCGGCTGGGCGACGCAGGACGCGCCAGGAGAAGCCGGAGGGGGAAGATGTACGAGCCGTCCTTCGCGGCCTGGGCGGAGCGACTGCGCGACGCGGTGTCGGCTCGCCAGCAAGAATGCGCCCCCGCCGGGTAAAACTCGCCAGCACGCCTTGCGGGAAGGGGTGAGCGCGGCGATGCGCGTCTTCCCCGCGCCCATGATGGGCGGGCACACCGCTGAAGTTGCGGGCCGCGGCCGTGGTCCCTCGAAGATGACCTGCACGTGCGAAGGGAGTCCGCTGGGGTGATGAAGGGGCTCAGGAACAAGCGCCCGCAGGAAAGGTAGGAGAATCGGCCAGGGCCGGGAGCCGGAGGAACCTGTGCGGACTCCGGCGGCCTGCCCTCTCCTCAGTGGCGCCGCGCCTGTCCGGGAACCCCCCGTGGGAAGGCGCCCTTTCAGCTTCCCCCCTCCACGATACGGCCGTCGAGCATCCGCACGACCCGGTGCGCGTACGAGGCGACGACCGGGTCATGAGTGATCAGCAGGATCGTCTGCCCGAGCCGCTCGTTGAGGTCGCGCAGGATGCTGAGCACCGCGGCGGAGTTCTGCGAATCGAGGTTGCCGGTCGGTTCGTCGGCCAGCAGAATGGCGGGATGGTTGACGATGGCCCGCGCGATTGCCACCCTCTGCTGCTCGCCGCCGGAGAGCTTCGACGGTTTGTGATGGAGCCGGTCAGCGATGCCCAGCAGGTCGAGGACCTGGCGGAACCACGGGTCGTCATCGAGACTGCGCCCGGCGATGTGTCGCGCGATGGCGATGTTGTCGGCCGCGGTGAGGTTGGGAAGAAGGTTGAACTTCTGGAAGACGAAGCCGACCATGCGGCGGCGCAGGGCGGTGCGTTGGGAATCGGAGAGCCTGCTCAAATCGTGACCGTCCACCAGGACCGTTCCGGAGGTGGGCGCAAGCAGTCCGCCCAGGATGTGAAAGAGCGTGGACTTTCCGGAACCCGAGGGGCCGGCCACGCAGAGAAATTCCCCGCGCGGGACGTCCAGGTTGACGCCGCGCAGGGCGTGCACTTCCACTTCGCCCACGCGGTAGATCTTGCGCAGATCGCGCACGCGGATGATGGGCTGCTCACTCATAGGCCAGCGCCTCGATGGGATCCTGGCGGGCGGCGCGCCATCCCGGGTAGCTTGCGCCGAGCAGGGCGCCGCCCAGGGCGATGGCGCCGGCGATGCCCCACCAATCGGGGACGACCACTTGGGTGAGCGAGGCAGGGGCCCAGCTCATGATGATCCACCGCGTGCCGTAACTGAACACAATCCCGAGCACGGTGCCGGCCAGCGCCAGCAGGGCGGTTTCCCGGAAAAGGATATCGAGGATGTACAGAGGCGAGGCGCCCAGAGCCTTCAGGATGCCGATTTCGCGCGTGCGCTCGAGCACCGCGGTGTACATGGAGAGGAAGACCACCAGAAAGCCGACCACGATGGCCAGCACGATGATCACCGTGATGAAAGCCCGCAGGCCGGGAACGTTGTTGACCGAGATGAGCGAGGTCAGCTCCTCCATCGAGTAGATGGGATAGTTGGGAAGCTGCCGCTTGAGCGAAGCGATCACCTTGGGCACGTTGGCGGGGTCGTCCACCTTGACCCAGACCTGGCTGATCTTGCCGGGATTGGCGGTGAGATCCTGGAGCACGTCGAGCGGGATCACCAGCCGCGCCAGTTTGCCCTCCTCGACCACGCCGGCGACGCGCCAGTCGCGATTGAGCAGATGTACGGTGGAGCCGGCGCGAAGGTTGTTCTGACGGGCGTAGAAGTTGTCCACCAGGATCTCGTCGCGCTGACGGATGGGACGGCCTTCCAGGTATTTGAAGCCGCCGCTGATCTCATCGAACTCCTTGAGGTTGACGCCCGTGATGGTGGTGACGCCGCTGAGCGGGTGCGTCATGCTGCCGACGGCGTGCGTCACGTGAGGCTGCCGGCGCAGGAAATCCACCATCTTCTCCGACATCGGCGCGCTGGAAAGGCCGATGAGCGAGGTGCCGGGCGGACGCACGACGATGTCGGCGCCGACGCCACGCGCGCGACGGGCGACATCGGCCAGCATCCCGCGGCTGAGGCCGACCAGCGTGAGCATCATGGTGACCTCGATGCCGATGGCGAGGATGCTGAGGGCGGTGCGGACGGGACGGTGCTTGAGATTTTCGAGGACGAGTCGGTTGATCAATCCCTTATTATCCGAGGCAGCGCGGCGCTGCCGCTACAGCCACAGGCTACGGCGGCGGCTGCGCAGCAGCCAGATGAAGAACGGGCCACCCAGCATGGCGGTGATGACGCCGACCGGGATTTCCGTAGGAGCCAGCGCCGTGCGCGCCAGCGTGTCGCATAGGGCCAGAAAGGGCGCGCCGGCCAGGAACGAGCAAGGAATCAGCACGCGGTGATCGGCGCCCACCTTCAGGCGCAGCGCGTGCGGGACGATGAGGCCCACGAATCCGATGGGGCCGGTCAGAGCGGCGACGACGCCGGTGACGAACGATCCCGCAAAGTAGCCGGCCCGTAGCAGTCGCGTGGCGTCCACGCCGCGCGCTGCGGCCCAGTCCTCGCCGATGGACAGCAGGTTCCACTCCCGCGCTTTCCAGCACATGAAGCCGACCGCGGGAAGTACGGCTGCGCTCAGGGCGGCCAACGTCGAATAAGGCACGACTTCGATGCCTCCCATCAACCAGCGCACGATAGCGATGGACTGGGCGAATCCGGCCAGATACTGCAACAGCAGAATGAGCGCCAGGCAGATGCTGTTGATGGTGATGCCCGCCAGCAGCAGGGTGAATGAGGACATGCGTCGGCCCTCGGAGGCGATGGCCACGACGAGCAGCAGGACGACGGCGGCCCCGAGCAAGGCGGCCGCCCAGACCCCAGGCAGGCCGAGGATCTCCTCCAGCCCGAAGCAGATGGCGAGCACCGCGCCGAGCGACGCGCCGCTCGATACCCCCAGGGTGTACGGCGTCGCCAGCGCGTCGCGCAGCAGCGCCTGGAAAAGCGCGCCTGCCGCGGCCAGGCTTCCGCCTGCCAGTAGTGCGAGCAGCACGCGGGGCAACCGGGTTTCAAACAGGATCTCGTAGTCCGGCGACTGGCCCGCTATCGCGCGCGCCAGATCCACGCGCGCGGGGCCGAGCAGGGGCAACAGCAGTGCGGCCGCAACCAAGGCCAGCGAAGCGACAACGACGGCGCGGTGTGCGGCGTGCCTACTCGCCATAGAGGATCCACGGGCGGCCGCGCGGACCGGCCGCAATCCGGGTTTGCACGCCGAATACCTCGCGAAGGACGCCGGGATCCACGACCCGTTCCGGCGGGGCGTCCGCCACCAGGCAGCCGGCGCGCAGGGCAATGACACGATCGGCGTAAGCCGCAGCGAGGTTCAGATCGTGCGTGACTGCGATGACCAGCAGGCCCTCGCGGCTGAGATCGGCCAGCAAACGGTAGATGGCGATCTGGTGCTTGAGGTCGAGGAAGGTTGTCGGTTCGTCGAGCAGGAGCACGCGGGGCTGCTGGGCGAGCGCGGAGGCCAGCAGCACGAGCTGTCGTTCGCCGCCCGAGAGCGAGCGGAAGTCCCGATGCCGGAAGGAGAGGGTATCGGTGAGACGCATGGCATGCTCGACCGCCTCCCAGTCCTCTGGCGACTCGAACAGACCCCCGGCGTGCGGGGTGCGCCCCATGAGCACGACCTGTTCGGCAGTGAAGGGGAACTCGATGCGCACGCTCTGCGGGACGAAGGAAACTTCGCGCGCGAAGGCCCGCCGCGGCCACCGCCGCACTTCGCGTCCGCGATACAGGCAGGAGCCGGAATACTGCGGCCGCAAGCCGGCCAGAATCCCGAGCAACGTGGATTTTCCAGCTCCGTTGGGACCGACGATGGCGGCCAGTTGCGGCCCTTCGAATTCGAGGGCCAGATCGCGCAGCACGGCCGTGCCGTCGTAGCTCATGCCCACGCCGCGAAGACTGTACATCGCTTCAGCGCGGGTGCAACAAGCGGGCGAGCGCGCGCGCTGCCTCGGCCACCCGCGGGCCTGGGACTACGAAAAGGTCGGGCGCCTCGGCAAAGACGCGGCCCGCGCGCACGGCCGAGAGTTCCGGCTGTGACCGCCACAGGTTCAAGATCGCCCGTTTGCGCCCGGGCGTCAGAGCCGGACTGCCGTCCATCTCCGCCACATCGAGAATCACCTCGGGGTCGCGGGCGAGAACCGTCTCCAGGGGGACGCGCGAGTACGGCGCAACGGTGTCGGAGAAAATGTTCAGCCCTCCCGCCAAGCCGATGAGCTCGTCGAGATACGATCCCCGGCCGGCGACGACCAGTCCTTCCAATCTTGCCGGAGTGCGCCCTAGCACGATCATGGTCCTTGGGGGCCGGCGGCCGGCGTTCTGCCGGGCCAGCTCGTCGAGCTCGGCTCGCAACCGCGCGGCGAGCGCACGGGCCCGACCGGGAACGCCGGTAGCGCGCCCGATGCGCTCGAGCGAGTCGAAAATCCCCGCCAGCGTGCCGTCGTCCACTTCCAGGATGGGCAGCGAAGCGTGTCCGCGCTCGAGCGGCGCTTTGACGCCGGTGCGCTCGACAATGACCAGATCGGGCCGGGCGGCAAGGATGAGTTCGAGATTCGGTCGGAGGTAGTCGCCGATCTTGGGCTTGCGCGCGGCTTCGGGGGGATAACGACAAAAGGTGGTGACGGCGGCCACCCGCTCGCCCAGTCCCAGCGCGTACAGCATCTGTGTGATGCTCGGCGCGGTCGAGACGATCCGCTCGGGCGCTGCCTGGATCGCCAGAGCGAGCGCTGCCGCCGCGATCACCATTCCAGCCGCACCCCGCCGTAGATGGCGCGCGAGAGATTGCTGTAGCCCAGGACTTCGTGGTAGCGGGCGTTGAGCAGGTTCTCGACGCGCAGGTAGGGCGCCAGACCCCAGCGGGTGCGCCAGGAGAGACCGCCGTAAACGCTCTGATAGCCCGGATTGCGCGTGACGCCGAAAAGATCGTTGTCCTGCCGCTCGCCCACCAGCACGGCGCCGGCCTGGAAAAGGAAGGTGCGCGGCGTCCAGCACAGCGTGAGGGCGCCTGAGTTGCCGGGGCGGCGCGGCAGCTCCTGGCCGAGACCGGTGAACAGGGAGTTCGGCGAGCTGGACTGCGTGATGCGCGAGCGCAGACGCGTGTACTGTCCGCTCACCAGCAGGGAAGGAATCAGGCGCGCCTGCGCGGAGACCTCCGCTCCGCGAGCGCGGCTCGCCTCGATATTGCGCCAGGTGGAAGGATCCGGAAAGGGCAGAAAAACGAACACGATCAGGTCACGGAAGGAATTGTCGAAAACGGCGAGCTCCGTGCGCAAGCGCCTGCCGAACCAGGTCCCGACGAGGCCCGCTTCGAAGCTGGCGGTCTTTTCGGGGCGCAGTGCGGGATTGCCGACGAACCAAGGGTCGCGAGCGTAATTCTGCACGAGGCTCGGTTCGGTAATGCCGCGGCCGGCGGCGAGGCGCACAAGGGCGCCGGAAAGCAGGCCGCGTTCCCCGGCCAAGCGGAAACTGGCCGCGGCGCGGGGAATCCACCTTGTCCCGAAAGCGCTCGATCGTTCCACGCGCAAGCCGCCAGAGAGAAACAGCCGACCCGCTATGGTCTGCTGCCGGTACGCGAACAGGCCGTGGTGGTCGCGCGCCACGTCGCGCCCGGTGACATGGCCGCCCTGGCGTTCGTACTCGTAGCCGAAGATGGCCGCGCCGTCGGCGCCGCTGAGCGTGCCCTCGTAACCGGCACGGGTGCGCCAGCTGCGCCACAGGTAGGGGTCCATGGGGAAGAACATGTACTGGGTGCGTACGATGCGGGTGCCGGGCGGAGCCTGCGCGTCGGGGAAGTCGGGGTCCAACAGACGGATCAGGTAGACGCGGCGGACCGGATGCGTCACGTCGCGAACCAGAGCCGCCAGCCGGTAGGGGCCGCCGACGCCGTTGTCAATGTACAGGTCGCGGAGCCGATGGTGACCGAACCTGGCGCGCTGGGCGAAGCGCTGGCCGCGGGCGTCGTCGAGCCGGAAGCTGGCGAGCCAGTCGCGCGTCCATTGGCGCGCGTCGTAGTTGACGATACCGTAGCCCACTTGGTTGGGCGTGCCGAGGATGGCGTCGCCGCCGCGCAAAACGGCGCGGACTTCGGTGGACGGCGCCAGGCGAAGGCCGAAGCTCGCCGTGCCGTAGGTGTTGCGGTAGAAATCGTTGGGGAATTCGCCCGTCGTGCGGAATTGCTCGGCGCCGAGCGAGTAATCGAGCCGTGCGCCCGCGCCGCCGGAGAGAGCCGCGGTCCAGCGGTCGGTCGAAAAGCTGCCGCGCTCGTAGGCGAGACGCGCATGCGGCAGTCGCCGATGCGGATCCCCGCGCCGCGTCACCAACTGGACGACTCCGGAGGAGGCCTCCGCGCCGTAAAGGACGCTGGCAGGCGCTCGCACCGTCTCCACGCGATCGAGGAACGCGGTCGAGAGCGTGGCGAGGTTGACCTCGCCGCCGGGATCGTTGAGCGGCATGTCGTCCAGCAGGACGAGGGTAGCAGTTCGCTGGCCGCCGCGGGTGAAAACCTGGGTGAGGCTGCCGTGCCTACCGTAGCGCGTGACGTGGACGCCAGGCAGCTCGCGCAGCAGGTCGCCCAGGTTGGGAAACTGCCGCGCGGCCAGGTCGGCCCGCGTGAAAACGTCGCCCGCCAGGCCCGCTTCCTCGAGCGGGGTTTCGCGACGCGTGGCGGAGACGACAATGCGTTCCGCCAGCGCAGCGACGGGGAGTTCGACGCGCACCGCGGCGGATCCGACAATTTCCACGGTTCTTGTTTCGAAACCGGGCGCCTCGACGCGCGCCAGGCACCGTTCGGGGCCGCTGATGAAGAATCGCCCGTCGGCCGCGGTGCGTGCCGAGCGGCCTCCGCATTCGACGCGGGCGCCGGCGATGGCGCCGCCGGAGGGGTCCACCACCACGCCCTGGACGCCGTTCTGCGCCGGAACGCACGTCAGTCCGGCGATGCAGAAGAGAGCAGCAAAGTTTCTTGCACGCATGAGCCGTTCTCCCTCGGAACGTCGCACTCATCGCGTTCCGCCAGCGGGGCGGAATCGAAGCGGGGAACCGGTCTCCTGACTTGCGACCAGGCCTTTGTCCCGGAACGGGTGCGCAGCCTTCCCACCCGAAGGCAGTGACTGCGCGGGCCGCGATCGAACGGTCGCTCACAGTTGCGGGGCAGTGGCGGATTCTCACCGCCTTCCCGTACATTCCCCGCCCGCAATGAAGGTTCGCAAAGCGGCGAACGCCACGAGTATAAACCAGGGTCGCGCGAGGATGCAAAACCGGGGCAGGGCCGCCTTGCACGCGGGCTCTCGCGCGGCTACCGGCGGTCGAGCCGCCGGCCTGAGCGCCGCGAGTCCACATCGGTTCGCACCCGTTTCGGGCACGCCCCGTTGGCAGGGCCGCTCGCCGGCCGGGGCGCTCGTCCGGGCCCTGCGTGCTCCCGCGTTGGCCAGCGGATTGGCGACCGCGCCGCGGGAGCACTGCCGATGCGGGCTGCCGCGGAACCGCCGGGAGCCTTCGCGGCGGCCGTCAGCGCCCGGTCGCGTGCGATTCCATGTAGTCGAGGAGCAGATTGGACATGACTTTGACTCCCACGACGAGGCTTTCCTCGTCGGCGTCGAACTCGGGGGTGTGAAGGGCGGCGCGGATGCCGCGAGCCGGGTTGCCCACTCCCAGCCAGAACATTACACCTGGGATTTGCTTCTGATAGAAGGCGAAATCCTCCGCGGCCATGGAGGGGCGCGCCGGAACCACGCCTGCATGGCCGAGGGTGCGGCGCAGCGAGGGCAGCGAAGCTTCGACCAGGCCGGGGTCGTTGATGGTGGGCGGGATCGAGCGCGCGGACCACCGCACTTCAGCCTGTGCGCCGTGCGCCGCAGCCACGCCGGCAACGATCTCGCGCACCAGCCCGATGGCACGCTCGCGCACGGCTTCGTTATGGGTCCGCAGCGTGCCTTCCAGGCGCACTTCGTCGGCGATGATGTTGCTCCGGTTGCCGCCGTGCACGGTGGTCACGCTAAGCACCAGCGGCTCGACAGGATCCATGCGGCGGCTGCGGATGCTTTGCAAGGCGAGGATGCACTCGGCGGCGACGACCACCGGATCGACTCCCTGGTGGGGCATGGCCGCATGCGCCCGGCGGCCGACGATGCGGATGAAGAACGTGTCCGAGGAAGCCAGGGCCGGGCCGGCGACGTAGCCGACCTTGCCCACCTCGAGCATGGGATCCACGTGAAAGGCGAAGATGGCTGCCGGACGGGGGTTCTCGAGCGCGCCTTCGCGGATCATGCGGTGGGCGCCGGAGTCCTCGCCTTCCGGCGCCCCTTCTTCGGCCGGCTGGAAGAGGAACTTGACCGCTCCTGGCAGTTCTCCGCGCATGGCGCTCAGCACCTCGGCGACTCCCAGGGCGACCGTCATGTGCACGTCGTGGCCGCAAGCGTGCTTGACACCGGGGTGGCGCGAGCGGTAAGGCACGTCCAGTGTCTCCTCGATGGGCAACGCGTCCATGTCGGCGCGGAGCGCCACCACGGGACCCGGACGGGCGCCCTTGAGCAGGGCGACAATGCCGTGACGGCTAACCCCGGTCCGCACCTCGTCCAAGCCCAGTGCGCGCAGCTTTTGGGCGATCACTCGGGACGTGCGTTCTTCCCGGTTGGAAAGCTCGGGATACATGTGGAAGTCGCGGCGCTGGGCGACCAAAGATTCGCGAAGCCGCTCGACGGCCTGCGCCAGGCGCACACGCCGGTCCTGAGCGCGCAAGACGGGTGCGTGGCAGAACAGCGCGGCCAGAAACAGACAGATCGGTACGCTTCTGCGGTTCATCCTTGCCCGCCAGCGTAGCAGAAGGCGCCGGCAGGACGGGTTGACCCGGCTGGCGAACGGGTCCATGATGAAAGTAAGATGTCATCCCTTTGGAAGTGCTGCTTCACTCACCTCGCGGTGCTGGGGCTGCTGGCGGCTCCGGGCTGCGCGCAGGACAGGCAGGAGAGGACGCCGGAGGCCAAGCCGGGACGGGTACCGCGGCGGCTGGAGTCGGTGACTTGGAATTCGGTCAAGCGCGAGTTGACATGGGTCATCTCCAAGGGCGAGCGTGACCAGAAGACCGGCGCGTACAAACCGCTGACCATGGACACCTACCTTATCAACATGGACAAGGCGACGATGACGTTCAACGGTGAGACGCGCGGCTTCAGCAAGCAGGAGGCAATGAACGTCACCGCCCTGCTCGACATCATCGCCAAGTATGCCATCGAATCCACGTTGTGGTGGGACCAGGGGCACGGCCGGCGGGTGAACGAGAAGGACGAGCCCGCCGCGGGAGTGACGCGCGTCGCAGCGGAGGGGCTGCAATCGCCCTCCACGGCGCAGTTGCTGGCGCGCATCGCCGAGCTGGAACGCGGGCTGCGCGAGGCCGAGCGGAGTCGCCGCACGCTGGTGTTACGACCCGCGGTGCTGATCGAGTGAAAGGCCTCCGGGGGGCGCTACAATAGTTGCTCGATGCGACGGAAGCTGTGGCTTGTGTTCGCTGTGGCCGCCACCCTGGGCGCGCAAACGGCGGCGGAGTTGTTCGAGAAAGCTCCGCCCGAGGTGGACCAGGCATTGCGCGAGCGCATCCGGTTCTTCTACCAATGCCACGTGGAAGGCAAGTTCCGCCAAGCCGACCAAGTGGTGGCCGAGGATAGCAAGGACGCGTTCTTTGCGGCCGAGAAAACGCGCTACCGCGGCTTCGAGATCGTCCGCATCGTCTACAGCGACAATTTCACGCGAGCCCGCGCCGTCGTCGCCGAGGACACCGACTTCATGGCGCCCGGCTTCGGAAAGATCCCGGTGAAAGCGCCGATGACGACGCTTTGGAAGCTGGAAAACGGCCAGTGGTGGTGGTACGTGGACCCGAACGCCGGCAAGGTCACGCCCTTCGGACCGATGCGGAAGGGAGAAGGAGGTTCTTCCGGCTTCAGCTTCGGCGGGCCCGCGCCCTCGCTTCCGCTGCCTTCCACCCCGCAGGAAGCCCTCAAGGTCCTCGGCAAGGTGACCGTGGACAAGACCGACGTGCGCCTCAGCAGTTACGAACCGGCCTCGGCTGAAGTTACAGTGAGGAACCAGATGCCAGGGCTGGTCAAGCTGCGCCTGGAGTACAACGCATTGCCCGGCTTCGAGGCGAGGCTCGAGCGCCAACAGCTCGGGTCGAACGAGACGACTCGACTGCTGCTCACGATGGAGCCGCGGGACAGGGCGCCGAAGCCCGCCGTGACGGTGAACCTGTGGGTCGAGCCGCTCGAGCAAGTCATTCCCATCCAAGTTACGTTCGCGGTCCCGCCGGAGCTCGAGAAAGCGCTGCCGCGCTGAGGCGAGCGGATCTTCTCTGGCCCCAGGATTGCTAAAGGGAGGGCGGAGGTCTACCGCAACCATGGCGATCGAGCTGAACCGGACAAGCCGCGCGAACCCCGCTGCGGAGTTTCTGGCCAAGCTGCCCGCGGCCAGGCAGCCGCAGGCTTGTAGTTTCGAGCAACATTTGGCGGGGGCGCTCACGGAACCCACCAGCCCGCAAGCACAAGTGCACAGGGCGGAGAGCGGCTGCGCGAGCCGGCAAGCTGACTGGCGCCAAATTCTCGACGCGCCCGCCGCGGCGGAAGCTCGCCCGGATGCGAGCCCGCAGGAGCCGCTCTCGCAGACCCGGGCGGCGGATCCCGTCGCGACGCTCAAGCAAGCGCTATTGCGGGCGGGAATGAATCCGGAGGCGTTCTCGTTTACGGAGATCCGCGAGGTGGTGGGCTATCCGGGCGGCTCGTACCTGAACCACCAAGTGCTGTTCGAAGCCGGCGCGACGCGCGAGTACTACGATGTGGCGCTGATGTTGCGCAACCCGGAAATCACAGTCATCGAGATCCGCCGTCTGCTCGGCCTGGGCGCCGCGCCGGTTGCGGGCTAGACGCCTAGCTTGCGGGCGATGGCGCGCAGCAGGGCGCGGTCCTCCGGCGTGAAGCCCCGGTCGAGCTGGTTGTACAGCTCGATGTTCTTGACAGCGACGATGCCTCCGAAGTCGAAGAACAGTTCTTCGCCCGGCTCGAGGGGACGCAGGGGACAAGGGACCTCTGGCTTGTCTGCACCGGGGACGTTGGTGACGTCCTTGGGCGGGATGTTCACCGTTGCCGCCTCCTCCTTGGAAAGCACCAGCAGGTCCAGCATGGGCTTGCCGTCGGGCCCCACCAGGGGTTTGCCGGATTCGCCGAGGGCGAGAACGTAATCGTAGACCACGTTGCGCCGCGGGCTTTGTCGCGCATTGGGATCGCGCCAGTACTTGGGTGGCCGGTTGGGATCCCAGGGCGGAGGTTCTTCGCCGGTGGCGCGACGGTAATCCTCGCGCGTTTGGTAATAAGGGAACAGGTAGAGCTTGTCGAGCGAGTACTTCGGATAGGGCAATGCAGGCACGTTGACCTCCGCCGCCCAGCTTGGAGACGGCCCCTTGGCGAAAGCGGCGAGGGAATCGGCAAGCGCTGCGAAACTCCGGACAAAAAACAGCCCCGCTGACGTGAACGGCCCCTGCGCACCAGCCGCGCGTTCCCCCACGGTTCGGCCACTCCCGGGATCCATGGCCCGGAGGTAACTCCCAGCGCACAGGCTAAAGCGCCGGTGCCATCCAGCCGATTACGAGCCAGGAGAAGCCAATGCCGGGGGACCGGCTGCTTTCGCAAGAGGAGATCGACAGTGTCTTCCGGAGCCTGAAAGAAAAGAGCCGGGTCGAAGAGCCCGCGCGCAAGGCCGTACCCTACGATTTTCGACGGCCGGACCGAATCGCCAAGCACCAGCTCCGCGCGATCCATCTCTTGCACGAGAACTTCGCTCGCAACCTGGCTTCAAGCCTTTCGGCGTACCTGCGCGCCTATGTGATCGTGAACCTGGTCTCGGTCGAGCAGCTTTCCTTCGCCGAGTTCTCGCAGTGCCTTCCCTCGCCGAGCTGCCTGGTGTCGCTGGCCATGCGTCCTTATGACGGCAACGCCGTTCTCGAGATCAACCCCTCGCTGGTGTTTCCCATTCTCGAGATGCTTCTGGGTGGGAGCGGCCGCAGCGGGGCCAAGATCAACCGGGAGGTCACCGAGATCGAGCAGAGCATTCTGGACGGGCTCTATCGCATCATCCTGCACGACCTCAAGCAGGCTTGGGCGCCGGTGACCACGATTGATTTCACGATCGAGGCGCGCGAGACCGAGCCGCAGCTCCTTCAGATCATGTCGCCCAACGAAGCCGTGCTGGCCATTGGGCTCGAGGTCCGCATGGCCGAGAACACGGGCATGATGAACATCGCCATGCCCTCGATCATCGTGAAGATGCTGCGGCAGAAGTTCGACCAGCAGTGGTCGGTGCGGCGAGCCGAATCCACGGCGGAAGAGCAGGCGCGCATCCTGCGGCTGATCAAGCCGGCCTCCATCCAGCTCGACGCGCGCCTGCGAGGGCCCACCCTGCCCGCCAGGGACTTGCTGGAGCTGGAGCCGGGCGATGTCCTGGAGCTGGACTACCCGCTCGACAGGCCCTTGGACATTCTGATCAACGGCGTGGCGAAGTTCCGCGGCTCCATCGGTACGACGGGCAGGAAGCGGGCGTTCTTGATCAGGGAAGCCATCCAGGTGCGCGATTGAGGAACGGAGCTGGCCGGTGCGCTGGGCATCTCCGTGCCCGGCCGACACGCCCGGCGCTCGGGCAGGGGCGCATACGCACCGGCCCCGTCGGATTCAGCCGAGCCGCCTCGGCACGGGCGTTCCCGAAAGCCTCGCCCGTGGCGCGATCTCGCCCGTCAGGGGCCGCGCGTATTCGAGAAATGGGCCGAGGACGTCGTTGCCCTCGGGATGGATCCACTCAGTAGGGAAGCGCCGCTCGACGTTGGCCACGCGCTCCAACTCGACCAGCCCCGTGCGCACACGGTAGGCGGCGCCTGGCTCGCGGACCAGGGTGACCATCTTTTCGCTCTCACCCTCGAGCGCCGCGTGAACGGCTTCCCGGCCGCAGATCCTGGCTTCCTGCCGGTCGCTCTCGGAGACGAAGGCAGCGCTGGTGCGTCCGAGCAGGCCGGGCTTCTCGCTGCGGGCGCGCAGCTTCAGTCGCCGCGCGATCAACTGCGAGAGCGCGTGGGCGAGATTGCCGGCCAGCGCGTGCGCGAAGCCATCCGCGGCGATCAGGTCCGCCCCGAAAGGCTCGCCCTTTTCGTCCCGCTGGCCCTCGCAGACGGCGACGACCGCGTATCCCAGCCTTCGGTAGACGGCCTCCACGTCGGCGAGCAGCTTCTCGGCGGGCAGCGGGCGTTCGGGCAGATAGATCAGGTGGGGCGGATCGTCGGGCTGGTGGCGGGCCAAAGCGGTGGCCGCCGTCAGCCAGCCGGCGTTGCGTCCCATGACCTCCACCACGGTGACGCGCCCGGGCAACTCGCGCAGATCGGCGCCGATGTCCCTCAGCGCGCAGGCGTAAAAAAGCGCGGCAGAGCCATAGCCGGGCGAGTGATCGGTCTCGGCCAGGTCGTTGTCAATCGTCTTGGGAATGCCGATCGCGCGCAGTTCGTAGCCGGACTGGCGGGCGAGCTGCGCGACCTTCATGGTGGTGTCCATGGAGTCGTTGCCGCCCGTATAGAAGAAATACCGCACGTTGTGCGCGCGGAAGACTTCGAGGATGCGCTCGTAGTCGGGCTCCTTCACCTTGTAGCGGCAGGAACCGAGGGCAGAGCCGGGCGTGCGAGCGATGAGCTCGATCAGGTTGGGATCCTCGCGGTCCAGATCGAGGAAGTCCTCGGCCAGCACGCCTTGGATACCGTGCCGCGCTCCGTAGAGAGCGACGATTTCCCCATGGCGGCGCCGTTCTTCGATGACGCCAGCCAGGCTGGCGTTGATGACGGCGGTGGGGCCGCCGCCGTGAGCCACCACCGCAGTACCCTTGAGCTTCTGCATGGATGATCACTCCTCAAAAGCTGCCGTACCGCCCACGCGAGTGACAGCGCGCGCACCGGCGCGCACGCCGGCGCGCAGGCACTCTTCGAGCGTGCCCCCGCGTACGAAGCGGGCAAGGAAACCGGCGTTGAAGCTGTCGCCCGCGCCTGTTGTCTCCACCACGCGGGTCTTGACGGCGGGGACGCGGCCCCACCAGCCGGCTGGGGGCACCCGCCCCCCCCCCGCGCCCCGCGTGACGCCCACGACCCGCGGGCGCCGGGCCACGTGGCGGGCGGCCGCCCCCAGGTCGTGCAAACCGGTGATGCGGCGCGCTTCCTCCTCGTTGGGAAAGAAGATGTCGGTGAGAGCGAGCGTTTCGCGAAGGCCCGAATCCCAGCGTTCGTTCGGGTCGTAGTTGCAATCGAGCGAGGTGGTCAGGCCCAGACGGCGCGCCCGTCGGAACAGGCCAGGCGCCCCGGGCTGGAGATTTTTGAGCAGGAAGTAGGCGCCCACGTGCAGGTGCCGGGCGCGCGCCAGGTAGCGGGAAGGCACGTCGGCGGCGCGGAGCCGCTCGATGGTGCCTGGGAAGGTGACGCCGGCGCGGCGACCGTCGCGGGTTTGCCATACTGTCAGGCCCGTCTTGGCCCCTCGCAGCTTGCGCAGGTAGCTCAAATCCACGCCGGCGGCCCTCAGGCGCTCTTCGACGAAACGCCCGAGAAAGTCGTCGCCGATCACTCCGACGAAGCCCGTGCGCGCGCCGAGACGGGCAAGGTTGTGCGCGGTGATGGCGCTCGAGCCGCCGAGCACCAAGTGCATGTCGCGTGCCAGTTTTTCCTGGTCGAGCTCCAGGGGCGGGACTTCCGTGAGGATGAGATCTGCGTTGGCTTCACCGGCGACGATCACGTCCAGCGGGCGCCGCTCAGTCTTCTTCATAAATGCGGACTCCCTGCACAACCCGCGAGATGATGCGCGCGGGGCTGGGATTGTCGGGATCGAGCCCGCACCGGCGGCTGAGATGCCAACCGAGCAACTGGGCGAAGACAATTTCGGCCGGTGTCCGCAGCCAGTCCGGCAGCAGCGAAGCCGGTGTTTCCAGCACGCCATCGAAGTCACTGGCCGGTGCGGGGCCCAGAGCAATGAGCCGCCCGAGTCGCTTGGCGCGAAGCTCCCGCGCCAAGTCGAGCTCGTAGCGGCGCAGGCGCGGATCGCTCGAAACGAAGCACAGCACGAGCGTGTCTTCGGTGAGGAAACTCATGGGGCCGTGGCGCAGGCCGAGATAGGTTTCCGCGAGCGTGACCACGCGGCCGGCCGTCATCTCGAGCACCTTCAGGCACGCCTCGCGCGCCGCGGCTCTGAGCGCGGCCGAGGCCAGGGCGGCGAAACGCACCGGTGCGCGTTCCGCCCACCGCGCAGCCTCTTCGTCCAGCCGCGGCAGGGCCTCGCGCACCGCAGCGCACAGCACTGGAGCTGCCTCGGCGACCTCGCCAGGCCGCGCCAGGGCCAGGCCCGCGAGCACGAGGTTCGTGAAGGAGCTGGTCATCACTAGGCTGCGATCGTTGGTGCGGGGATCGAGCAGCACGGTCTCGACGCCGGGCCAGTTCGCCAGCTTGCCATCGGGATTCGCGGTCAGCGCGATGTGGCGCACGCGCGGAAAGGCGCGCTGGATCCGGGAGACCACTGCCAGACTCTCCGGGCTGTCTCCCGAGCGCGCCAGCGAGACGACAAGACCTTCACCGCAAAGGTAGCGACCGAAATCCAGGAACAGCTCGGTCGAAGGCACGGCGCGGGCGCCCGGCCAGCCTGGTTCGATCGCTTCGGCCGCGTAGGCGGACGTGCCCGCCCCAGTGAGAACGGGCGCGGGCAGCTGACCGATATTCGCTGCCCGCACGCGCGCCAGCGTCTCCGGCCAGGTGTCGGGCTGCTGGTAGATCTCTTGGCGTGTGAGGTTCCCTATCGAAACAGAGGACATCGCACCCAAGATACTCGCTTACAGCACGGTCTAGCGAACCGGGGTGGAGCGGAAAGCTGACAGTGGGCTTGAAAAGGGCTAATCTCGATGGGTAAACTTAGGTTCGACACGCCATGCAGGTGCCGGCGAAAGGTGTGTACGCGTTGGAAGCCGTCTTCGAGCTGGCCGAAAACTACGGCGGTGAGCCGCTGCGCATCGCCGACATCGCGCGCCGCAGGAACATCCCACAGAAGTTCCTCGAACTGATTCTGGCGACGCTCAAGCAGGTTGGTCTGGTGGAAGCCCGCCGCGGGGCGGAGGGCGGTTACATGCTGGCCAAGCCGCCGAGCCAAGTGAGCGTGGGCGATGTCCTGCGCGCCGTGGAAGGAAGCAGCGGTCTTCGGCTGGCCACGTTGCGGGGGCAAGACAATCCTTTCGCCGACCTTTGGCGGCGTTTGGACGACGCGGTCCGAACTTTGTTGGAGCGGACTACGTTCGAGGATTTGGTGCGCGCCTGGCGGGAGAAACAGAGCTTGGCGGCGCCTTATTGGGAGATCTAGGACACCCCAGGGTGGTACGGTTCGTTCCATGTACTTTGCCGACAATTCGCTGAGCATCGGACGTACGCCTTTGGTGAAACTGAACCGGATCCCGGCCGGCCTGCCGGTGACGATGCTGGCCAAGATCGAGGGCCGCAATCCCGGCTACTCGGTCAAGTGCCGCATTGGGGCGGCGATGATCTGGGATTTGGAGCGGCGGGGCCTGCTGGGACCGGGCAAGGAGATCATCGAGCCGACCAGTGGCAACACGGGCATCGCCCTGGCCTTCGTGGCGGCGGCGCGGGGCTATCCGATCACGCTGACCATGCCCGAGTCCATGTCGCTCGAGCGGCGCAAGGTCCTGCGGGCGTTCGGTGCGAAGCTGGTGCTGACCGACGCATCACTCGGCATGCGAGGCGCTGTGGCCAAGGCCGAGGAGATCGTGGCTTCGGATCCGGGTCGTTACGTGATGCCGCAGCAGTTCAAGAATCCTGCCAATCCTGAGATCCATTTCCGGACCACCGGACCTGAGATCTGGGAGGACAGCCAAGGCCAGATTGACGTGTTGGTCGCCGGCATCGGCACTGGCGGCACGATCACGGGCGTGTCGCGGTACATCAAGCACGTCCAGGGCAAGCCGATCCTCTCGGTAGGGGTGGAGCCCGAGGCTTCGCCGGTCATCACCCAGACGCTGCGTGGCGAGCCCATCAAGCCCGGGCCGCACAAGATCCAAGGCATCGGCGCGGGCTTCGTGCCGGAGGTGCTGGATCTTTCGCTGGTGGACCGGGTCGAGCAGGTCAGCAACGAAGAGGCCATCGAGTACGCGCGCCGGTTGGCGAGCGAAGAGGGTATTTTGTCCGGGATCTCTTCCGGCGCAGCCGTGGCGGTGGCCGTCCGGCTTGCGAAGTTGCCCGAGTTCCGCAACAAGACGATGGTGGTCGTCCTGCCCGATTCCGGCGAGCGTTACTTGAGCACGGTGCTCTTCGACGGGCTGGTCTGAGGCGGCTGTCTCACCGCACCAGCGGCGTCAGCGTGATCTTGCGGAATTCGACCACGCCGTGGTCGCCCTGAAGCAGGATCGGCCCAGGGCGGTCCTCGTGGGGATCCACCGCGATCGCGGTCAAGCCCTCGATCTCGCGGTTGTCAATGATCTTCACCCCGTTGAGCACCACGGTGACCATGCGACCGACCAGGCGGATGTCAAAGGTCTGCCATTCGCCCGCAGGCTTGCTGGCGTTGACGCTGGGCGGGATCCGGCTGTAGACCGCCCCGTTGGAGTGCCCCGAGGGCGGGCGCCCGAAATCCTCCAGGATCTGCACCTCGTAGCGACCGCGCAGCCCGATGCCCGAGTTCGACTTGGGGCCGAGACGATACTCCACGTGCAACAGGAAGTTCCAGAATTTGGCCTCCGTCATGAGGTTGGGCGCTTTGGGGTCGTTGACGAGAATCCCGTCCTTGACGGTCCAGCCCACCTCGCCCGGCCTTCCCAAGGGAACCCAGCCCGTCAGATCCCTGCCGTTGAAAAGCTCGATGGGCTGCGTTTCTCGCCACGTCCCGTCATCTTTCTCGTTGATGACGGGCGCCCGTTCGCCCACCCAGGAGACGGGCGGCTGTCCGGGCAGCCGGAAAAGCCCCGCGAGCTTGCCGTCCTGGATGCGCGCGGTCCAGACGCCGCGTGCCTGCCTGACGCGGTCGCCGATGCGCCACTTGCGCTCGAACTCGAAGCGCAACTCGCCGCGTCGGATGCTGATCCTGGGGATCTCGTCGAGCTGGCCGCCGGGTGCGCCCACAAACTTGCCTTTCAGTGCCGGGGTTCCGGCGCCCTCGATCTCGAGCCACCAGGCGCGGCGCATGCCCGATGGCTGGATGTTCCAGCGTCCGTTGAACGCTTCGTCGCCGGCGGCCCATGCGACCGTCGCCAAAAATGTGACCAGAATTGCCCTGTGCATCGGGCAACAATCTAGCACAAGTGCGTTTGCGCTTCAGAGCGTCAGCGTGGCCAGCTCGACCGGCGAGCGTCCTCCTTCGACGACCACGATGCCTGTGGGGCTGACGTGGTAGCGCTTGCGGTCTTCTTCGAGGTCGTAACCGATCCAGGTGTCCGGCGGGATGTGCACGTTCTTGTCGAGGATGGCACGACGGATGCGTGCCCGCCGGCCGATGTCGCAGTTGTCGAAAATGATGGATTCCTCGACGACGGCGCCCGAGTGGATGCGCACGCCGCGCCCGATGACCGAGTTGCGCACCATGCCGCCCGAAAGGATGCTGCCTCCGGAGACGATCGAGTCAATGGCCTGACCGCGGCGGCCTTCCTCGTCGAAAACGAATTTGGCTGGCGGCGTGGCGTAGCTGGCGGTGCGCAACGGCCACTGGCGGTTGTAGAGGTTGAGCGCCGGATCCACGGCGCGCAGATCCATGTTCGCCTCGTAATAGGCCTCGATGGTGCCGACGTCGCGCCAATAGTTGGGCTTGCCGGGCGGCTCGCCCGGGATCCGGTTGGTTTCGAAGTTGTAGGCATACAGACGGCACCGCCTGGCCATCGAGGGAAGAATGTCGCGTCCGAAGTCGTGCGTGCTGGACTCGTCGGTCGCGTCGCGTTCGAGCTCGCGCAGCAGTGCCGGCGTCGAGAAAATGTAGTTGCCCATCGAAGCGAAGACCCGATCGGGATCGTCCGGCATGTGAGGCGCTTCGGGATCCTTCTCGAAGAAGGCCGTGACGCGGCCGTCTGGCGCGGCCTGAATGACGCCGAACTCGCCCGCCATGCGCCGCGGCACGGGAATCGCCGCCACGGTGGCGTCCGCCTGACGCTCGCAATGGAACTCGATCATCTCGCGGATGTTCATGCGGTATATGTGGTCGGCGCCGAAGATCGCCACCACGTCCGGCGCCGATTGTTCGATCAGATTGACGTTCTGGTAGATAGCGTCCGCCGTACCCAGGTACCAGGTTTCCCCCGGCGAGCGCATCTGCGCCGGCACGGGGATGATGAACTGCTGGCTGAGGACGCCGCCGAACTGCCAGCCGTCGCGCAGATGCTGGAGCAGCGACTGGCTGCGAAACTGCGTGAGCACGTAGATGGAGTAGATGCCCGAGTTGACCAGGTTCGACAGCACGAAATCAATGATGCGGTACTTGCCCCCGAAGGGGACGGCGGGCTTGGCCCGCTCCTTGGTAAGTGGCCACAGCCGTGTCCCTTTGCCTCCTGCGAGTACGAAGGCCAGTACGCGAAGCCGCATGGCGCCGAACCCCGACACTGTTGATCCAGCGAATCGTTAGGCTATTTTGCCAGCTTGCCGGTGCCTTCACAAGGGAGTGGCTCAGCGGGCTGCGGGCCGCCTGATCGCCGGAGCCGCCCGCACGGCCTCGACGCGCCGCGAGATCAAACCCAGATAGGCGGCAATTCCCAACAGGGAGATCAGCGCGGCGAGCCCCAGGGCCAGTGCGAACGAACCGGTCGCTTGCGCGATGTAGCCCGTCACCGCAGGCGCCAAGATGCCGCCAACGTTCCCGCCGAAATTTTGGATGCCGCTCACCGTGCCGACGATGCTGCGCTCGCACATGGCTTGGGTCAGAGTCCAGGTGTTGGGAGAGGCCAGCCCGAGAGCGCAAATCGAAAGGGTGAGCAGCCACACCGCCAGCATCTTGTCCTCGACCAGACCGGCCGGTGCGACCAGGCAGGCGATGCCGAGGCCGGCAACGATGAAGGTCTTGCGCACGGCCGTCTCCGGCAGCCCCCGGCGGATCAACCAGTCGCCAGCCAGTCCCGCCAGGACGATTACCACGGACATCCCGAGATACGGCACCGAGCTGTAAAAGCCCATTTCCTTCGGCCCGAAGCCACGCTCCACGACCAGATATCCGGGAAGCCAGGTCACGAAAAGGAACCAGACGTAGTCGTAAGCGAAGAAGCCCAGGAAAATCCCCAGCACGGTGCGCTGGCGCAGCAACCCGATGCTGCGCACCAGCGAGAGGCGGGGCGCCGGCGGACCTGTCGGCTCCCCGGCCGCGCGGCTCTCGACGCGCCCCAGCAGGCGCCACCAAGGCAACAGCCAGATCATGGGCAGCAGGCCCGTCCACAGAAAGAACGCCTTCCAACCGCGACTGGCCAGGAACAGGCCGCCCACCGCCGACACCAGCGCCTGCCCTAGCCGCACTCCGGTGAGATAGGCGGCCGTGACCGAACCGCGCTCCCTCGGCTGGAACCAGTTGGCCACGGCGCGCGCGCTCGCTGGGAAGGCCACGGCCTGGCCGACGCCGAGCATGACGCGCACGACGATCAGCGATAGCAGGTTCGTGGCGTAGGCGGTGGCCGCCGAAGCCAGCGACCAGAAGGCGAAGCCGGCGGCATAGGCGCGCCGCACTCCCAGGCGGTCCACCAGCCAGCCGGCGGGGACTTGCAGGAACGAGTAGGCCCAGAAAAAAGCCGAAAGCAACAATCCCATGCCCGCCGGCGTGAGCCCGGTGTCTTTCATGAGGAACGGCGCAGCCACGGATATGGCTCCCCGCTGCGCGTAGGCCAGAATCATGGCCGCCACGAGCAGGGCGGCCAGCCACCATCTGCGTGCGGACTCTGCTGCGGGCTGCTGCGCTTCCACCGAAGGGCGACCTCCGATGGCGAGGAGCATAGCACAGGCGGCCGGGCTCCGGGCCCTACTGGCCGAAGCCTGCCCGCCCTGCTCAACGCGCCCGCGGCTTCAAACGGTAATCGCCCACCGAAGGCAGCCGCACGATGCGGCACATCTGGAACAGGCGCGAGCGGGCGCGGTCGCCGATGCGCTCGGCGAGGCTTGTGCGATAGCGCAGGCGCGCGCCCCATTAGGGCGAGCGTTAGAGCAGGTCGTCACCAGCTACCTCATCGGGCAGGTTCGTCGTCGCGATGAGCGGCTTCTGGTAGTTGCAGCGGTGGGTCACGAACGCAGGGATCGTGTCCACGACCCATTCGGGGCCGCGCTGCGAACCGAGATCGTCGAGCAGCAGGACTTCGGCCTCCAGGGCCGTGCGGTATGCGTCGCGCTCGCTGGCGCCCGCGGCGGGATCCCAGCTTGCGCGGACGCGCGCCAGCAGGTCCTGGTAGTCGAAGAAAACGCCTTCGAAACCCCGCGCGATCAGCATTCGCAGGGCGGCCACGGCCAGATGCGTCTTGCCCGTGCCAGGGTCGCCCATCAGCAACAGGCCGGGTCTGTCCGGCTGCGGGAACTCTCGGACGTACGAGCGAACGGTCAGGACCGCGGCGGCCATTTGCCGGTAGGCGGCCGGATCCTCGGTCGGCAGGCGGAAGTTGTCCAGCGAGACGTGACGGTATAGCGGCGGGATCCCCGCCCGCTCCTCGATGGTCCGTAGCCGCTCGGCTTGCTGGCAAACACAGGGTTGGGCGGCGCTGATCCCCTCGCGCTCGACGATCTTCCAGCCCGTGCCGCCGCAGTCAGGGCAAAGCGGCTCGCTCATGGTCCCCATTATCGCGCCGCAGCAGCGGTCGCTTTGCCTGCCGTCGGGCCGGCGCGGCGCCCTCGGATTTTCCAGTTCGCTCCGGTTCCCTGCTGCCACGGCCGTGCTATGGTGGCCATGAGAGGAGCGCTCGTGAGACCCGGGGGAATCGAGGCTTCGCTGCGCGAGCAAGGCCTGCGGATGACGCGGCAACGCAAGATCTTGCTCGAGCTTCTCGAGCAATCCGGTGCGCACCTGGACGCGGACCATCTCTACCGGCTGGCGCGGGAACGCGATCCCCGGCTGAACCGGGTCACCGTCTACCGTACGCTGAAGTTGCTCAAGGACAGCGGACTGGTGGACGAACTCGATCTGATGCACCACAAGGGGGAGGCCCACTATTACGAGACGCGAATGAAGCAGGAACACGCGCACGTGGTCTGCCTCCGCTGCGGCCGAGTGGAGGAATTCTACGGGGACCCGCTGCGGCGCATGCGGCGGCAGATCGAAAACCACTTGGGCTTCCAGGTGGTCGTGGTGCGCACCGAGGCCGGCGGCTACTGCTCGCACTGCCGCGCCGTGCGGGCGCGGGAGCTGGACCAAGCCGGGTACGCCGCACCGGCTCGCGGTTCCCGCCGGAGAAAGCAATGAACGGCGTTGAACCGCCGCCCGCGGTCCTCGTAGTCAGCGACCCGGGAGGTGACCGTTCGGAAGTTCCGCTCGCTCCCTTGCCTTTTCATATCGGCCGGCTGGCGGAGAACCAGCTCGCGTTGCGCGACGGGCGGATTTCGCGTCGGCATGCGCGCATTGTTTTCGAGGAGGGCGCTTACACCATCGAAGATCTGGGCAGCCGGCACGGGCTGTTCGTCAACGGCGAGCGCGTCAGCCGGCACCGGTTGCGGCACGGCGACCGAATCGGCTTCGGCTTTCCGGACTCCTACGAGCTTGTCTTCCGGCTCGCCGGCGGCGCAGGATCCCTGTTGGCGCAGACGGAAGTGCCCGGCAGCCACCTCGCGCGCCTGCGCGCGATGCTCGAGGTGGCGCGCGCACTGCACGCCTCCCTGTCGACCGAGGAAGTGTTGGCCACAGTCGTCGAGGCGGCGCTGGCGGTTACCGGCTGCTCGCGGGGCTTCTTGTTGCTGTGGGAGGGCGGGCGATTCCAGGTGCGCGTTGCGCGCACCCGCACCGGGCCCTTGCCTGGCGGCGCGCCCCGGCTCCCTGCACGACAGCTCGAGCGGGCCGCGCTCGAGCGCAGGGAACTTTTCTGGATTGCGCCGGATGCGGTGGGGGGCGGGCTGGCCATCCCGCTGGTGAAGGTGCGCACGGGCGGTTCCGGTCACACCAGCGCCGTCTCGGCAGCCACGGACACCATCGGGCTGCTCTACATGGAGGGCGACGGCGCATGCGAGCCGCCTGCCGGCAGCCGCGAGCTGCTGACCACGCTGGCCTTGGAAGCCTCCACCGTGCTCGAAAACGCGCGCCTCCTCGAAGAGCAGTGGGTGCGCCAGCGCATGGAGCAAGAGCTCAGACTGGCACAGCGCATCCAGGAAAGCCTCCTGCCCCGACGCTTGCCCTGTGCGCCGTGGCTGCGGGCGGCCGGCGGCGCCATCCCCTCGCGCGAAGTCGGAGGAGATTACTACGAGCTGCGTCGAGCGGGACCGGACTGCTTCGTACTGGCCATCGCTGACGTTTCCGGCAAGGGCGTGGGCGCCGCGTTGCTGGCGGCCCTGCTCCAGGGCATGTTCCTCGCCGCACCGCACACTCGCGTCCCCGTCGAAGAGCTGATGGCACGTGCGAACCGTTTCCTGCTGGAACGTACGGGCGGTGAGCAGTACGCGACGGTGATCTACGGTCAGATCGAAGCCGGCGGCAGGCTGCGCGTCGTGAACGCGGGACACCCGCCTTGGCTGCGGCTGCACGGCGCGCGACTCGAGCGGCATCCTGCCCGTTCGCTCCCCCTGGGACTGATCGAGGAAGCCTGCTACGTGCCGGAGGAAGTGCAACTCGATGCGGGCGACCTGTTGCTCTTCTACACCGATGGGCTGACCGAGGCACGCAACCAGTCGGGAGAGCTGTTCGGTCTGAGAAGGCTGGAGGACGTGGTCGCAGGCCGTCGTCCGGAAGGCGCGCAAGAGCTGTACGACGAGGTTCTGGCGGCCCTCGACAGTTTCACCGGGGGCGTCAGCCAATCCGACGACATCGCCCTCATGGCCCTGGAATTCGGCCCAGAGAGGCAGCCTTCCCGGAAAGCACTGGATGGCGGTGAGGGGGACGCGTGACCCGAACCCGAGGGCGCCCGACGCAGTGGCGAAAGCAGCGGGCTGCGTTCCCCAGAGCTGACAAAAGCAGTCCATTTTGTTCTGCCTTGCCGCGGCACGGCGCCTCGCCCACGCATGAGCCGGTCGTGCCGGCCCCGCCCGTCAACGTAGTGTGTGGCTGCGCCGTCCCGCCGGCCGCTTTCACCCGTCGCATGGCTGGCTTTCTCGCACTCGTTGCTCGGTAGCAAAGCTTCGGGCCTGCCCATTCCCGCCAAGATCCCGCCGGCAGGTTTGGGCCCTTTCGGTCTGTCAGCGCTCGGCCACCGTGACGGGCGGCGCTCGGGGAGGCCCGTTGCGCACCGGGGGCCCACTCCGCGACCTGCCGTTCTGCCCAGGCGGCCTGCAACCGCCGGACGTTGGCGCCCGAGCTCACCCGGGCCCGGACTCCGCACCCGGCCGGGCACCCGGGGGCCATGGCCCGGCTCGCTGCGTCGGTCCTCGCGCGGACTCCCGACCGGCGTCGAATCCGCCGACAGTGTCACCCCTTCGGGCAACGAGTCCCGCCGGCGCCGGGGCGCTGAGGCGGCTGGAACGTCAACTTCTTGCCAGCCATCGCCACGTGGCAGGCGGAGGCGATGCGCTTGACATCGGGACCGGCTTCAGGCACGCTAGGTGATTGAACCGCTCTGCTGTTCCCGGCGGTCTCCCCGGGTTGACTCCGCGCTGTTCGCCGCCAGCGAAGGCCGGTACGTGCCGGGCGCGGCGGAAGCCAGGCAGAAGGTCGAGGCGAACGTGGTGTTGAGCCTGATCCTGCAACAGCAACAGCCCCCCTCCAGCGCCGTTGGGTTCCTCATTACGGTCCTGCCCATCATCCTGATCTTCTACTTCCTGCTGTTCCTGCCCATGCAGAGGCAGCGCAAGCGGCAGCAGAAGATGCTGGCCAGCCTGGAACCCGGGCACACGGTGCTGACCAGAGGGGGAATCATCGGGACCATCGTGGCGATCAACCGGGACGATGACACGCTGGTGTTGCGTGTGAAGCCGGATAATGTCAAGCTCCAGGTGACGCGCAGCTCGGTGGCGGCGCTGATACCCGCCGAGAGCAAGAAGTGAGGCAGGCGTTGCAGGCATGAAGAGAAACGTCAGACTGCGGGCGATCGTGATCGCGGCCGTGCTGCTGGCGGCAGTGCTGGGCCTGAGCGGGTTCCCGCGATCGCTGGATCAACTCAAGGCGAATCTGCGCAGGAACGTGCGGTTGGGGTTGGACCTGCGCGGGGGCAGCCACCTCATCCTGCAAGTGCGGGTGCACGAGGCGGTGAAGGCGCGGGCGGACATGACCATCGAGAGCCTGCGGCAGGAGCTGCGCCGGGCGGGGATCGAATTCGCGCAGATCGAGCGCAACGATCCGCAGCGCGTCGAGGAGGCCGATACGATCGCCATTTACGTGCGCGGCGTGCCCGCGGCGCGGGCGGGGGACCTGCGCGCCATCGTCACCCAGCGTTTTCCGATGTGGGTGCTGGCGGCGATCGGAGAGAGTGACTACCGGCTGACGATGCGCCCGAGCGAGCTGCTGGCGCTCAAGCGCGAAACCGTGGAGCGCACGATCCGGACGCTCGAGCGGCGTATCAACGCGCTGGGACTGACCGAACCTGTCATCCAGCAGCACGGCGCGGCCGAGAGCGAGTACGAGATCCTGGTTCAGTTACCGGGCGTGGACGATCCTGCTCGTGTCAAGCAGATCATGGGGACCACGGCCGTGCTCGAGATCAGCGAAGTCAAGGACGGTCCTTTCTCCTCGCGCGAGCAGGCGCTGGCCAAGTATGGCGGCGTTCTGCCTTTGAACACGAAACTGGTCCCGGAAATGCGGCGCCCGGGCGAAACCGGCGAGAGTTGGTGGCTGGTCAGCCGGGTTCCGGTGATCACTGGCGAGGACTTGCGAATGGCGCGGCCAAGCCGAGATGAGTTCGGCAAGTGGGAGACGGACTTCACGCTCGGCCCGGACGGGGCCCGCCGCTTTGCCCAACACACCGAGCGCAATATCGGCAACCGGCTGGCGATCATCCTCGACAACCAGGTGCGCAGCGCCCCGGTGATCCAGAGCCGGATCGAGGATCAAGGCCGCATCACGGGAGCCGCCAACGAGCAGGATGCCGCGGATCTTGCCTTGGTCTTGCAGTCAGGCTCCCTGCCGGCGGGGATTGATTATCTGGAGGAGCGCACCATCGGACCTTCGCTGGGTTCGGATTCCATCCGGCAGGGAGTTTCGGCGGGCGTGCTCGGGCTGATCCTGGTGGTGACCATCATGCTGGTCTATTACCGCCTGAGCGGCGTGAATGCGGTCGTGGCGCTTCTGATGAACGGACTGTTGACGCTGGCCGCGCTGAGCTACTTCGAGGCGGTCTGGACCTTGCCGGGCATCGCCGGATTCGTGCTCAGCCTGGGCATGGCGGTGGATTCCAACATTCTCATCTTCGAACGGATCCGCGAGGAGCTTCGGGCGGGAAAGGGCGTGATCGCGGCCGTGGAGGCCGGCTTCGACCGCGCCTTCATTACGATCATTGATACGCACGTGGTAACCGTGGTTTCCTGCGCCTTCCTTTTCATGTTCGGGACCGGGCCCGTCAAAGGGTTCGCCGTGACGTTGGTCGTAGGGCTGGTTGCGAACGTCTTCACCGCAGTGTTCGTCTCGCGCACGATCTTCAACTGGATCCTCTTCCGCAAGCGGGAGGTCGTCTCGCTGAGCATATGAGCCAGGGAGGCCGGGCCGCGGTGAGGGTCGGGCAGCGCCCCGCGCAGCTTGAGGGACGGGGGCCCTCGGGCTGTTGCGGTTGTGCTATTTTCTTGTCTGCGGAGGGGAACTTTCCGCAGGCTGGCGGTGTCCAACCCGGAAACGCCGGCTCGCGCTGACGCAATGGAGCTATTCCGCGAACCCAAGATCAACTGGATCCGCCTGATGCCGGCGGGCGTGTTCTTGTCGCTCGTGCTGATCGCGGCGACCCTGCTGAGCCTGGCCCTGAAAGGGGGGCCGAAGTGGGGCATTGACTTCCGCGGCGGCACGCTGGTCTACGTCAAGTTCCGCGAGCAGCCGCCGCTCGAGCAGATCCGGAGAGCCTTGCTCGGGCGGGTCCCGGGCGAGGTGACTGTACAGGAGATGACCGGCACCCGGGAGGTGATCATCGGCACGGAGATGCGCAGCGAACAGGAGCTGGACTTGGCGCGGCGCATGATCACCGAAACGCTGGCCGAGCGGTTCGCACCCGAGAAGGGCAAGCTGGACCTGAACAACGCGGGACGGGAAACGCTGGCCGAGAGGCTGCGCGAGCCGTTGCAGCGCGCGGGCATCAGCCTGAGCGAGGGACAATTGCAGGAGCTGGCGGACCGGATCGTGGAGTTCCGCGACCGGGAGCGTTCCGGCCTGCTTGCGACCTTGGACGAGCTGGCCGCGGTGCCGGGCGTGACTCCGGCGGTTTTGGGCGTGCTCAAGCAGGAGGCCACGTTGGCGCCCTTCACGATCCGCCAGGTGGAGATCGTTGGCCCCAAGGTAGGGGCGGATCTCAGGGAAAAAGCCCTCATGGCGACCCTCTACGCATTGGCCGGCATGCTCGTCTACATCGCTTTCCGGTTCGAGTTCGTGGCTGGCGTGGGTGCCGTGGTGGCGAGCTTTCACGACGCGCTGATCACGATCGGTGTTTTCTCCTGGCTGGACCGCGAAATCTCGCTGACGGTGATCGCCGCGATCCTGACCCTGATCGGCTACTCGATCAACGACACGATCGTGGTTTTCGACCGGGTGCGGGAGAACCTGAAGCTGCGATTCAAGCAGGCGCTGCCCGAGGTGGTGAACCTCAGCATCAATCAGACGCTGACCCGGACGGTGATGACCTCGGGGACGACGTTGGTGGCAGCGCTGGCGCTTTACCTGTTGGGTGGGCCGGTGCTGAACAACATGGCCCTTGCCCTGCTGGTTGGAGTCATCGTCGGCACCTATTCCTCGGTTTTCATCGCCAGTGCCATCGTGGTGGGCTGGCACAACCTTTCCGAGCGCCGCAAGAGACGGGTGGGATCCCGTGAGGCGGCGCCGGTGTCCAAACAGCAAGAGGCCGCCCGGAAGGCGAGCCGGGTGGCGAAGCAGGTTTGAAAGTGACGGGCGCAGAGGGCTAGCCTGGTGCACGGGCAGGCCGGCGCCCGGGGTTGGGAAAGGCAACGGATATGTTTGAACAGAGCTTGCTGGATACGGCGGTCAAGACCCGCAGGCCGTGGACCGTGGTGGTTTCCTTCATCGGCCAGTCGCTACTGGTGATGATCCTTATCCTGATCCCCCTGATTTACACGGATACGATCCCGCGGGGGACCCTGACGAGTTTTCTGGTGGCGCCTCCGCCGCCTCCGCCGCCGCCTCCGCCACCCGCAGCGGCGCCCGTGAAGGTGGTCAAAGTGATTCCGCGGCAGTTCGACGCGGGACGCTTGATGGCGCCCCGGCAGATTCCCAAGGAAATCGCCATGATCAAGGAGGACGAGCTGCCGCCGCCTTCGGCCGGCGCGGTGGGAGTCGTGGGAGGTGTTCCGGGCGGCGTGCCTGGCGGCTCTCCGGGCGGCGTGATCGGCGGCATCATTTCGGCGGCTCCGGTGGCGGCTCCCCCGCCGCCTCCTCCCAAGGTCGAGGTGCAGAAGCCCAAGGAGATCCAGCGGATCCGCGTGGGCGGGAACGTGCAGCAAGCCAAGCTGATCTACCAGCCCAAACCGGTGTACCCGCCCCTGGCCAAGCAAGCGCGCATCCAGGGCGTGGTGCGCTTGACGGCGGTCATCGGCGTGGACGGCACGATCCAGAACTTGCAGGTGATCTCCGGACACCCGCTGTTGATCCCCGCGGCTCTGGAGGCGGTGAAGCAATGGCGTTACCAACCCACGCTGCTCAATGGGGAGCCGGTGGAAGTGATCACGCAGATTGACGTGAACTTCACACTGAGTCAATAGGAAAGGGTTTCCATACGTCGCAAGACGGAATTTCAACTCGCAGGAGAAGACAGAGATGCTTTTGCAATTGCAAGTCTGGTCGTTTCTGCTGCTGCAAGAGGCGGCCGTAGGTTGGGACATTCGCTCGCTGTGGAACCAGATGGGCCTGGTGGCCAAGATCGTGGTGATCATCCTGTTCTGCATGTCCGCCTGGTCCATCGGCGTGATGATTGACCGCGTGCTGGCGTTCAACGCCGCGCGGAAGCAGTCGCGGCTGTTTGCGCCGGCGGTGGCGGGTGCGCTGCGCGAGGGCAAGCTGGACGAGGCGATCAAGATTGCAGATCGCTACAAGAAGAGCCATCTGGCGAAAGTGGTGGTGGCGGGTCTGCAAGAGTTTCGAGCACACCAGATGAGCTCGGAGCTGCCCGGCGAGGAGATCGAAGCCTCTCGGCGCGCCTTGGAGCGGGCTGAGGCCATCGTCCACGCCGAACTCAAGCGGGGCGTGCCTACGCTGGCTACGATCGGTGCCACGGCGCCGTTCGTAGGCTTGTTCGGGACGGTGGTGGGCATCATCAACGCCTTCCACGGCATTTCGACCGAAAAGTCCACCGGCTTGGGCGCGGTGGCGGGCGGCATTTCCGAGGCCCTGGTGGCCACGGCCATCGGCTTGTTCGTGGCTGTCCCGGCCTTCTGGGCGTTCAACGCCTTCACCAGCCGCATCGAGGGCTTCGACGTCGAGATGAGCAACTCGAGCTCCGAGTTGATTGACTACTTCTTGAAGCGCTCGCAGCGCGTCGGCAAGTAAAGAGCGACCAGTCCGGCGAGTTGAAACCCGGCGGAGCGGGGCCCGGAAAGGGCCCCGCGGCCGCGGGGTGATGCGCGCGGAGGAGGTTCAACGATGGCAAAAAGGGCAATGCCCCCGCCGATCTCCACCCCGAACGTAGTGCCCATGGTGGATGTCATGCTGGTGCTGCTGATCATCTTCATGGTGGTCACCCCCATGTTGACCAAGGGCATCAGCGTGGACATGGTGAAAACGCGCAACCCGATCGCCATGCAAGCGGCCGACAAGGACGACGCCATCCTGATCGCGGTCACGCGCGACGGAAGGACGTTTCTGGGCACCACCCAAATGCCCCCGGACCAATTGCCCAGCAAGGTCAAGGACCTGCTGGTGAACCGTCTGGACAAGATGGTTTACATCCGCAGCGACGCGCGCGCCCGTTACGAACGGGTGGTCGAGGTCGTGGACAACCTGCGCGCGGCCGGAGTGGATCAGATCGGATTGCTGACGGAACAGATCAAGGAGAAAGGCGCAGCGGCAGCCGCAGCCGCCACGCCGTGACGCGGCCGAAAGCCTGCTGCGCGAGGAGAGTGTCCTATGGGAATGCAAGTCGGTACTGGCAAGGGCCCGGTGGCCGACCCCAATGTCGTGCCCTTCATTGACGTGCTGCTGGTGCTGCTGATCATCTTCATGGTGATCACGCCGACGACCCCCTACGGCTTGGATACGCTCGTGCCGCAGCCGCCGCCTCCCGGTTCCAAGGCTGACGCGGCCGACCAGCGCACCGTGGTGATCGTGATCAACAAGGATCATTCGGTGATGATCAATCAGGAACCCAGCGACTTCAACCGACTGGGCCGCCGCCTGGAAGAGATCTTCAAAACGCGAGCCGAGCGCGTCGTCTTCGTCAAGGGGGATCCCGATCTGGAGTTCCAGTACGTCGCGCGGGCCATTGACATCGCCAAGGGGGCCGGCATAGACAAGATCGGGCTGATGACTGCCAAGATCGAGGCCGGCCAGTAACGGCCCGCCTGCATTTGTGCGAACAGGAGCCAGCATGACGAACAAGACAAGCATCGCCATTGTCGCCTGTCTCGTCGCCAGCCTGTCGTTCAGCGCCGGGTGTCAGAAACTCAGGGCCCGGGATCACCTCAACAAGGGGGTGCAGGCCTACAAGAGCGCCCGCTATCCCGAGGCTATCGAGCACTTCAAGCAGGCGATCGCACTGGACCCGACCTTCCCCACGGCACGGCTGTACCTGGCCACCGCATACATGGTCCAGTACATTCCGGGCGCCGAGTCGCCCGAGAATCTCCAGTTCGCCGAGAACGCCCATCGCGAGTTCCTGCGCGTACTCGAGCAGGATCCCAAGAACGAGGTCGCCATCGCCTCGATCGCTTCGCTGTACTTTAACCAGAAGAAGTTCGACGACGCCGCCGAATGGTACAAGAAGCTGATCGAGGTCAGTCCCAGCAACAAGGAGGCCTATTACACGCTGGGCGTAATTGCCTGGACCAAGGCGTTCCAGGACAACGCCGAGGCGCGCGCCAAGCTGGGCATGCGGCCGGAAGACCCTGGGCCTCTGAAGGACAAGAAAGTCCGCGATCAGCTCCGGCAGAAGAACTTGGAGATGATCGAAACCGGCATGAAGTACTTGGAGAAGGCCCTGGAGCTCGATCCGCAGTACGACGACGCGATGGCCTACATGAACCTGCTCTTCCGCCAGCGCGCGGATTTGCAGGAGACAGCCGAAGCGTACAAGCGGGATTGGGACACCGCCGACACTTGGGTGCAGAAGACGCTCGAAACCAAGAAGCAGAAGACCGGCGGCGTGGCGGCCGGCACGCCGTAACCGGCGGATTCCGCTAGCGCTATAATACGAGCGGGCGGCGCAGGGCCACAGCGCCGCCCGTTTCCGCACGAATGGAGGCCGATCCGAATTCCGCGCCCGCCACGACGCCCGCAGCGGAGACGCTTCCGCAGGCTGCTGCCCCAGCCCCCGCCGACCGTGCGGAATCGCTCTTCCGCGAGCTCGTTTCCCGCCTGAAGAATAGTCGTCCGGCAGAGCATCTGGCC